>NZ_JBFTJF010000032.1:0-34730 GCF_056395305.1 Variovorax sp. 10L426 | reverse complement strand
CAAGTCGCCGGGGGCATGAATGACGAGGGCTTCCATGGGCTTTTCTCCTTCTTCCTCAATCTGATGACAGTTCACGAACCCCTTCGCGAAACACCGCGGAACCGGCTCAGCCGGGCCGCTGGTGTTGCCCCCTGCAAGGGGGTGGGCGGTTACACGAAGTGAGCCAACCTGGGGGTGTGCTAAAGGGCTGCGGTGACGCCGCCGTCGACGTAGAGGATATGGCCGTTGACGAAGCGCGACGCGTCGCTCGCGAGGAACACCGCTGCGCCGACGAGATCCTCGACATCGCCCCAACGCCGGGACGGCGTGCGGCCGATGAGCCAGGCGCTGAAGTCCGCATTCTTGACCAGTGCGTCGTTCAGTTCGGTCTTGAAATAGCCCGGCCCGAGCCCGTTGACCTGGATGCCGTGCGGGCCCCAGTCGATCGCCATGCCCTTGGTGAGCATCTTCACCGCGCCCTTGCTGGCGGTGTAGGGAGCGATGCCAGGACGGCCGAGCTCGCTCTGCACGGAGCAGATGTTGATGATCTTGCCGCGTTTGCGTTCGATCATGTGGCGTGCGACGGCCTTGCCGACCAGGAACACGCTGTCGAGATTGGTCTTCATCAGCTCGTGCCAATGCGTCTCTTCGAACTGGTCCAGCGGCGCGCGGCGCTGCATGCCGGCGTTGTTGACGAGGATGTCGATCGGGCCGATCTCGGCCTCGATGCGTTCGACGGCGCTGTTCACGGCGTTGCCATCGCTGACGTCGAAGGCGGCAGTGAAGACCGTCGCGCCTTCGTCCCGCAATTGGGCGGCGGCCTTCTCGAGCTTGTCGGCGGAGCGCGCATTGAGGATCACGCGGGCGCCCGCGCCGGCCAGTCCGCGCGCGAGCGCGTAGCCGATGCCGGCGCTGGAGCCGGTGAGGAGGGCGGTGCGACCGGTGAGGTCGAAGCTCTTCAGTACAGAATTCAAGGCGAACCTTCCTAAGGGTTTTGGATGCACGGCCGTCTCAGCCAGTGCAGGATGGCATCTCGTTGGGATTCGACGCGCCACAACGCATTGACGGGCAAGACACCGCTTTCACCGACAGGCGACTCAAGGGTCTGGAACTGATTGTCAACCAGGCTCGCCGAGAAAAAGTGAGAAGCGCGATTCGCGACCCGGCTGTGTGCCTCGTGCCGATCGATGTCGATGTAGGCGAACTTCAGGCTCGGCGATGCCTTGCGCAGTCGGTCCCGATATTCTCGTTTGAGCGCGGAGCATGTGAGGACAGCGCTCCCCTTGCACTCCTGCAACAGCAGCCCCAAGCGGTCGAGCCATGGATGGCGATCGGCATCAGTCAGTGCAACGCCATCGCGCATCTTCCTCAGGCTTGAAGGGAGGTGGTGATCGTCCCCCTCGATCAGGTGAGCGTGCAGCGCGTTGGCGACCGCCGCAGCCACAGTCGATTTGCCGCAACCCGAGACCCCCATCACAACGAGCTTCGATTCGAGCATGTCAGCCTGCGAGCACCTCGGGGTTGACTGGGGTCGGTGGCCGTCCAGCATTCGGGCCCTGGCCCAGCGCCGAAATCAAGTTGTCGATGGTGAGCGCCGCCATCGCCCGGCGCGTACGAATCGACGCACTGCCGATGTGCGGCGTCAGCACGACGTTGGACAAGCCCAGCAGGGCGGGGTGGACCTGGGGCTCGCCCTCGAAGACGTCAAGCCCTGCGGCCGCGAGCGTTCCGTCACGCAACGCGGCTGCCAGCGCGGCGTCATCGACGATACCGCCTCGCGCAATGTTGGTCAGCGTGGCGGTGCGCTTCATCTGGGCAAGTTCGGGTGCGCCGATCGCATGGTGCGAAGAGGGCGAGTACGGGACGACAAGAATCAGATGGTCCGCCTCGCGAAGTAGGGTCGTCTTGTCGACATGGCGTGCGCCGGACTCCGCTTCGGCGTCCACGCCAAGGCGCGATCGGTTGTGGTAGATCACCTGCATGCCAAATCCGTGTGCACCTCGCCGCGCGATGGCGCGGCCAATTCGCCCCATTCCCAGGATGCCGAGCGTGGAGCCGTGAATGTCGCTGCCCGCGAACATGTCGAACACGCCGGTTTTGGTCCACGCCCCCCGGCGCAGGAAGTGTTCGGATTCAGTGAGACGCCGTGCGGTGGCCATCATGAGCGCAAACCCATAGTCGGCCGTGGTTTCGGTCAGCACATCGGGCGTGTTGGTGACCAGCACGCCCCGCGCCGTGCACGCGGCGACATCCACGTTGTTGTAGCCCACGCCGACATTGCAGACCGCCTTGAGTTGGGGGCAGGCGTCCAGCAAAGTGGCGTCGATGCGCTCGCTGCCGGTGCTCATCACACCCTGCTTGCCCTGGAGGCGCTGGCGGAGTTCGGCCGCGCTCCAGATGGTGTCTTCGGGGTTGTCATCGACGTCGAAATAGAGACGCAGGCGCTCGGCGATGTCGGGAAAGGTGGCACGGGTGGCCAGAACGGAAGGGCGCAAGATGTCTCCGGGTTTTCGATGGTGGAAGTACGAGACCGCGACCTTACGCACACGTCCCGGTTGCACCAAGACGACTTCGCTCTGATCCCATCCGGAAAACTGATGCCACATCGCGAGAAAGCCGGATGAGAGAGGAGGGCCATCAGCAAATGCGATCGCCGTAGAGCGAAGGCATCTTGGCGGCGCGAGCCGATACCTCCTACTGTTCGTTTCGTAGAAACCGCCATAGGAATTTCAGTGAACCCATCCCGGATCTCGTCGCGCATCCGGCGCATCAAGCCTTCGCCGAGCAGTGCGGCCGCCGAGCGTTTCGCAGAACTGCGGCGCCAAGGCAAGGACATCATCAACCTGGCCATCGGCGAGCCCGATTTCGATACGCCAGCCCACATCGCCAAGGCTGGTTGCGAGGCAATCGAACGCGGCGACACGCGCTACACCCCCGTGGCCGGCACCCTTGCGCTGCGGCAGGCCATCGCCGCCAAGCTGAAGCGGGAAAACGAGTTGGACTACGCGGCGCGCGACATCATCGTGACCTGCGGCGCCAAGCATGCGTTGTTCAATGCGTTGTCGGTCACAGTGGAGGAGGGAATGGAGGTCGTCATTCCCGCGCCTTTCTGGGTGTCGTACCCCGACATGGTGCTCGCCTGCGACGGAACACCTGTGATCGTCCAATGCCGTGAAGAGGATGACTTCCGCCTCACACCAGCCGCCCTGGAGGCGGCGATCACACCCAAGACGCGCTGGCTGGTCTTCAACTCTCCCACCAATCCCACCGGTACCACCTACTCGTCGGCGCAGTTGCGCGCGCTGGCCGACGTGCTGATGCGGCATCCCCAGGTGATGGTGCTGACGGATGACATCTACGAGCACATTCGTTTCGGTGATGCCGCGCCAGAGCACCTGCTGGTGATCGAACCTGGATTGCGCGACCGGACATTGCTGGTCAACGGAGTCTCCAAGACGTATGCCATGACCGGCTGGCGCATTGGTTACGCGGCGGGCCCGGCCGACATCATCGGCGCGCTGGACATGCTCCAGTCCCAGTCCACCAGCGGCGTGTCGTCCATGAGTCAGGCAGCCGCCGTGGTCGCCCTCAACACGGAAGCGACCTTCCTGCCGGAATGGGTGGCGACCTATCGTCAGCGCCGCGACACGGCCGTGCGGCTGCTCAATGAGATTCCCGGCATCCGTGCGCGCGCGCCGGGTGGCGCCTTCTATCTTTATCCGCACTGCGGGGGCCTGATTGGCAAGCGAACGCCCGAGGGCAAGGCGCTCGAGACGGACAACGACGTGGTGATCCATTTCCTGGAGGCGGGCGGCGTCATGGTGCTGGCGGGCACGGCCTACGGCTTGTCGCCGTATTTCCGGATGTCCACCGCCACCAGCGTCGAGCAGATCGAGGAAGGCTGCACGCGAATCGCCCGCGCGGTGGCCCAGCTGGTCTGAACCCCATCAGGAAAGGCGATGCCCGAAGCCGGATTCCGTATTGGCCCTTTGGAAGCGCCGTTCCTACCATTCGTTCACGTTCCCACCATTCACCTGAAATCGACCGGAGAAATGCGATGAGCTGTTATCCCACGACCCCCACCGTTGGCGCGGCTGCACGGGGCGCCGCCGTTGCGCTGCTGGGCCTGTGTGCCTTCACGTATGCCGCGGCCCAGGCGGGCGATCCGATCAAGATCGGGATCATCAGCCCGATGAGCGGCCCGAATGCGCGCTATGGCGCCTTCGCCAACAAGGGCGCCGCCCTGGCGGCGGCCGAGATCAATGCGGCGGGCGGCTTGCTCGGCCGCAAGGTGGAACTGGTGAGCGGCGACAGCCAGTGCGTGCCCTCGGAGGGCGTCGCCGCTACGCAGCGCATGATCAGCCTCGACAAGACGCCGATCATCATCGGCGACATCTGCAGTTCCGTGACCCTGGCGATGGAGCCCCTGGTCGAGGAATCGAAGGTGCTGCTGGTCAATGCGGCGTCGTCCAACCCCGACATCACCTACAAGGCGGGTGTCGGCGGATTCAAGTGGACCTTCCGCAATTACCCGACGGACGAGGTGCGCGCGGCGACCGTGCTGGAGTACTCGGTCAAGACCAAGGGGTTCAAGAAATTTGCCGTGCTGTCGGTCGACAGCGACTACGGCCGCGGTGCGATCAAGTTCACCAAGCGCTACCTGCCGAAGTACGAGGGTGCCGAGATCCTGAGCGAGGACTACTACAAGGACTCGGAGACCGACTTCCGCACGGTGCTCAGCAAGATCCGCCGCTCGGGCGCGCAGGCCATCATCCTCTACGGACAGGCCGACACCACCCCCATCATCGCCCGCCAGATGCTCGAGCTGGGCTTGGCCGGCAAGATCGCGCTGGTCGGCAATGGCGAGTTCAACACCAAGGACACGATCGCCGCGGCGCCGAAGGTCATGAACGGCGCGGTCGAGGCGGCGGCATGGTTGCCGGAAGTGCCGGCGGCGCGCAGCCTGAAATTCGTCGAGGACTACAAGAAGGCGAACGGCGGCGAGATGCCGAACAACCATGCCTACACCCACTACGACACGCTGCAGTTGGTGGCCCAGGCCATTCGCAATGCCAAGAGCGCCAAGGGCGATGACGTGCGCAACGCGCTGACCACCATCAAGTACGAAAGCCCGATGGGCAGCGTGACCTTCGACGACCACAACCAGGCGATCCTGCCGATGGCGCTGGTCGAAATCGTCGATGCCAAGCCGGTCATCAAGGGAATGATCACGACCAAGGTCGACTACGGCGCGAGCGCCAAGTAAGGCGCACGGGCATCGCTCCAAGGACAACCCCGTGGACTCCTTCATCTTCGAGCAGATCGTCAACGGCATCATCACCGGGTCGATGTACGCCCTGGTGGCTGCCGGCATGACGATGATCTTCGGCGTGCTGCGCGCCATCAACTTCGCGCACGGCGAGTACTACATGCTGGGCACATTCGCGGCCTGGTGGGTGATGAGCCACCTGACCTCCGAATACAGCCTCGCGATCATCGGCGGTGTCGCGATCGTCAGCGTGATCGCCGTGGTCATCGGCCGCCTCGTTATGCAGCGGCTCGTGGGGCAGCCCTTCCAGGCCGGCGTGCTCGCCACGCTCGGCCTGTCGCTGATCCTGCAGAACGTCGTGATCCTCGCCTTCGGCGGCGGCTACAAGGTGTTCTCCGGCGGCTGGATCGAACCGATCGAGATGGGCGCTTTCGGCATGTCGCAGCAGCGCGTGATCCTGGTCGGGGTCACGATCATCGTGTTCGTCGCCCTTGAGTGGATGGTGCGCAGTACGCGTCTGGGCCGTTCAATTCGCGCCGTTTCGCAGAACATCGAGTGCTGCCAGGTCAACGGCATCGACGTCGAGCAGGTGGTTCGCAAGACCTTCCTGATCGGGGTGGCGATCGCCGCGCTGTCGGGCATTCTCACCGGCCCCATCAACGTGAGCATCTACGGGGGCATGGGCGAGTCGATCACGCTCAAGACCTTTGCCGTGATCGTCATGGGCGGCATGGGCAACGTGCGCGGAACGCTCATCGCCGGACTCCTGCTCGGCGTGGTGGAAAGCCTGGTTGCCGGCTACATCGGCCTTCAGTACCGCGACTCGGTCGGCTTCATCGCCTTGCTCCTGATGCTGATGCTGCGCCCGCACGGCCTGTTCAGCAGCAAGGCCAGGTTCTGACAAATCACCCCATGCAACAGGCCATCATGTCAACCACCACGCTGGACACCCCCCGCCTGCCCGCTGCGCGGCTTGCCACGGTCAACTGGAGCGCTTGCGCCCTGGCCATGGTCGCGCTGCTCGCCGCACCACTCTTCCTGGGCGACTACTACCTGCACGCCATGGTGCTGGCGATGATCTTCCTCCTGCCCGCCCTGGGCCTGAACCTGATCCTTGGCTACACCGGCATGCTCTCGCTCGCACAGGGCGTCTTCTTCGGCATCGGCGCGTATGTGTCGGCGCTGATGTCGATCCACTTCGGCACGTCGTTCATCGTGAACCTCGTGGCGGCGGGACTGGCGGCCGGACTCATCGCCTTGCCGCTCGGCATTCCGGCGCTGCGGCTGCGCGACACCTCCTTCGTGATGTGCACGCTGGGCCTGGTCGTGATCGCGCAGATGGTGTCGAAGAACTGGGTCGACCTGACGCGCGGCGACATGGGCCTGTCGGGCGTGCCGCGTCCCCGGCTCGGCTTCGGCGAGTGGGCCTTTACCGTCATCAAGGCGCCCGAGTATTTCTACCTGACGCTGGCGATCGCCGCGCTCGCGCTGCTGGGCTTCGTCGCCCTGATCCGCTCGCCGGCCGGCCGCTGCATGGTGGCGATCCGCGACAACGAGCGGCTGGCCGAGTCGCTTGGCGTGCCGACCTGGACCTACAAGCTGCTGGTCTTCATGCTCAGCGCAGTGTTCGCCGGTCTCGGCGGCAGCCTCTACGCCCACTTCTCGACCGTGGTGAGCCCGCTGGTGTTCCAGGCCTACTACTCCAACACCATCCTCATCATCGTGTTGGGCGGCGGTGTCGGCAAGATCCCGGGTGCGGTGATCGGCAGCTTCGTCTTCGTGGCGGTGTCGGAAGCGCTGCGCATCACGCCGGAACTGCGCATGGTGATCTACGGCATCGTGCTGCTGGGCCTGGTGTTCGTGTTCCCGCAGGGGTTGGCGCCGCTGTTCGAGCGCTTTGCCGCACGCATCGCAGGCGTCGGCAGCGACAAGGGAGCGGCGAAATGACTGCCGATTCATGCATGCTTCGCATCGAAGGCCTGCGCAAGAACTACGGTGCGGTGGCGGCCCTGCAGGGCGTCGACATCGAAGTGCGGCGTGGCGAGGTGATGGGCCTGATCGGTCCCAACGGATCGGGCAAGTCGACACTGTTCGACTGCTGCACCGGCTTGCAGAAGAGCGACGCGGGCCGCGTGCTGCTCAAGGGCGTCGACATCACCGACTGGCCGATGAACCGCATCGCCCGCGAAGGCCGCTTCCTGCGCAGTTTCCAGAAGACGGTGGTCTTCCCGACACTGGACTGCGAGGAGAACCTCGTGCTCGCGGGCCAGATGTCGAGCTTCCCGAACGTGCTGTCGACCTTCTGGATCGGGCCCTCCGCCAAGCGGCGAGTGAGCGCCTTGCGCAAGCGTGCGAAGGAACTGATCGAGATCGCGGGCCTCTCGCGCGTCGCGCACCTGCCGGCGGGCAACATGTCCGGCGGCCAGCAGAAGCTGCTCCAGTTTGCCTCGATGCTGATGCCCGAGCCGGAGCTGATCCTGCTGGACGAACCGCTGGCCGGCATCAATCCGATCCTCATCGAGAAGGTGATCCAGAGCATCGAGCACGCGAACCGCGAGCTCGGCGTGACCTTCGTCGTGATCGAGCACAACACGGACGTGCTGATGAACCTGAGTCACCGCGTGGTCGTGCTGCACCAGGGCGCGAAGCTCGCGGACGACACGCCCGAAGCCGTGGTGAAGAACCCCGAAGTCATCGAAGCCTACCTGGGCGGCTGAGCACGGAGCACATCATGGAACTCGAAATCGACAACCTGTACGCCGGCTATGGCCACCTGGACATCCTGCACGGTGTGGACCTGAAGATCCGCCACGGCGAATTCATCACGCTGCTTGGGCCCAACGGGGCCGGCAAGTCGACGCTGCTGAAGTCCCTGTTCGGCATGACCACCCACAAGGGCGGTGCCATCCGCTGGAAGGGCAAGGACATTGCCGGCCTCAAGCCGCAAGCCATGCTGGGCCACGGCATTGCATACGTGCCGCAGGGCCGCTGCAACTTCCAGCTGATGACCATCGACGAGAACCTGGAAATGGCGGCCTACACCATCAAGGGCGGCGACCTCAAGGGCGAGCGCGACTACGTCTACGACCTGTTTCCGATCCTGCAGAAGCGCCGCAACGAGCTGGCCGGGAACATGTCAGGGGGCGAGCAGCAGTTGCTCGAGATGGCCATGGCCGTGCTGCGCCGGCCCGAGATCCTGCTGGTCGACGAGCCGTCGGTCGGGCTCTCGCCGCAGGCGATCACGCTGGTCTTCAACGAGCTCAAGCGCCTGCACAAGGGCGGTCGCACGATCCTGCTGGTCGAGCAGAACACGCGCAAGGCGATGGAAGCGGCCGAGCGCGCCGTGGTCCTTCGGCTTGGCAAGGTCATCTGGGACAGCCCGGTTGGCGAGCTGAGCAACGCCGACCTGGGCGAACTGTTCATGACAGGTCGCCGCGCATCCGACACCGCCACCGCTTGATTCCAGGCAACTCAACCGAACACACAAGGAGCTGAAAAGCATGAAACTGGCATTCGACACAGGTGGCACGTTCACCGACTTCGCCATGACCGAGGACGACGGCAACATCCTGCTGCACAAGGTCCTGAGCACGCCGGACGCACCTGCGCGTGCCGTGCTCCAGGGCGTGGACGAGCTGCTGGCCAAGGTCCGCGCCAGGGACGCTGGCAAGGCCAAGGCCAACGAGGCCTTGCAGATCCTCGGGGCCACGACGGTGGTGACCAATGCGGTGCTGGAGCGCCGTGGCGTGCACACGGCCTTCATCACGACCGACGGCTTCCAGGACATGCTGCGCATCCGCACCGAAGGCCGTTACGACCTCTACGACCTGCGCATCCAGTACCCCGACCCGCTGGTGTCGCGCGAATTCTGCTTCGGCGTGGAAGAGCGCATAGCCGCCGACGGCACTGTGATCAAGGCGCTGGACGAGGAGGGCGTCCGCGCCATCGCCCGCACGCTGCTCGAACGAAAGGTCGAATCGGTCGCGGTGTGCTTGCTGCATGCCTACAAGTACGCGCAGCACGAGCAGCGAGTGGCCGAGTTGATCGCCGAGGTGGCGCCGGGGATCTCGGTGTCGCTGTCGTCAACGGTCTGCCCCGAAGTGCGCGAGTACGACCGCGCATCGACCACCGTGGTCAATGCTTACACGCGCCCCATGATGGTCGGCCATGTGAACCATCTTGAGCGCGAGCTGTCGCAGCGTGGCGTCGAAGGGCAGTTGCTGTGGATGACGTCGAGCGGTGGTGTCGTGCCCAGTTCGTCGGCGTCGCGCACGCCGGTGCGCCTCATCGAATCGGGCCCGGCTGCCGGTGCCGTGGCCGCCGCCGACTATGCCCGCCAGGCCGGCGAGCAGAGTGTGCTTTCCTTCGACATGGGCGGCACCACGGCCAAGCTGTGCCTGATTCCGAACGGCCAGCCGATGGTCGCCAACGATCTCGAGGTGGCGCGCCACGAGCGCTTCCGCAAGGGCAGCGGTTTCCCGCTGAAGATCCAATCGATCCACATGATCGAGATCGGCGCCGGTGGCGGCAGCATCGCGGCGCGCAACAAGATGGGCCTGCTGAGCGTCGGTCCGCGCAGCGCCGCAGCGGCACCGGGACCGGCCTGCTATGGCCGCGGGGGCACCGAACCGACCGTGACCGACGCTGACCTGCTCCTGGGCTACCTCGACGAGAGGTCCTTCCTCGGCGGCGACTTCGCGCTCGACCGGCCGGCAGCCACAGCAGCGATGGCGCGCCTCGCGAAGGACCTGGGCATCACCGCCGAGCGCGCCGCCTGGGGCATCCATGACATGGTCAACGAAAGCATGGCCGAAGCCGCATCGATGCAGGCGACCGACAGCGGCGTCGACCCGCGTGCACTGCCGCTGATCGCCTTCGGCGGGGCAGGACCGGTACATGCCTATGGCGTGGCGCGCAAGCTCGGCATCCGCAAGGTGATCTGCCCGCTGGGCGCAGGCGTTACTTCTGCCATCGGCCTGCTTGGTGCGCCGGTGGCGGCTGACTTGTCGACCAGTCTGCCGATGCGCCTGTCGGCATGGAACCCCAGCGCGGTAAACGTGGTCAAGTCCAGCCTCGCCGCCCAGGGCCGTGAGGTCGTGCTGGCCAGCAAGGTGCCGGCTGATCGCATCACCTTCTCATACACGGTCGACATGCGCCACGTGGGGCAGGGTTACGAGATCTCGGTCGCGTTGCCCGATCTGGACCCGGCCGACCCGGCCTTCCTGCCCGAACTGCTGTCGCGCTTCCATGCGAACTATGTGGCGCTGTACGGCCGCGCCGTGACCGGAACCGACGCGGAGATCATCACCTGGCGCATCCGTGCCAGCGGCCCCAAGGCTGTCGTGTCGCTGGCCAACTTGCGCGGCGAAGCGGGCGCGGTGCGCGACCCGCGCAAGGGCACGCGGCCGGTGTTCTTCTCCGAACTCGGCAAGACCGTCGACACGCCCGTCTACGACCACTACGCGCTGCTGCCGGGCGTGCCTGTCCAAGGCCCCGCGATCATCGAACAGCGCGAGTCGACCGTCGTCATGGGGCCGAACGCGAGCGCCTCGCTCGATGCTCAGCACAACCTCATCATGCTTCTGAACTGAAGGCCACACGTCATGTCCATGCTCAAGCCCGACTTCAACGACCCGATCACGCTGCAAGTGATGTGGGACCGCCTGGTGTTCATCGCCGACCAGGCCGACAGCGCTCTCGGGCGCACCGCCTTTTCGCCGATCGTGCGCGAGAACCACGACTACGTAAACGTGCTGCTCGATGCCAAGGGCAGGGCGCTGGCGCAGTGCACCTGGTCGATCCCGGTGTTCATCACCACACTGCCGATGGCCGCGCAGAACTACTTCCTGCCGGCCTTCCCGCCAGAGTCGCTCGAGCCGGGCGATGTGCTTGCGACCAATGACCCGATCATCGGCACCGGCCACCTGCCGGACATGGTGATGCTCACGCCGATGTTCCGCAACGGCAAGATCGTGGCCTACGCGGGCAGCATCGCGCATCTGCCCGACATCGGTGGGCGTCCACAGTCGCCCGATTCGACAGACATGTTCGAGGAGGGCATCCGCATCCCGATGCTCAAGCTGTTCAAGGCCGGCAAGCCCAATACCGACGTGTTTTCCGTGATCGAGGCCAGCGTGCGTCTGCCGCACGAGGTGCGCGGCGACATCCAGAGCATGGTGGCGGCCAACGAGGTGATGTGCCGTGAGTTCACGCGCTTCATGGACGAATACGGCCTCGACGATTGCGAAGGCCTCGGCGAAGCCATCTTCAGCCGCTCCGAGCGTCACATGCGCAGAGCCATCGCGGCGTGGCCCAACGGCAGCTACAAGGCAGACATGACCATCGACGGCTTCGAGACGGAGGTCAAGCTGTGCGTCAGCGTGGAGGTAGGCGACGATTCGATCCATGTCGACTACACAGGCACTTCTCCTGAGGTGGCGCGCGGCATCAACGTGGTGCCGCACTATCGCGTGGCGCACAGCGTCTATGCGCTGAAGTGCCTGCTCGACCCGGACACGCCGAACAACGAGGGGTGCATGGTTGCCTTGACCGATTCCGCCCCTGAAGGCTCCATCCTGAATCCGCGCCCGCACGCCGCAGGCGCCGCGCGCAACCTGGTCGGCCACTGCATTCCCAGCCTGATCTTCAAGGCGCTGCAGGACGTGGTGCCGGAGGGTGCGATGGGCGACAGCGGCGGCGCGCCGATCTGGGGCATCAACTGCCAGGGACAACGCTCCGACGGCACGGCCTATGGGAGCGCGCAGAACTTCCACGGCGGGCAGGGTGGTCGCTCGTCGATGGACGGCCTCGACACCTTGAGCTTCCCGTCCAATTGCCGCGTGACGCCGATCGAGATGTACGAACTGGCGGTGCCGGTGCTGACGGAATGCAAGGAGCTGATCCCCGACTCGGGCGGGCCGGGCAAGTTCCGTGGCGGCTTGGGTCAGCGTGGCGTCATCCGCAACCTGTCGGACCGCGAGATGAACATCTACCTGAGCACCGAGCATGTGAAGTACCCCTGCCTCGGCGTGCTGGGCGGACAGGCCGGCCGCAACGGCGCGGTGCTGCATGACGGGAAGGCGGTGTTTGCGAAGGGGCGGCTCGTGCTGGCGCCCGGCGAGCGCCTGCAGATCGAACTGCCCGGCGGCGGTGGCTGGGGCGACGCGCAGGAGCGCTCGCGCGAACTGGTGGAGGACGACCTGAGACAGGGCCTGGTCAGCTCCGAGCGTGCGCGTCTCGATTACGGTTACCTGCCCACACCGGCGCCCGTCGCTGCGCCTGCGGGCAAGCCCGCCAAGGTGCTCGCGTGACGGCCGGTGCCGCGTTGAAAGGGCAGGTCGCGCTGGTGACCGGTGGCGGCTCGGGCATCGGCCGCTCGACGGCGCTGATGCTGGCCGGCGAGGGCGCACGCGTGGTGGTCATGGGCCGGCGCAAGGAGCCGCTGGAAGCAGTGGCGGCCGAGATCCGCGCGGCGGGCGGTGAGGCCTGGGCCCGGCAGGCCGACCTGCAAAGCCGCGAACAGTTGCAGGACCTGGTGCGGTGGATCGAGGCCGAGGTGGGCCCGGTCGGCATCCTCGTGAACAACGCAGGGCTGACCAGCCGCGTGCGCAACATCCGCTGGATCGAGGCGGATGACTGGGAGTCCGCCATCTCCGTCAACCTGACGGCCGTGTACGTGCTGATCCAGGCGGTGCTTCCCGGCATGCTGTCGGCCGGCGCGGGCACCGTGGTCACGGTGTCTTCGCTTGCGGCGTTGCGGCCGAACCTGCTGGGCGGTGCGCCCTATGGCGCTGCGAAGGCTGCGGTCGTCAACCTCATGGGCTTCCTGCACGGCACCTTCCGCAACAACAACATCCGCTCGACCACGATCCTGCCCGGCGAGGTCAACACACCAATCATGGACACGCGGGTCCGCCCGCCCACGGCTGACGAGCGCGCCGCAATGGTGGCGCCCGAGGACGTCGCACGCGCCATCCTGCTGGCCTGCACGCTGCCGCAAGGCACCACGATCGAGCAACTGGTCATCAGCCCCACGCTGGCGCGCGACCAGGGGCCGGATGTCGAGATCAGCCGCTGGCTTGGCGCTCCTGATGGCACGCCCGGCAAACCCTGAAACGAGACATGCAGAGAGAAATCCAATGAGCACTTCACTTCACCAACGCCTGGCACGCGGCGACTCCGTGCTGATGGTCAATCCCAACCACGTCTCGCCGACGCTGTGCGAAAAGCTCGTGCGCTCGGGCGCCGATGCCGTCTTCATCGACTGCGAGCACGGGCTGGCCAGCTTCGAGGACGTTCACCACATGGCCAAGGCCGCGCGCTATGCCGGCGGCTTCGGCATCGTGCGGCCTCAGAACCAGGAACGCTCGACCATCACCCGCTGCCTCAACGCCGGCGCGGACGGCGTGATGGTGCCGCTGATCCACACTGCCGAGATCGCACGGCAGGTGGTGCACACCTTCCGCTACGCAGTGCCGGACGACCATGAAAACAAGCTGCTGGTCGGAATGGTCGAATCGGTCGAAGCCGTGCGCAATCTCGACGAGATCCTGGCCGTCGAGGGCATCGATGTCTACTTCGTCGGGCCAGGGGACTTGTCGCAGTCGATGGGCTACTCGCCCGCGGTCGCGCCGGGCAAGCGCCGCGCCCAGCCGGTGCTCGACCTGGTGGACCAGACCTTGCAGCGCATTCGAGCAGCGGGCAAGGTGGCGGGCACGTTGGTGGTTCGGCAGGACGTGGAGCACCTCGTCTCGGTCGGTGCGCAATTGCTTTACTACCATGCCGACCCGTTCGTGGCGGAGGGCGTGGGTGCGATGCGTCAGTTGTCCACGCCGGCGACGGCGGCGCTCGAAGCGCACTGACGGATCAACCACCGTCAGCGAGGCGGCAAGCCTGGCGCCTCGGGTGCACGGATGCCGGCAAAGCGCCCCTCCACGAAGAGCTCGTCGACCTGTTTGCGAAGGATGGCCAGCACTGCGCTGGCTTGGTCGGACATCGGCAGGTGGTCGGTCACGCACAGTGAGATCGTCGCCTGCATCCCGGGATCGACGATGCGGCGGACAACGGGCCGCTCGGCGGTAGACGACACGCCCGCCACGGCGGCAGGCAGGATCGTGGCGCCGAGCCCAGCATCGATTGCCTGCCGTAGCGTGGCCGCCGATTCGATCTCGGCCGTGATGCGTGGCGCGACGCCAATGCGCGCAAATTCGTCGTCGATCATTCGGCGCAGGAAATGCATCCGGCTCGGCAGCAGCAGATCGAACGCAGCGAGTGCGCGCAGCGGAATCGTCTGGTCGTCGGACGGTGGCAATGTGGTCCCGGCCGGCGCTACGAAGAACAGCTCCTCCGTGAGCAGCGGCTGCAGGTGCAGGCCCTTGATCGGGCTGCCAGCGTAGATCACGGCCATGTCCATGCGGCCGGTCATCACCATCTCGCTGAGGACAAGTCCGAAGTTGTCGTTGATGAAGAGGCTGACATTCGGGCAGTCGCGACGAACAGCCTGCAACAGCGGCGTGGAGAGGGCCGACGCGGTGCTGTAGGTCGCGAGGCCCACCGACACCGGGCCGGCGATGAAGCCCTCATCGCTGCGGGACATCAACTCGCCCTCTGCCTGTTCGAGGTGGCTGAGAATCAACTGTGCATGCCGATAGAGCGCATGGCCCGGCCGCGTAGGCGTGACGCCCGTGTTGGAGCGGCTGAGCAGCTTGTGCCCGAAGTGATCCTCGAGCGAAGCGATGTGCTGGCTCAGCGCCGACTGCGCCACGCCCAGTTGCTGTGCGGCCGCCGAAACGCTCCTCGCGTCCACGGCAGTGACAAAGCTCTTCAACGTCTTGAAATTCACCGTCATGGTCAGCTGATCGTAACCCCGGTTGACGCTTGCGGAGGATGGCTTGATGCTTGCTTGAAAGAGCCATCAACAACCTCGAGGCCCCATTGAATCTCCGGCGTTTGAAGTACTTCGTGAAGATCGTCGACGTCGGCAGTTTGACCCAGGCCTCCGAGGTGCTCCATGTTGCCCAGCCGGCGCTGAGCCAGCAGATTGCGACGCTGGAGGGGGAGTTCAAGCAACAACTCTTGCTGCGCACGCAGAAGGGCGTGGAGCCCACCGAGGCGGGCAAGGCGCTGTACCGCCATGCGCAACTTATCTTGCGCCAATTCGAACAAGCGCAGGCGGATGTGCTCAACGCGGGCCGTGCATTGTCCGGCCAGGTCTCCGTGGGGCTGACCCCCGGCTCCGCGGCCTCCACCCTCGCGTTGCCGTTGCTCCAGACCGTGCACGGCCGCTATCCCCAGATCGTGCTGCACATCAACGAGAACCTCGGCACCACGTTGTGCGATGTCGTCCGCGAGGGTCGGATGGACATGGCGGTGCTCTACGGCGGCGGACGCAGTGTGCAAGGCCTGTGCTTCGACCAGTTGCTGACGGAGAGCCTCTTCGTCGTCGCTCCGCCCGGCGTCTTGGGGGCCGGGGACGAGGTCACGCTCGACAGCCTGCGGGACGTCGACCTGATGCTGCCACGCGCCAACAACGAACTGCGTCGACGGGTCGACCAGGCGTTTGCGGCGGTGCACTTGGTGCCGCGTGTCGTCGCGGAAATGGAATCGTCCGATACGCTCGCGGCGGCGGTAGCGTCCGGGGTAGCGGCTACGATCCTGCCGGGCTCGGCTGCACGTGGCGTGGCGGCCTCGGCCTCATGCGATCTTCGCCGTATCGCCTCCCCGACGATCGACATGCCGCTGGCGTTGTGCTTTTCGGATCACCTTCCATTGTCCGAGCCAGCACAGGCGGTGAAGGCCATCCTGCTTGAACTGGCGAACAAGCGGATGGTAAATCCGGTAGCACCGGACACCTAGGACTTGGCGTTAGTCGGCCCAACCGAAGTAACAACGACTTCCGTGTCATCGTAGATCGGAGGCTGGGCGGCAGGACGCCACATCTGCAAGCCACCAGGCAAGCGACGTCAGGCTCAAGCCCTCCGCTCGACCCATTGAGCGCGCCAAGCGGGCGCCTCGAAGGGATCGGCGAAGTATTGGGTCTCGCGCGACACCTTTCCGTCGCGGAACTCCATGATGCTCACGGTGAAGGAGCTCTTGCCCTCGTAGTCGATCGCGTATTCGGTGACCCAGAGATCGCCCTCACCGACGATTCGACGAACCGCAAACCCCGACGGCTTGCCCGGGTGATGGCTGCGAAGCGCCTGCAGGTTGTGCCGGCCGTGGATGACCTCGCCCGACTGCGGATAGGTGCACACGGCATCGTCGTGGTAGATCTCATGCTCCACGGCCTGGTCACCTGCTGCGGAGGCAGCCCAATGCCGATCAATGGCCGTCCGAATGCTCTGCTCATCCATCGTTGACCTCCATTCGAGTCCACTTGCAGTTGATCCTGTCATGAACGTGCATCCTTCGGTGGGGGTCCATCCCGAAGGGCCCACGACCGACGAGTCCTTCGCGTGGCGAGGCGCCTGATCGGCATCACGCTGCTGGTCGATGGCGTCGGCGGGTGCTGATTCGCGCGCTCGAGCCCACGCACGGTCTCGAGCAGATGCACCGACGCCGGGGCCTGGAGAATCCGCGGCTTCTGTGTTCGGGGCCAGGGCGGCTCGGGCAGGCGCTCGGCATCGATGCGAGCTTCAATGGCTTGCCGCTGGACGCACCGCCTTTCCGCCTGCTCGCCTTGCCGGACGACCAGCCCGGGCCCGTGCTGGCCGAAGGACCCCGCATCGGGATTTCGCGGGCCATCGATTTGCCCTGGCGCTTCGGCGAGAAGGCGTCACGCTTCCTGAGCAAGCCGTTCAAGCCATGACCAGGGCATCACGGGGAGCTCAGGAACCCAATCACGGCAGCCCGGTCGTCCTTCGACATCGCCTCGAACTTTCCTCTACGTCTTCATGCCAGAGTGCGACGTATAGACGTCCGGCTGGGAAGACGTGGCCGATCTTGCATCTCGTGGCTACGTCCTGGGAGCCAGGCAGATTCCGTGAATCAGTGATGCGACTCAGAGAATTGCGAAAGAAAACGACCGCTCAACGTCAGTCCGAATGTGCTGAATGCGTTCCCTGTTGAGCCGCTCGGCGGCCTCCGGGTCGCCAGCCTCGATGGCCTTCATGAGCTTCTTGTGTTCAACGATCGCAGCCGCCATACGCCCGGGTATCAGGGCGGTGCGCTTGCCCATGAGCCGGAGGCGGTTCTCGATTGCCATCACGTACTGGATGAGCGTCTCGCTGCGAGAGCACTCGGCCAGCGTCCTTCGGAATTCGAGCGCGGCATCCAGGTACTTCGACACATCGTGGGCCTCTTCGGCCTTGGCCATGCGCTCCAGGATCTTTCGCAGGCGGGCTCGCTGTTCCGGGTTGATCTCCTTGGCCGCGCGCCGCGCCACGAGTCCTTCCAGCACCTCCCGGATGTCGAGCAGTTCGATGATCTCCGACGGCTTGAGCTGGGCCACGGTGACGCCGACGAAGCGTGTGCGGGAAACAAGCCGCTCCACCTCCAGTTGGCGAATGGCTTCCCTGATGGGTGTGCGGCTCACGAGGTATTCCGCCGCCAGATCCTGTTCGGTCAATTTGTCGCCAGGCTTGAGTTCGCCGGCCAGGATCGAACTTCGAATCCGGTCGCAGACTTGCTCGGCCGACAAGGTCGGCGTTTCTCGCTTTGCACGAGGTTGGGGCCTTGGCTCATTCATGCCCGAGGTTATACCCCAGGGGTCGGTCGTCGACGTCAGCATCTGGCCGTGCGCTCCTCCAGGTATTCGGGCGCTTTCGCGGGCATCTGAAGCAGCAGCACCTGCAGGCCCTGTGGCCCCGCTTCGATCAGGCCGCCCGGCTCTGCAGCCGCCACATGACGGCTCTCCCAACCGGTAAGCCACGTGCCTTCATGGCGCATGCTTCCGGACATGACGAACTGGAACTGGCCTGAGGGTGCGGGCACCGGCGCCTCGATGTGTGAGTCTGGAGGCAGGTACCACACGCAAGCCTCCAGATGATCAGGCTGCGGAGAAATGAGGTGAGTCACTTGGGGCTCCGCAAGCCGCGCGAGATCGTCAACCGGCAAGGCATCGAGCGGTGGACCTTGCATATGACGCTTAGGGCCGCGAATCATCTTGTCCCGCGCGCTGTCGATGAAGTTCGCGCCGCTCTCGTACACCGCGCGGATCGTGAAGTAGCTCAGGCCTTGCGGGCCCGCTACGACGGGACCATAGCCGGTGTACGCGCCGGCGTAGTGGACCGAGCCATGCCGCACGTCATGCGCGCCGAGCTTGCCCGAGCCGGCCATCACCACCTGGAACTGGTTCTGCGTGTGGAAGTGCGAGGCCAATACCGAGTCCGGCGACTGTTCCACGAGGAAGACGGTCGGGGACCACAGCGGATCTTTTCCGCCGTCCATCCATTCGCTGCGATGGAATGAAAACCCGTCGGGAAGGGCGCGCGCGTGTCGCGACATCCGCGCGCGTTCCGAAGTGCCAATCAGCATCGCGCGTTACTCCAGCTTTGCGCCGGAGCGCTTGATCACGTCCGACCAGCGCTTCACTTCGGCATCCAGGAAGCTCTTGAACTCGCTCGCCGACGACGTGCGCGGTCGGCCGCCGAGCATGACGATCTGCTTCGAGAAATCCTCGGAGCGAACGATCTTCGCGAGGTCGGCACTGAGCTTGTCGACCTCGTCCTTCGGCGTGCCCGCGGGAGCGAGAAGACCGACCCATGGAACGAGGTCGAAGCCGTCGATACCGCCTTCCGAAACGGTGGGCACATCCGGCAGCAGCGTGGAGCGTTCCTTCGAACTGATCGCGATGGCGCGGATCTTTCCGGCCTTGATCAGGGGCAGCGCGGAGGCAATGGTGTCGAACGACACCTGCACCTGGCCGCCGGCCAGATCCGACAGCGACTTCGATGCACCCTGATAGGGAATGTGTTCCATCTTCGTGCCACTGCGCCGCAACAGCTCCGCCATGGCCAGGTGCGAGACCGAGCCATTGCCGGGCGACGAGAAGCTGAGCTTCCCGGGGTTCGCGCGCAGGTGGGCCAGCAACTCGGGCAGGGACTTGACGGGCAACGCGCTGTTGACCAGCAGCAGCAGCGGCGCGTCGTAGATCAGGCCGATGGGTTCGAAGTCCTTGATCGGGTCATAGCGGACGTTCGTGAAAAGGAACGGGTTGCCCGCCAGCGCCGCCGAGGCCGACAGCGTGAGCACGCTGCCGTCGGCCGGCAGCTTGGTCACGGCCGCCAGCGCGATGCTCCCCGATTGGCCCGGCATGTTCTCGACGATCCATGTACGGTTTGTCATCTTTCCGAGCCGCTCGGCGAGCAGTCGGCCGACGCTGTCGACGGACTGGCCCGGCGGGTAACCCACAATGATCTTGCCGACCGTCGGGCCTGCGAATGCAGCCGAGCCATGCAGGGCTCCGAGGAGCACCAGAAACCTGAACATCGCAGTCAATACGCTCTTCATTTTTTGTCTCCATCATTTTTGAATGTCCTGAAGCAGAAAGGTCGGCTAGCGTTTCCTCATCATCTGGATGACGGAAGAGAAGTCGAGCCGCCCCTGGCCGCCGTGGCAATGGATCGCATAAAGCGAGGCCGCAGCCGCACCGAGCAGCGCCGGCGAGTTGGAGGCCATCGCGGCCTGCTCGGCCAGCCGCAGGTCCTTCAGCATCAGCTCGGAGGCAAAGCCGCCTTCGTAGTCGCGGTTCGACGGCGATGTGGGCACGAGTCCGCGCTCGGGCGAATAGCTCGTCAACGCCCAGCACTGGCCCGATGAGGTCGATGCGATGTCGAAGAACTTCTGCATGTCGAGTCCGAGGTTGCGCGCCAGGTTCAGCGCCTCGGACACCACGACCATCGAGACGCCCGTGATCATGTTGTTGCAGATCTTCGCGGCCTGCCCGGCCCCCGCCTTGCCCGCATGGATGATGTTCTTTCCCATCGCGCGCAGCACGGGCAGGCCCCTGGCGAAGGCGTCGTCCGAGCCGCCGACCATGAAGGTCAGCGTACCCGCGGCGGCACCGCCCACGCCGCCCGACACCGGGGCGTCGAGCGAGAGCACGCTGCGCTCCGCAAGCGCCTTGTGAAAGCCAGCGCACGAGGCAATGTCGATGGTCGAGCAGTCGATCGCCACGCAATCGCGCGGATAGGCGATGCCTTCGGTCGCCATCACCTCGAGCACGTGCTTGCCGCTCGGCAGCATCGACACGACGAAGTTCGCACCTTCGATGGTCTCGGCCACGCTCTGCTGCGGCTTCATGCCGTGCTCCGCCGCCTGGCGCAAGACGGCCTGGCTCATGTCGAAGCATTTGACCTCGTGGCCCGCGCTGCGCAGGTTCACGGCCATGGGCATGCCCATGTTGCCCAGTCCGATGAATCCGATCACTGACATGGTTTGTCTCCTTTCAGTTCGTGGGGTGGCGCTTCAGGCCAGGCTGAAGATCACGGTCTTCTTGTGCGTGAAATGGTCCAGCATGGCTTCGAGCGACGCTTCGCGGCCCAGGCCCGACTGCTTCACGCCGCCATAGGACAGGCCCGGCTGCACGACAATGTTCTGATTGATCTGCACGAAGCCCGCCTCGAGCCTGCGGCTGGCGTCCAGCGCGGTCTTGAGGTCGCGCGTCCAGATCGTGGCAGCCAGGCCGTAGTCGCTGTCGTTGGCCTGTGCCAACGCGTCTTCATAGTCCGAGAACTTGATGACGCATGTGACGGGCCCGAAGATCTCTTCACGCGCCAGGCGGCTCTCGTTGTCCAGGCCGGTGAAGATCACGGGGCGCACGAAGAGGCCGTCCTTCAGGTCGGCGTTCGTCGGCAGAGCCGAGCACTCGTGGCACGTCGCGCCCGGCGTGCTGCGTCCCACCTCGATGTACGACCTGACTTTGTTGTACTGGTCTTTGGAAATGATGGTGCCGATGTCGGTCGATTCGTCGAGCGGGTCGCCCATCTTCATCGCGTCCACCTTCGCCTTGACCTTTTCGACGAAGGTGTCGTGCATGCTGTGGTGTACGAAGATGCGGCTGGCGGCCGTGCAGCTCTGGCCCTGACGCGTGAAGCGCATGCCGGCCACGGCGCCCGCCACCGCCTTGTCGATGTCGGCGTCACCCATGACGATCATCGGGCTCTTGCCACCTAGCTCCAGCGTCACGGGAATGAGTTTTTCGCCCGCGGCCCTGGCGACGATCTTTCCGGTCTCGACGGACCCCGTGAAAGTGACCTTGCGCACCTTGGGGTGCGAGACGAGCGGCGCGCCGCAATCGGGCCCGAAGCCTGAGACGATGTTGAGCACCCCCGGCGGCAGCAACTGGTTGAGGATCTGGCACACGCGCAGCACGGCCAGCGGCGCTTCCTCGGCAGACTTCACAACCACGCTGTTGCCCGCGACCAGCGCCGGCGCAATCTTCAGCGCCATCAGCATCATGGGCGCGTTCCACGGAATGATCACGCCGACGACGCCGACGGGCTCACGCGTCGTCACCGTGAGCATGTCGGGGCTGAAAGGCACGGACTCGCCCTTCAGTTCCGAGCCGAGTCCGCCGTAGAACTGGAGCGAGTCGGCTACGACGGAGGCCTCCACGCGACTCTCCGTCCTGAGTGCCTTGCCGGTTTCCAGCGCAACGAGACGTCCGAGTTCCTCAACGTGTGCGCTCAGCAGGCGCGCGCACTCCGCGACGAGGGTGCCGCGTTTGCGAGCGGCCATCGCAGCCCACGCGGGCTGTGCGGCGTGGGCGGCGTCGACGGCGCTGGCGATATCGCTCGCATCGCTCGCCGGCGCCGAACCGATCGTGCTGCCGGTGGCCGGATTGATCACGGGAAGTGTCTTGCCGGAGTGCGCCGGCACGAGCTTGCCGTTGATGAGGTTGACGCCGCTGAGCGTGCGCGCGAGACGCAAGGGATCGACTTCGTGTTCGATGGTGTGTTCCATGGCATGTGTCTCCGATGTGGCGAGCGCTCAGCTCTTGATGTCGGCGACCACGGGCCAGCGCTTCTTCACCTTGATGATCCGCGCGCTGCCGCGCCGAACGTAGCGCTTGGTGTCGTCGACGCTGGCCTGGTAGTCCCATACCGGCTGGATCGCATCGGGCAGGTCCTTGATGAACTTGCGGCGCGCCTGGCTGTGCAGCACGCGCGATTTGATGTCGTCCGCATCCCAGCGCGACTGCACCTCGACCTTCAGCGCGGCCAGGACGTCGGGGAGCTTTGCCGCCACGTTACGAAGTTCGTCGGGATCGGCTTCGAGGTTATAGAGCTGGTCGGGGTAGCCGTGCGTGTAGACGTATTTGTAGTGCCCCTTGCGCAGCATGCAGCACGGACCGGTCACGCCCTCTGCCGTGTATTCCACGAAAGCGGTGGCGTCGCTGTGTTCGGCCGCGCCTTCGATGACGGGCTTGAGCGAGCGGCCATCGATCGGCTCCACCCATTCTGAAGATTCCTTGCCGGTCGCGAAGGCCATCAAGGTCGGCAGCAGGTCGACGTGCGACGCGGGCTCCGAGATCCGGCGCGGCGTGGTCGCGCCGGGCGGTTTGAACAGCAGCGGAACCTTGGCCGACCAATCGAAGAACACGCGCTTGAACCACATGCCTCGCTCGCCCAGCATGTCGCCGTGGTCCGAGGTGAAGACGACGATGGTGTTCTTGTCGAAGCCCGTGCGCTCGAGCGTCTTCAGCAGGTTGCCCACCTTGTCGTCGATGTAGCTGACCATCGCGTAGTAGGCGTGGCGCGCGCGCAGGATCTGCTCGTCAGTGGCCGTCTGCTTGTCCAGGCCGTGCGAGTACTGGATCCATTGGCTCAGCATGTCGCGCTCTTCCATGGGAATGTCGCGCACGTTGGGAAGGTTGATTTCAGCGCGGTCGTAGCGGGCCAGGTACTCCGGCAGGATGTGAAAGGGCGGATGCGGGTGCGTGTACGACACGCACATGAAGAAGGGCTGCTCGTCGTCGCGAGCCAGGTCGTACAGGCGCTGGATCGACTTGGTCTCGACCTCTTCGTCGTAGTCCAGTTGCAGGCTGCGAAAGCACTCGCCGCTCTCGTCGACGGTGCTGAGGTTGTGGCCCGGCGAATAGAAGCTGAACTCGCCCTCCTTCCAGTCCGCCGACCAGCCGAAGTCGGCCGGATAGATGTCGGTGGTGAGGCGTTCCTGGAAGCCATGCTTCTGGTCCGGGCCCACGAAGTGCATCTTGCCGCTGAGGATGGTCTTGTAGCCCTCGCGGCCGAGGTAGTAGGGCAGCGTGGGCGTCGACGCCTCGAACTCGCAGGCGTTATCGAAGGCGCCGATCTCGGTCGCGAACTGGCCGGCCAGCAACGAGAAGCGCGCCGGCGCGCACAACGGGAAGTTGCAGTACGCGTTGTCGAACACGACCGACTGTTCGGCCAGCGCTTGCAGGTACGGCGTCTTCACCGCCGCGTTGCCGTGGAACGGCAGAACCGGCGCCGAAAGCTGGTCCGCCATGATCAAAAGGATGTTGGGTTTCTTCATTGATGTCTCCTGGGGGTGGTCTTACATTGCATAACCATTGTATGCAATATATAGTCTGAAGCGTTGATGCACAAGTATTTTTTGGAGACAACCATGGCACATTCAGAGCTTCCACTGGCCGGCGTTCGGGTGCTCGACCTGACGCGCGCATTGGCCGGCCCCTTCTGCACGATGGTCCTTGCGGACCTCGGCGCGGACGTCATCAAGGTCGAGCCCATCGGCGGCGACATGATCCGCAACTGGGGCCCTTTCGACCGCGGCACGAGCGCCTATTACCTCAGCGGCAATCGAAACAAGCGGGGTGTGGCGCTCAACTTCCGCGATCCGCGGGCGCTGGAACTGTTGGGACATCTTGCAAGGCAGTCTGATGTGGTCGCCGAGAATTTCCGTCCCGGTGCCATGGAGTCCATGGGGCTCGCCTATGAGAACTTGACCAAAGCGAATCCGGGCCTGATCTACGCGAGCATCACCGGCTTTGGCCGCACCGGCCCGGCGGGCCAGCGCCCCGGCTTCGACCAGATTGCGCAGGGCTATTCGGGCCTGATGAGCGTCACCGGTTCGGAAGAGTCCGGCCCCATGCGCGTGGGCGTCGCCATCGGTGACCAGACCGCCGGCATGTGGTGCGCGATAGGCGTGCTAGCTGCGCTCAACGAACGCCAGCGCACGGGCAAGGGCCAGCGCGTGGAGACATCGCTGCTGGCCGGGCTGGTCGGTCTGCTCAGCGTGCAGGGGCAGCGGTACCTGAGTCTTGGCGAAGTGCCGCAGCTTGCCGGCAATACGCATCCGGTCATCTCGCCCTATGGCGTGTTCCAGACTGCCGACGGCCCGTTGAACATTGCACCGGCGACCACCGACATGTGGCGCAAGCTCTGCACCTTGCTGGAACTCGACGCGCTGGTCGACGATCCGCGGTTCGCCAGCAACGCAGCGAGGATCGAGCATCGCAACGAGTTGAAGGTCCTCATCGAAGAGAAGCTCAAGGCCAACACGCGGGACGCATGGTCCCGCCTCCTCCTCGGTGCGGACATTCCCGCGGGTCCGATCAACAATCTGGCGGACGTGTTCGCCGACGAGCAGGTGCTGCACAGCGGCCTCGTCGAAGAGGTCGAGCATCCCGAGCTGGGCAGGCTGCGCCAGGTGGGATCTCCGATCAAGCTGGAGGCGATGAACGGTGCGTCCATCCGCAGGGCGCCGCCGCTTCTGGGCCAACACACCTTCGAGGTGTTGCGCGAGTATGGCTACAGCAAGGCCGACATCGAGGCGCTCGCCGCCGAAGGCGCCATTGCACAAGACGCCGGAAGGGTTGGGACATGACGGCCTCCGGCAGGCCGGCATTGCAGATCGAAGGCAGCGTGGCGACCATCGCGCTGCGCCGTCCCGGCGAACACAATCGCATCGATCCGGATGACCCGCAGGTGGTGTTGCGCCATCTGGAGGAGATCGACAAGTCCCCGGAGGTGGCCGTCCTTGTCATCACCGGAGAAGGCGAGAAGACCTTCTGCTCCGGCTACACGCTGACGCAGATCAGTTCCCGGCTCGACCGCAGCTTCGAGACCATGTTGGACCACCTCGAACAATCAAAGGTGCCCACGATCTGCGCGATGAACGGAAGCGCCTATGGCGGCGGCACGGATCTGGCCATGTGCTGCGATTTCCGAATCGGGGTGCAGGGCAGCCGCATCTTCATGCCGGCGGCAAAATTCGGCTTGCACTACTACCCAGGCGGTTTGCGGCGTTTCGTCACCCGCATCGGCCCCACAGCCACGAAGAAGATCTTCCTGACCGCGCAATCGCTGAGCGCGGAAGAGTTGTTGCGCATCGGGTATCTCACCGATCTGGTGGCGCCCGAAGCGCTCAAGGACAAGGTTCAGGCCTATGTGGATGCCATCCTGCAGTGCGAACGCAAGGCAGTGAATTCCATGAAGCAGCACATCGACGCGTTGGCGCTCGCCACATGGTCTGAAGCTGCAGGGCGCGCTGCCTACGAAGATTCACTGGGTTCGCCGGCCACCCTCCAGCGCCTTGCCAATCTGAAGTGATCGGCGAGAGCCCGATGGCCGGCAGGCGCCGCACGCTTCATCTGCGGTACGAGCCTCCGCGCTCGCGCTCCAGCTTGCGAAGCAAGCCCGGCCACTCGACCTTGCCGCATTCCAGAAAGCCGCCGGCGCCCAGCATCTTGCGACCCTGGGCGCGCGTGTGCCGAATGGTTTCTTCCGAGAGTTCATGCGGCGCGGCATTGCCAGCCAGACCATCGATCTGGTATTTGCACGCCGTCTCCAGCCGATGCATCCAGCAGAACGCCTCGCCGACGCTGCGGCCTACCGTGAGAGCGCCGTGGTTGCGCAGGATCAGGACCCGGCCAGCGGGACCCAAGTCGCGTACCAGTCGTTCGCGTTCGTCTTCATCCAACGCCGCGCCCTCGTAGTCGTGGTAGCCGAGAAAGTCGAGCATCACGACCGCCTTCTGACTCAGCGGACGCAGACCCTCGACCTGCATCGCCACCGCATTGTTGGCCCGCGTGTGCGAATGCATGACACAGACCAGATCGGTCTGCGCCATGTGGATCGCGCTGTGGATGATGAAACCAGCCGGATTGAGCAGCGACGGGTCGCCGTCGACCACCCGTCCGTCGATGTCTACCTTCAGCAGTGCGGATGCCGTCATCTCGTCGAACAGAACGCCCAGCGGATTGACCAGGAAGTGATGCCCCGGCCCCGGCAGGCTGACCGAGATATGCGTCGATGCCAGGTCGGACATGCCGTACAAATCGGTCAATTGATAGCAGGCGGCGAGCTCGCATCGCAGCCGCCATTCCTCGGTGCTCATACCGGTGGGAGCGGGCTCCATGCCAAGGGGTGGGTGCGCTGCGCTCAATTCGACCTCCCGGAGGCAGCCTGACCGCTGCCCAGTTCCTTCGACATGGTGATCCATTTGGCGAGGTCACTCTTGACGAATGCCAGCGTCTCGGCGGGCGGCGCCGTTTGCACGAGCAGTCCGACCTCGGCGAGGCTGGCCTGCGTCTCCGGCGAGGCCAGCGTGTCGTTCAACGCCTTGGCCAGTGCCGCCACCACATCGGGCGGAAGATGGGCCGGCCCCAGCAAGGCGAACCAGTTGGAGATGTCGAGATCGGCCATGCCCTGCTCGTAGACGGTAGGCACATCGGGCAGTGCCGCCAGACGCGCCTTCGAAGTCACCGCCAGCGCCCGCATCTTGCCGCTCAGCACATTCGGCAACACCAGCGGGGCCGTTACCGAGGTGATGCCCAGATCGCCACGCATGAGATCCACCATCACATCGGGTTGTCCACGGTAGGCGACGTGGGTCAAGTTCACCTTTTGCTGGCGCTTGAACAGTTCCATCGTGAAGTACGGCGTGGTGCCGAGGCCGGGCGAGCCGTAGTTGACCTGTCCGCTCTTTGTTCTCGCGTAGGCGACGAACTCCTGCAAAGTGTGCGCGGGAACATCGTTGTTCACCACGATGGCCTGCGGGATGGTGCCGATCATTCCGACGGCGCTGAAGCTCTTCAATGGGTCCCAGGTCACGGGACCATCGTTCGGCGGTGTCATGGTCGTCGGTCCGCTCGCAAGGACCAGCGTATAGCCGTCGGCGGCGGAACGGGCGGCAAACGAATAGCCGATGCTGCCGGCCGCACCTGTCTTGTTCTCCACGATGAAGCTCTGCTTGAATCGATCGGCGAGACGCAGCGCAACCCGCCTGGCGATCACGTCCACGATGCCGCCCGGAGGAAACGCGACCACGACCGTGACAAGCCGCTCCGGATAGGACCCGGCGGCCGCCTCCGTCGCGCAAAGCCACAGGCCCGCGCTGCAGACAAGGACCGCTTGCGCAATCCTGCGTCTGCGCTTCGTCGATGGGATGGGAACGGACAGGTTCAGCATGGCGCGTCTCCTTCGGAGTGGGTTGCGGATCGATCAGTCATCATTCTTGAAGCCCGACGCCTCCACGACCGGACGCCAGAAAACGCGCTCGGCCTGGATCATCCTGGCGAGTTCAGCGCCGGACAATCCGGTCGCGTCGAGTCCGATGCGTGCGAGCTGCGCCTGGACCTGCGGCTGATGGACCGCTGCAATCAGAGCGCGTTCGAGATGCGCCACCACATCGGGCGGCGTGCCGGCAGGCACGTAGGCGCTGTACGAGGCATTGGCGTGATCGAACGCATCGATGCCGGACTCCTTGAGCGTGGGGACGTCCGGCAGCGCGCGGTTGCGCCGCAGGCCCGACACACCCAGGATGCGAATCTGGCCGGATCGATGCAGCTCCAGTTGGCTCGCCATCGCGTCCGTGCCGATGGGCACGTGGCCGCCGATGATGTCGGTGGCCAGCGGCGCGCCTCCTTTGTAGGCCACGGCATTCAGCGGCACGCCGATCGCTTTGGACATGCCCAGCACGGCGAAATGCAAGGCGCCGCCCAGCGAGGTCAGGCCGAAGCCGCCTTGGTCGGGATGCTGGCGGACCCAGGCCACATACTGCGGCAGCGTCCGATAGGGCTGGGCCACGCCGCAGGAGACCACCGTCGGAACGTCCGCAAGAAGAGCGACCGGAATGAAGTCGCGGTCCAGGTCGTAGCTCAGGCGCTTATAGGTCATCGGGAACAGCACGAAGGGCGCACTGGAAGCCAGCAGGATGGTCTTTCCATCGGGACTCGCACGCTTGACGGTCTCGATGGCGATCCGCGTCGACGCACCGGGCTTGTTCTCGACAATGACCGGCTCGCCCGTGGCCAGCCGCAGCTGCTCCGCAACGGCGCGCGCAAGCACATCCAATGCACCGCCGGGCGGGAAGCCGATCACCAGCTTGACGGGTGCCGCGGTGGACGCTTGCGCGCGGACCGGTGACGTGATGGCGGTGCCCGCCACGACCAGCGCCGCGAGAGACACCTTCAGGATTCCTGCAAGTCGATGGGTCATGCGTCACCCCAGCTCGGGCCGATGAGACAGAAGCCCCTGCGATGCCTCCAACAAGGACGCCAGGCGCAACAGATCGCTGTCCCGCTTGAAGCGCCCGACCAGCTGGATGCCGATCGGCAATCCGCCCGAACCGAAGGCGCAAGGCAAGCTGATCGCGGGATGCCCCGTAAGGTTGAACGGCATGGTCCAGGGAAACCAGTTGGCGCGAACCTCGGGCAGGATCTCGCCGTCGATGTCGATGGCACCGAACAAGTCCTGTTCGATCGGCAGTGCGGTGCGCGAAAGGGTCGGCATGGCGATGAAGTCGCTGTCCCGCAGCAGGGTCTGGACATGGCGAAACAGCAGCGTGCGATCGAACATCGCCCGTTGATAGTCGGCCCCGCTGACCTCGCTGGCCAGCGCCATCTGCTGCAGCAGCGAAGGGCTGAGCTGGTCGGGATGCTGCCGTGCCATCTCGCTGAACCGGGCGCGCCAGACGGTGTGGTTGATGGTGCGCCACAGGGGCTCGATATTGAAATGCGTGCCCGGCATCTCGATCAGCTCCGCGCCCAGCGCCCGCAAATGCACGAGGGATGCTTCGAATGCTGCGGCAACCTCGGCCGCGATGGGGCGGCCCTCGGGCGCGGCGCAAAACAGGATCCGCTTGCCGCGCAAGTCGCCGCGCGCCTGCGCTGCGCTCTCGTAGTCCGGAATCGCGGTATCGATCGACCACGGGTCGGAGGCGTCCTCGCCACCCATGGCTTGCAGCATCAACGCCGTGTCGGCGACGTTCCGCGTCATCGGCGTCACATAGGTCAGGTTTCCGAACACATCCTCGACCTGGCTGTGGGGCACGATGCCGCTGCTCTGCTTCAGGCCGACCACGCCGTTGCAGGAGGCCGGGATGCGTGTCGAGCCTCCGCCGTCCGTCGCCACGGCGATCGGCGCAATGCCGGCGGCCACGGCGACGGCCGCACCGCCGCTGGAACCTCCGCTGGTGTGGCGCGGACTCCAGGCATTGCGCGTGCGTCCGAACAGCGGGGCGTCGGTGAGGCACTTCGCGCCGAACTCCGACGTGGTGGTCTTGCCGATCAGGATGGCACCCTGGCGACGCAGCCGCGCAACGGCTTCCGCATCCTCGCCGGGCACGTTGTGTTCGAACAGCCTGGAGCCGAAGGTGGTGCGCACGCCTTCCGTGTTGACAAGATCCTTGCACGTGAACGGAATGCCGTGCAGCAGGCCCGGGGCAGCGCCGCGCATGACGGCCTGCTCGGCGGCGCGCGCCTCCTGCATGGCCCGATCGCGGCAGAGAGTGATGAAACAGTTGAGCTCGGGCTGGAGCCGATCGGCACGGTCGAGCACGGCCCGGGTGATCTCCACCGGCGACAGATCGCGGCGGGCGATTTGCTCCCGCAATGCGGTCGCGGACATGAAACACAGCTCTTCACTCATGTGCAGTCATCCTTCGGTTTGCGGCAGTTCGCTTTCTTCCGCCTGGACGACAGCTTGGCGCGCGAGCAAGCTCAGGTCCAATACTCGTTTACAACAAAGCCATACGAAACTAGTATGGGTCGGTGGATCTGAGAAGCCTGCGTTATTTCGTCGCGGTGGCCGAAGCCCGCAGCGTTGGAAAGGCCGCGCTGCGCCTACACATGGCGCAGCCGCCGCTGTCGGTCCAGATACGCAATCTGGAGGCTCAGCTGGGCACGCCGCTGTTCCGGCGCGAGCCCGGCGGCATGCAGCTGACCGATGCCGGCGGCGCACTGCTGTCGCGTGCCAGGGAAGCGCTGACGCTCGCTCACGAAGGCTTCGAAGCGGCCCGTGCCGTCGCCGCCGGACGCCGCGGCCGGTTGACGGTGGGCTACATGTTTGCGCTCGGCTATGCGGTCCTGCCGCGGCTGGTGCCCGAGCTCCGGCGCGTCATGCCGGATGTGGACCTCCAGTTCGTCGAGATGAGTGCCGCAACCCACGAGGCCTTGATCGCCGACCTGAAGGTCACGGTGGGGCTGTGCATGCCGCCCGTCGCGCGCAAGGGTGTCGCCGCCGCCCTGCTGGGCACGCAAGCGCTGCGCGTGGCCATGCCGGCACGCTCGCCCCTGGCCAGGCTGACCGCCGTGCCGCTGTCGAAGCTCCAAGGCCGCAAGCTCATCGGCCTGCCGACATTCGAGGAAGCCGCAGACACTTCGCTGGTCGCGTCCCTGCTCAGGAAGAATCACATCACGATGCAGATCACCCATCGGGTCGAGACGGTGCACTCGGCCCTGGGTCTGGTCATGGCCGGCGAAGGATTCGCCATCGTGCCGACCTGTGCGGCGCTCGGCAGTCCGCCAGGATTGGCATTCAGGCCGCTGCTCGACGTGACGGAGGGGATGGACGTCGCTGTCTGCTGGCGTCGTGATCTGAACAGCCCGCTGATCAAGCCCTTCATCGCATGCGCCCGCGCGGCGATGGCTTGAATGGCTGCCGGGCCCGGGCCTTCTAGACGGAGAGCAGCCAGAAGGGCAAGCGCCTCCCGAGTGAGCTTGCCGGCCAACACTTCCTGAAGATGCGCGAGGACGCCGGAGTGCGCCTTTTGCAAGCTCTTTTCGATGACGTCAAACGGTCTGCATGCATGTATACGGCTTGCCGATGGGCGCGAGCGAGATCAAGGTCTCGTGGGCTCGCTGCAAGCGCCACGCGTTCCAGCAAGCGAGACAGTTTTTTCGTGCTTCATTTCATCACCAGGCCGCCGTCAACGAACAGCACCTGGCCCGTCATGAAGCGGCTCCACTCGGATGCGAGAAACAGCACGGGACCCGCCACGTCCTCGGGCCGCGCGATGCGTCGCAGCGGGGTCGCGGCGATCAGCGACTCGCGGAACTCTTCGCGGGTCGCGCCGCTGGCCTTCGTCGGATAGACCAGGCCCGGGGCGACGCAGTTGACGCGGATGCCCAACGGCCCCAGTTCGGCAGCCAGATTGCGGCTGAAGCCGACCAGCGCCGACTTGGCGGTCGTGTAGTCGTGGTACGGAATCGTCGGACGCTCGACCAGGTCGCTGACGATATTGACGATGCTGCCCCGCGCGCGCTGCCTGAAGTGCGGCAGAACGGCCCTGCAGACGTTGTAGGCGCCGCCGACGGCGCCATCGAACTGTGCCTGGTAGTCCTGCCACGCCGTCTCGTCGAACAGGGCGCGACGTTGCGGGTCGAATGAATAGGGGCGAAATGCGTTGTTGACCACCACGTCGATGCGGCCCGCTTCATCCAAGGCCTGTTCCACCATGGCCTGGACGGCCGTGGCCGAACCGACGTCGGCCTTTACCGCCCAAGCATCGCCACCGGCGGCCTTGCAATCCGCAACCACGGCGGCAGCGGCCTCTTCGTTGCGCAGATGGTTGACCACCACCGTCGCGCCTTCGCTGGCGAAGGCCCGCGCAATGGCTGCGCCGATGCCACGGCTCGCACCGGTCACCAGCACCACCTTGGCGTCGAACTTCATGGCGTCGACCTCGATCGCGACGGCAGTAGATCTGTGCTGACCACGTCGGAGACTCTGATGTCGTGCTCGATCAGGCCCAGCTTGCGATAGGCATCCGCAGCCCTTTGCAGCGACTCCAGGTCGAAGGCGCCAAGGCCGTTCTTCTCGGTGACGGCGGACACGGTAGCGGCGTTGCGCAGGCGGATCACTTCCAGGTTGGTCGGACGGTCCGTACCGTCGATGGCGTATTTCATTGCGAGGCCCGCCGCTTCGTCAGGATTGGCGATCATCCAGGCCGCACTCTCGCGATAGGCCTTGAGGAACCGCTTGAGCAGCGGCTTCTTCTGCTGGTAGACCTCTTCCCGGACCACGAAGAGGTCGCTCGATACGTTCAGGTAGTTGCGAACCTCCATCACGTTGACGTCGCCGATCCCCTTGCGCTTGCCCACCAGCAAGCCGGTGTCGGTGGCTGCGGTTGCATCGACCTGGCCCTGCAGCAGCGGCGCGAAGTTCAGCAGTCCCGTGACGACGATCGTGACATCGGATTCGGACAGGCCGGCCTGGTGCAGAAGCACCAGCAGGTTCTGGCGGGTGCCGCTGGACAGGCTGTAGACGCCGATCTTCTTGCCTTTCAGGTCGGCTGGCTTGGTGATGTTGGCGGACTTGAGCGAGACCACGTTGAAGACGTTCCGCGGGTAGATGTCGTAGATCGCCCGCAGCTTCTCACCCTTGTCGAGCGCCGCAAAGAACGCCCCCGGGTCGGTGAAGGCCACGTCCGCCTGGCCGGTGAGGATGTTGCGGATCGCGTCGCCCCCGCCAGCGCCCGGCACATAGGCAAGATCGATCCCGTTGGCCTTGAAGAAGCCCTTATCGGGCTCGACCAGCAGATGCGTGATCTCGGTGATCGGCTTGCTCCAGCCAGCCACCGTGATCTTGTCGAGCGGGTCGGCGGCGTTGGCGCCGCGAGCGGCCGTCAAGGCCAGGATGGCGGCGCTCGCGAGCAGCGCGGTACGGCGTGCGATGGGTCTTTGCATGAACAATGGCTCCTTCATGTGATTCGGGTGTAGGGCAGCAACAGTCGTCTTTCGACGGCCAGTGTGATTTCGTAGAGGAGCAGCCCGAGCACGGCGATGACCACCAGCACCGCGAACATCAACGGCGTGTCCATCATCCCTTGCGAGGCGATGATCAGCGCGCCGAGTCCCTGGTTGGCGCCGATGAACTCTCCGACCACCGCTCCGACCAGCGCGAGCACCACAGCCACGCGCAGGCCTGCCAGGATGCCGGGCAGGCCGGCGGGCAATTTCAGGCGCAGCAGTGTCTGGCGCCGCGTGGCGCCCAGCATGCGGAACAGTTCCAGCCGCTGCGGGTCGACCTGCTGGAGGCTGGTCACGGTGTTTTCCATCAAGGGAAAGAAGCAGATCAGCGCCGTGATCACCACCGTCGACGTCATGCCGAAGCCGAACCACACGATGAAGAGCGGCGCCAACGCCAGCTTGGGGACAACCTGGCTGACGACGATGTAGGGCTTCAGCAGTCGTTGCAGCAGCGTCGACTCGGCCAAGGCCACGCCGCTTGCGAAACCGATCACGCAGCCGATGAACAGGCCGAGCAGCAGTTCGAGGCCCGTCGCGCGGATGTGGGGCCACAGGTAGCCGGTGGACAGGCCCATCCAGAGCGACTTCATCACCGCCGAAGGCGGCGGCAAGACGAGGGCCGACACGCCTGAGGCGCGCGATGCCAGCTCCCACCCGGCGAGCAGGGCGAGCAGCAGCGCCCAGGCGCCAAGCCGCGTGCGTGCCGAGGCGCTCTTCATGCCGCCACCATGTCCATCGCATCGCGCACTTGCGCGCAATGCAGATTGAAGGCTTCGCCGTAGCGCATCGCAGGCAGGCGTGGCTTGCTGACCTCGACGCGGATGGCGCGGGCGATCCGGCCGCGGTCCATCACCGCGACCTGGTCGCCCAGGTACACCGCCTCGGCGATGTCGTGCGTGACGAATAGGACGGTGGTGCGGCGCAGTCGGCACATCTGCAGCAGGTCGTCCTGCAACTCGCCGCGGGTGATCGCGTCGAGCGCTGCGAAGGGTTCGTCCAGCAGCAGCAGCGACGGCTCGAGGATCAGGGCGCGTGCCAGGGCCACGCGGCTCTGCTGGCCGCCCGACAACTGTCGAGGGTAATGCTGCGCGTGGCCGGCCAGGCCCAGCTGTGCCAGCAGTTGCTGCGCCTTGTCGATCTCGTTCGCGGTGGGCTTGTGCTGGAGCGAAACAGGCAGCAGCACGTTGTCGATCACGCGGTGCCACTCGAGCAGCGTGGGCGACTGGAACACGAAGCCCAGTTGCGGGCCGGGCGCAACCACTTCCTTGCCTTGCAGGCGGATGCTGCCGGCCTGGGGATGCAGCAGGCCCGCTGCGAGCTTGAGCAAGGTCGTCTTGCCGCAGCCGCTGCGTCCGACCAGGCAATGGAACTCGCCTTGCGCGATGTTCCAGTCGACGCTGCGCACCACCGGCGGCCAGCCGGGAAAGGTAAAGCTCACCTTGTCGATGTCGAGGAAGCTCACATCGAACCCTAGGGCCTGTTAACACATGAATCACCCTCGCGCCGGGGCGGCAAGGGGTGCAGGGCTAGGCGCGGGCCGCAGCCCGGGGTGATCCCCCGGGCAAGGAC
>NZ_JBFTJF010000031.1:0-36726 GCF_056395305.1 Variovorax sp. 10L426 | reverse complement strand
CGCGGTACGCGGGGTCCGCGCGAAACTCGCTTCGCTCAAACACGCGCGGCCCTGATCCGCGTACCGCTGCGCTGCTCGGCGGTGCCTCAACGGCCGGCCCAGCGCACACCGCCCGCCTCCGCGGAGAGGGTGGGGGTAGTTTGTCCGCCGCCGTCGCTGTAGTTAACGCGCAGGCTGTGGGCGTTCGAGACGCGCGTATTCCGTCACTCAACCACGGAGCCCGGTATGCGGTGCGCCCTGCGCGACCCTTCTGCGCCGCTGAGGAGCGCAGCTTCAGGCGGATCAGGGCCGCGTGTGTCTGAGCGAAGCGAGTTTCACGCGGACCCCGCCTGAAGCGAGCACCGCAAGGAAGCCCGAAGGGCCGGCGCAGCGGGGTCGCGCAGGGCGCACCGCATACCGGGCGGACCCCCAAAACAAGCACCCTGCTTCCCTAAGAAAACAACCCAAGCATCCCCGTTCCACGTATGAATAGTCCAGAAAAAAAGCAGAGCAACTACCAAGCGCATTCCCCCCTGTCACATCGAACTTTGGGTTAGCCTCTCTCCTGAGCCAAGAAGCAAGGAGACCCCGATGGCCAACGCACTTTCCCCCGCCGAACAGGCATTGCGCGACGCAGCGCGCGAATACCACCGTTCGCCTGTCAAAGGCAAGATCTCGATCTCGCCCACCAAGCCCCTTCTGAATCAACGCGACCTGTCGCTCGCCTACTCCCCTGGCGTGGCCTACCCTTGCCTCGACATCGAGGCCGACCCTTCGCTTGCGGCCGAATACACGTCGCGCGGCAACCTCGTCGGCGTCGTCACCAACGGCACCGCGGTTCTCGGCCTGGGCAACATCGGCCCGCTCGCCAGCAAACCGGTCATGGAAGGCAAGGGTTGCCTGTTCAAGAAGTTTGCCGGCATCGACGTCTTCGACATCGAGCTTGCCGAGAACGACCCCGACAAGCTCGTCGAGATCATTGCCGCGCTCGAGCCTACGCTGGGTGGCATCAACCTCGAAGACATCAAGGCGCCCGAGTGCTTCTACATCGAGAAGAAGCTGCGCGAGCGCATGAACATCCCCGTCTTCCACGACGACCAGCACGGCACGGCCATCATCTCGGCCGCGGCGCTCATCAACGGCCTGGAGCTTGTCGGCAAGAAGATCGAGGACGTCAAGATCGCCGTCTCCGGCGCCGGCGCGGCTGCCATTGCCTGCCTCGATGTGATGGTGGGCCTCGGCGCCAAGCCCGCGAACATCTACGCGGTCGACTCGAAAGGCTTGATCTACATCGGCCGCCCCGGCGGCTTCGATGATTCCAAGACCCGCTACGCGCAAAAGGACACCGGCGCCCGCACCCTCGCTGACGTCATGAAGGGCGCCGACGTGTTCCTCGGCTGCTCGGCGCCCGGCGTCGTCTCGCAGGACATGGTCAAGAGCATGGGCAGCCAGCCCATCATCCTCGCGCTCGCCAATCCCGAGCCCGAGATCCGGCCTGAACTCGCCAAGGAAGTGCGGCCCGACTGCATCGTCGCCACCGGCCGCTCGGACTATCCGAACCAGGTCAACAACGTCCTGTGCTTCCCGTACATCTTCCGTGGCGCGCTCGATTGCGGCGCCACCAAGATCACGGAAGAAATGAAGCTCGCCTGCGTGCGCGAGATCGCCGACCTCACCAAGGCCGACATCAGCGAGGAAGTCGCCACCGCCTACGCCGGCCAGGAGCTCGCCTTCGGCCCCGACTACATCATCCCCAAGCCCTTCGACTCACGCCTGATCCTGCGCATCGCGCCGGCGGTCGCCAAGGCGGCGCAGGCCTCGGGCGTCGCAACCCGCCCCATCGAAGACCTGGAGACCTATCGCCAGCATCTCACGCGCTTCGTCTACCAGACCGGCATGTTCATGCGCCCGGTGTTCACCGCCGCGAAGTGCGCAACCGCCAAGCGCGTGGCCTATGCCGAAGGCGAGGACGATCGCGTGTTGCGCGCAGCCCAACTGGCTGTCGACGAAGGGCTCGCCAAGCCCATCCTCGTGGGCCGCCCGGCGGTCATCGAATCCCGCATCCAGAAGGCCGGCCTGCACATCAAACTGGGCACCGACGTCGACTGCGTCGATCCGGAAGACGACCCGCGCTTCAGGACCTACTGGGAGGCGTATCACAAGATCATGGGACGCCGCGGCATCACGCCCGAGGCGTCGAAGGCCATGGTGCGCCGCTCCAACACGACCATTGCGTCGCTGATGGTCCATCTGGGCGACGCCGACGCGATGCTGTGCGGACTGGTCGGGCGCTTCGACAGCCACCTGCGGATCCTGAACAACGTGCTCGGACTGAAGCGCGGCGCCCCGGGCTTCGCGACGCTCAATGCGCTCACGCTCGAAAAGTACACGCTGTTCATCGCCGACACCAGCGTGCATGAAGATCCGAGCGCCGAAACGCTCGCGAACATCGCGATGATGGCGGCCGAGGAAGTACGCCGCTTCGGGTTGCCGCCCAAGGTGGCCTTCCTGTCGCATTCCAACTTCGGTTCGTCCGAGCGTGCATCGGCCCGCAAGATGCGGCTCGCGCGCGATCTGTTCGCCAAGATGGCGCCCGACATCGAGTGCGACGGCGAGATGCACGGCGATGCCGCCTTGTCCGAGGATGTGCGGCGCAAGGCGCTGCCCGAAAGCCCGCTGACCGGCGAGGCGAACCTGCTGATCTGCCCCAACCTCGACGCCGCCAACATCCTCTTCAACGTATTGAAGATGACCGGCGGCAACGGCGTAACGGTAGGCCCCATCCTCATGGGCGCTGAAGGGCAGGCACACATCCTGACCCCATCGTCCACCGTCCGCCGTGTAGTCAACATGACCGCGCTGGCAGTAGCCAACGCGAACTCAACCCGGTAGAGACTGGCGCCCCCTGCTTGTCCGGCGGGGGCCGCGCAGCAAGGCCTGTTCGTGAGACACCGCGGGACTGGCTCTGCCAGACCGCAGGTGTCGCCCCCGGTGAGGGGGTGGGCGGCTACACGCAGTGAGCCAACCTGGGGGAGAGATAAGCCTCCGTCAAGCGCACCCAGCAGGCTGCGCCCAGTGGCAGCACGCGATCGTTGAAGTCGTAACCGGGGTTGTGCACCATGCAGCCGCCGAACTCTCCTTCACCGTTGCCGAGCAGCACATAGCACCCCGGCATTTCCTTGAGCATCCAGGCGAAGTCCTCGCTCCCCCCCATGCCCTTCGGCGCCTGCGTGAGAACCTTGTCCGCGCCGACGAGGTCGGTGCAGACCTGTTGCATCAGCTGGGTTTCCGCCTCGGTGTTGACCACTGGCGGCGTGAGCTGTCGATAGTCGATCTCCGCGTGCACGCCATGGGCCTGGGCCGTGAGATTCACGACCTCGCGAATGCGCTGCTCCACCATTTCACGCGTCGCGGGCTGCGCCGCGCGCACGTTCAGCCCGAGCGTGACGGATTCGGGAATCACGTTGTGGGTGGCGCCGCCGCGAATGAAGCCGACCGACACGACCGCCACATCGTCCGCCGCCACATTGCGCGCAACGATGGTTTGCAAGGCCGTGACGATGGCGGCGGCGGCCACGATCGGGTCGCGCGAGCGGTGCGGCATCGCGCCGTGGCCGCCCACACCCTTGATGGTGACGTCGGCGACATCCGATGAAAAGGTGACCGGGCCGGACATCACCCGAAAACTGCCCGCAGCCACGCCGGGCATGTTGTGCAGGGCATAGACAGCGTCGCACGGAAAGCGCTCGAAGAGCCCGTCCTCGATCATCGCGCGCGCGCCGCAAAGGTTCTCTTCATCGGGCTGGAAGATCAGGTTCAGCGTGCCGTCGAAGTTGCGGGTGTCGGCCAGCGCCTTGGCCGCCGCAAGCAGGATGGCGGTGTGGCCGTCGTGGCCGCAAGCGTGCATGCGGCCGTGCTGGCGGCTCGCGTAGGGCAATCCGGTGGCTTCGACGATGGGCAGCGCATCCATGTCTGCGCGAATGCCGAGGCGGCGCGTGCCGTTGCCGAGCTTGAGTTGCCCGACCACGCCGCTGCGGCCGATGCCGGTATGTACCTCGTAGCCCCAGCTTTCGAGCAGGCTGGCGACCAACCTGCTGGTGGCGCCCACCTCGAAGCCGAGTTCGGGCTCGGCGTGAATCTGGCGACGAATGCCGACGAAGGTTTCGGCGTCGATCTGGATTTTCGGCAACAGGTGCGGCAGCGTCTGAAATGGGGCCAGGGTGGGTTGGCGGCTCATGGGGTGTTCCTTTCTCGATCTCAACGTTCTTGATGCCGTGTTTCGCGGATGCTCATGACTGCAATCAGGGTCACGATGCCGCAGGCCATCATGTAGAAGGCCGGCGCCATCGGATTCCCGGTCGTGGCCAGCAGCCAGGTGACGATCAGCTGGCAGGAACCGCCGAACACCGTCACGCCGACCGCGTAGATCACCGACAGGCCGCTGGCCCGCACCTTGGCCGGCAGAAGCTCCATCAGCATCAGCAGCATCGGCGTGGAGCCCAGATAGACGGCAGCGGTCAGCAGCGCCGACAGAATCAGCACCAGCGGCACGCTCGGGTAGTGGGTCATCAGCCAGAAGGACGGATACAGCGCGAGCACTGCGAACAGCATCGAGCCGAGCACGAGCGGCTTGCGGCGCTGCAGGCGGTCGGCCATGAATCCGGCAGCCAGTGAAGCCACGAGCCCGACCAGGCCGGTGACAACGCCCGACAGCAGCGACAACGACGGCGGCAGATGGAGCACACGGATCATGTACGTCGGCATGAAGTAGATCACCAGGTACGTGGCGACGGTGCCGCCGATGATCGTCAGGATGCCCTTGATCACCGTACCGCCATGTTCACGGAACAGCGTGCCCAGCGGACTCGGCGCGCTGGCCTCGGCCACGTGGGTTTCATCGAGTTGATTGCGGATGTAAAGCCCCACCGGCGCAATCAGCAGGCCCAGCACGAAAGGCACGCGCCAGCCCCAGCTCTCCAGCGAAGCCTGCGGCAGCGACGCGTACAGCACCGCGCCCGTGAGCGCGCCCAGCACCGCGGCAATGCCTTGGCTGCCAAGCTGCCAGCTGACGCGAAAGCCGCGGCCCTTGATCCCACCGGCTTCCATCAGCATGGCGGTGGAAGCACCGATCTCGCCGCCGAGGGAGAAGCCTTGCAAAAGACGCCCGGCCAGGATCACGAGCGAGCCGAAGACGCCCGCCACTGCATAGGTCGGCGCGAACGCGAGACACAGCGTGCCGGCCACCATCAGCCCGATGGTCAGCGTCATGGCGGCCTTGCGGCCATGACGATCGGCGTAGTTGCCGATCACGAGGCCGCCCAGCGGCCGCATCACGAAGCCGATGCCGAAGGTGGCCACGGCCAGCAGCAACGAACCGTACGGGCTGTCCGACGGAAAGAAGAGCTTGCCGATCAGCAGCGCGAAAAAGCTGTAGACGGTGAAGTCGTACATCTCCAGCGCGTTGCCGATCGAGCAGGCGGCGATCAGGCGCGCCTGGCTCTGGCGGCGCCTGCCGTGCACGACATCGGCGGGCGGGGCGGAGCCCAGGATCGGGCGGGCGGACAAGGTCGATTCGCTCATGGGTGGTCTTGACGATCAGGTTGAGGCGGGGGTTCGTGGGCGAGGTGTAGCGGGTGTTGCGGCACACCGCCGGCGAAGTATTCCGGCATTCCGCGAAAGCGCAGAATCACAAAATTTCACGCCGATAACCAAACGACATCCCCGTCATATGCAGGGTCGGACGGCTATTGGGGCAACTACCGAGAACCTCCAGGCATGAAGGCACGATGAAACTGCAACAGCTGCGTGTCCTGCTGGCAGTGGCCCAGCACGGCAGCATCCACGAAGCCGCACGCGCCTCGCACACCACGCAGCCGGCGCTGTCGAAGGCGATCTCCGAGCTCGAACGGGAACTCGGCGTGACGCTCATGTCGCGATCGATGCGCGGCGTCAGCCTCACGCCCTACGGCGCGGCGCTGCTCAAGCGGGCCAGCGTTGTCGAACAGGAACTGCGCCACGCACTCGAAGACATCGAGGCGATCCGGGGCCACGCCGAGGGGCAGCTCAACATCGGATTCACCGCGGTGGCGTCGAGCGGCCCGCTGCCCGAAGCCATTGCGGCGTTCCGGCGTCAATTTCCGCATGTGGTGCTGCGCGCCTTCGAGCTGCGCCCGCAGCAGATCCTGGAAGGACTGCGCGAGGGCCGGCTCGACATCGGCTTGATCTCGACCAACAGCGGACCCGGAACCGTCGCCTTTCAGTGGGAACCGCTTTTCTCGGTCGGCATGCATCTGACGGTGCGCGCCGGCCATCCCTTGCGACGCACGACCCGCTTGCAGCCTTTGCTCGACGCCGACTGGCTGGTGCTCGACCCCCTCGACGATCCGGGCAGTCCGCTGGCCAGCCTGATGCGCCTGCATGGCTTGGGCATGCCCAAGCGGATCGTGCAGAGCGCGTCGAACCTGCTGGGTTTGCAGCTCGCCACCAACACGGACCTGATCAGCATGTGGTCGGATTTCGTCCTCAACGGAACGGGTCCTCTCGTTCTGAACAGGAGCGCGCTGGACCGCCTGCCGATCAGCGACGAGTTGCCGGACTTCGCCGTCTTCCTGGTCTATCGCTCGGCCGACCTGATGACGCATGTCTGTACGGAATTCACCAAGGAAGTGCGCCACCAGGCGCGCACCCGCCCGCCGCGCCCGTAGCTCGTCGCACTCCGTTGGTTCGTCGAAAGGGTTCGCACCAAGTGCGTGCCGGCATCGTTTTTGCTTCAATTCCGTGCACTCATCAATCACGGAATCTCTCTGCATGAACAAGCGCCAATTGCTTCAGTCCTTCCTCGCCGCTTCGGCACTCAGCTTCGGCCTGGGCATCGCCCACGCCGAGACGACGCCGATCAAGTTCCAGCTCGACTGGCGCTTCGAGGGACCCGGCGCCTTCTTCACGCATCCTGCCGCCAAGGGTTACTTCAAGGCCAACGGGTTGGACGTCACGGTCGACGCGGGCAATGGTTCCGGCGGCGCCGTCACGCGCGTGGCCTCGGGCGCCTATGACATGGGCTTCGCCGACCTAGCGGCGCTGATGGAGTTCCACGCCAACAACCCCGACAGCCCGAACAAGCCGGTCGCGGTGATGATGGTCTACAACAACACGCCGGCCTCGGTCATGACGCTCAGGAAGAGCGGGATCACCAAGCCCACCGACCTCACCGGCAAGAAGCTCGGCGCACCGGTGTTCGACGCCGGCCGCCGCTCCTTCCCGATCTTTGCCAAGGCCAACAACATCGGCGCGGTGAACTGGACCGCGATGGACCCGACCCTGCGCGAAACCATGCTCATGCGCGGCGACATCGACGCCATCACGGGCTTCACCTTCACGTCGCTGCTCAATCTCGAAGCACGCGGCGCCAAGACGGCCGACGTGGTGATCCTTCCCTACCCAGACTACGGCGTGAAGCTCTACGGCAACGCGATCATCGCGTCGCCGAAGCTGATCAAGGAGAACCCGGCGGCGGTGAAGGCCTTCCTCATGGCCTTCACGAAGGGCGCCAAGGAAGTGATCGCCAATCCGGCCGTCGCCATCGAATCGATCAAGGCGCGCGACGGCATCGTCAACAGCGAACTGGAGACGCGCCGTCTCAAGCTCGCGATCGACACCGTGGTCAACACGCCGGACGCCCGCACCGAAGGCTTCGGCCAGGTCAACGCCGGCCGTCTGGCGCTGATGGCCTCGCAGGTGTCGGATGCCTTCGGCACCAAGACGCGCGTGAATCCTGATGCGGTGTGGAACGGTTCGATGCTGCCTGCGTCCGCCGACCTCAACATCCTGCGCAAGTAATGCAGGGGTCGGACACCACGCCCCTCGTCGCGCCACTCGTCACGCCCTTCGTCGACTTCCAGGACGTCTGGCTCGCCTACAACGAAGAGCTGCTGCGCGCCACTCACTTCGCGGTCGAGGCCATCGACCTCAAGGTGAAGCGCGGCGAATTCATCGCCATCGTCGGGCCTTCGGGCTGCGGCAAGTCGACGTTCATGAAGCTCGCCACGGGCCTCAGGATGCCGTCGATGGGCAAGATCCGCATCGACGGCGAACCGGTCACCGGGCCGCTGAAGATCTCGGGGATGGCCTTCCAGGCGCCGTCGCTGCTGCCGTGGCGGACCACCGTCGACAACGTGCTGCTGCCGCTCGAGATCGTCGAGCCCTACCGCTCGACCTTCAAGTCGAAGCGCAAGGAATACGTCGAGCGCGCCCGCCGCCTGCTGCAGAAGGTCGGCCTCGGCGGCTATGAGGACAAGTTCCCGTGGCAGCTTTCCGGCGGCATGCAGCAGCGCGCGAGCATCTGCCGCGCGCTGATCCATGAGCCCAAGATGCTGCTGCTCGACGAGCCCTTCGGCGCGCTCGACGCCTTCACGCGCGAGGAGCTGTGGTGCATCCTGCGCGACCTCTGGACCGAGCAGCAGTTCAACGTGATCCTGGTCACGCACGACCTGCGCGAATCGGTGTTCCTCGCCGACACCGTGTACGTGATGAGCAAGAGCCCTGGCCGCTTCGTCGTGAAGCGCGACATCGACCTGCCGCGACCGCGCGAGCTCGAACTGACCTACACCAAGGAATTCACCGACATCGTGCTCGAACTGCGCAGCCACATCGGTGCGATTCGAAGCAGCACCACCACAGCCGCGGCGCAATAAGACACGATGAAAAACAAGAAGCAAATCGAACGCTGGTCGCCGTGGCTGCTGCTGGTCGCCGTCCTCGTGCTGTGGCAGGTCATCTGCTCGGGATTCGGCGTGTCGGAGTTCATCTTCCCGAGCCCGTGGCGCATCTGGACGCAGTTCTGGGAATTCAAGGAAATCATCGCCGGCCATGCGTGGCGCACCTTCTGGGTCACGATGGCGGGCTTCGGCATTGCCATCGTCGTCGGGGTGCTGCTGGGCTTCGTGATCGGCAGTTCGCGCATCGCCTATTCGGCCGTGTATCCGCTGATGACGGCCTTCAACGCGCTGCCCAAGGCGGCGTTTGTGCCGATCCTGGTCGTGTGGTTCGGCATCGGCATCGGGCCGGCGATCCTCACGGCCTTTCTCATCAGCTTCTTCCCGATCATGGTCAACATCGCGACCGGCCTCGCGACGCTCGAACCCGAGCTGGAAGACGTGCTGCGCGTGCTGGGCGCCAAGCGCTGGGACGTGCTGATCAAGATCGGCCTGCCGCGCTCGCTGCCGTATTTCTACGGCTCGCTCAAGGTCGCGATCACGCTGGCCTTCGTCGGCACCACGGTGTCGGAGATGACGGCCTCCAACGAGGGCATCGGCTACCTGCTGATTTCCGCCGGATCGTCCATGCAGATGGGCCTGGCCTTCGCGGGCCTGATGGTGGTGGGCGCGATGGCAATGGGGATGTACGAGGTCTTCAGTGTGATCGAGAAGCACACCACCGCCTGGGCGCATCGCGGTTCGCAGAACGAGTGACCGAAAGCCGCTCGACGGCGCACGCGGCATCTCCTATGCTCGCCTCCTTGCACAAAGGAGACGAGCATGATCAAAGTCAGCGTGATGTATCCGCACACCCCGGGCGCCCGATTCGACCACGACTACTACCGCGACACGCACATGCCGTTGCTCAAGCGGCTGATGGGCGATGCCTGCAAGTCCTACACCATCGACAAGGGCATCGCCGGCGGCGCACCCGGCACGCCGCCGGTGTACGTCGGCATGTGCCACATCTTCTGCGACTCGGTCGAAACCTTCCAGGCGGCCTTCGGTCCGCACGCGAAGGAGATCCTGGGCGATATCGCGAACTACACCGACCTGAAGCCGGAGATGCAGATCAGCGAAGTGGTGGTCGGCTGAGCGCCGCGGCCCCGCCCTATCAGACCAGGCGGGTCTCGATTTCCGTCTTGACCTCGGTCATCAGGCGGTGCACCGGGCACTTGCCCGCCACGCGCAGCAGGTCGGCGCGCTGCGCCTCGCTCAGGTCGCCCGTGACGCGCAACGAAGTCCCGAGCCGATAGGTGCCCTTGCGCTCCTCGCTGTCGTCGCGGTCGACGATCACTTCGATTTCTTCCACTGGAATGCCCTTGCGCTGCGCGTAGACGAGCACCGTGAGCGCCTTGCAGGCACCGAGCGATGCGTCGTAGAGATCATGCGGCAAAGGACCTTCATCCTTGCCGCCGAGATCCGGCGATGGGTCGACCGCAAACTCGTGCGCGCGAATCTTGACGATGTGCCGTGTGCCGGTGATGCCGTCGCGGCGGACTGTGATGCTCATGAAGGTCTCCTGAGGTCAGGCCGCGATGGTAGCCTCCGCCCGAGCGAGCGGCACCACGCGCATCCCGCGATGGATCTCGACCTCACCGTGCTTTGCCAGCAGTTGCATCAGATGCTTGCGGATCAACATGCCGGGCCGATCGGACTCCATCGAATATTCGACGCCGCGCCGCCGTGTGTCGACCAGCGCATCGGGGTCGGTGGATTCGAGGATGTCCTTGTCCTCCCGCGTGATCTCCTCGTCGAAGTCGATCAGCATCTGCGCCGGACAATCGGCTTCGCTGTCGTTGCGAAACAGCCATTGGCACAACTGCATGCGGCCGTCGTCGATCGGCGTGAAGCAGTTGATGATGATGTGGCGGATGCCTGACGGGTATTCGATATCGAGCCGGCGCGAGAACGGCAGGAAATAGGCGTTGCGCATGTGGCGCGTGGTGATCGGATCGGTCACGCCGCTGATGGCATGGAACTTCGCCGGGTTGACCGCCTGGATGATCGTCTCCGCATGGAAGCCGCTGTCGTTCTCGATCAGTTCGTACTTGCTCGGCTTGGGGCTGGCCGCCACGCCGAAGGTCGCGCGGTGCACGAAGCTGAAGTGCGAGTTGTCGAAGGAGTTCTCCAGCGCACGCATCGGGCTGGTCTGCCACTCTTCGTAGAACTGGTGGATCGTGCGAAAGCCCGGATCGTCGAACTCGGGGATCTCCGGAATGCCCGCGATCGGCTCCTCCAGCGCCACCCACGCATAGCCGTAGCGCGCGGTGCAGTGGTAGGCGGTGGTCTTGTATTCAGGCGAGATCTTGCGGTCGCCTTCGTACTGCGGGATGCGGATCACCTGCCCGCTGCGGTCATACGTCCAGCCGTGATAGCCGCACTGGATGGCGCCCTGACCGCAGGCCTTGCCTTCGCGGTCGACACACCAGCCCTTCGACAGCTTCGCCGTGCGATGGCAGCAGCGATCGCGCAATGCTGCGGGCTGGCCGTCAGCGTCGAGGAAGAGGACGATGCTCTCGCCGAGCAGCGTGAAGGGCTTCGGCCCCTGCTGCAGGTCGGCCAGCGGCATGACGGCATGCCAGAACTTGCGGAAGACGGGTTGTTGCGTGACGAGCATGAAGAGACTCCTTCGGTTGTGCGTGGGGACGACCATGAAAGAGCAATTTCCCGCCACGGGCCGCCTGTGAATCCAGGCGCTGCGGGCTGAACGCTTCTACTCTGCGCGGGTTGTGATGCAAGTTACGGGCCCGTTGGGTCGACGAAGGGACTGACACAGCGCGATGCTGCCCGCGCGCGGTGAACGTAACATTCAGGCATGAGCGCACTTCCTGCCGACCTCCTTCCTCCCGAGACCCAGTTGGACGAACGCGATGGCCGCTACCTCCGAAAGGCCATCGTCTGGTCGTATGCGGCGCGACGGCGCGGCAACCGCCCGTTCGGCGCCGTGGTGGTTTCCGCCGCGGGCGAAGTCCTGGCCGAGGCCTACTGCAACACGGCCGAAACCGGCGATGTGACAGGCCACGCCGAGACCAACGCAGTGCGCATGCTCGGCGAACGCAAGCTGTCACGGGAAGAACTGGCCGGCGCGACCATTTATTCGTCGGGCGAGCCCTGCGTCATGTGTGCCGGCGCCATCTTCTGGTCCAACATCGGCCGCGTGGTGTTCGGCATCGACGCGGAGCGACTGCGCATCTTTCGCGGGGAACACGGCGATCAACGCGATGCCGAGTTGTCGTGCCGCGACGTGTTCCGCGCGTCGCCGCATCCGATCGAGTGCATCGGCCCTGCGCTGATCGACGAGGCCAGCGCGGCGCACGTCGGGGCGTGGAAAACCTGAAAGCTCAACGCGCAGCCGGCAGCGCGACGACTTCGATCGCAGCCAGGTTCGAGACCGAGCGGGCCGCCTTGACGTCGCCGGGCACGACAAGGCGCGCCATACCGCCGCGGTCCAGCGGCTTGCCGTCGATGCTGTAGGCGACGATCACGGGCTTGTTACGAAATCCGTGCCGCGGCTCACGGCCTCCCAGGCTTGCATGTCCTTGAGAAGCGCTTCCGAGTGGGCACGGATCGCATCGATGGAATCCCCGCCCAGTTGCAGGCGCAAGGGCGTGTGCGCATCTTTCAAGGCCCGCTCGATCGCGGCGGCAGCCTTGCGCGGATCGCCGGGCTGGGTGTTGTGCATGGTGCGCGCGAACTCACGCGTGCCGCCGACCACCGGCTGGTAGTCCTCGATCAACGGCATGTGCCGCATGCCGCTCCCGGCGAGCTGCGTGCGGAACTGGCCCGGCTCGACGATCAGCACCTTGATGCCGAAGGGAGCGACTTCCTGCGCCAGGGCTTCGGACGCACCTTCGAGCGCGAACTTCGATGCGGAGTACGCGCTGAAGCCCGCAAAGGAAAGCTGGCCACCCAGGCTGGACATGTTGACGATCGCTCCCGAACGTTGAGCGCGCAGCACCGGCAGAGCGGCGCGAGTCGCCGCCATCGCGCCGAAGAAGTTGGTGTTCATCAGCGCGCGCAGTTCGGCGTCTGAGGTCTCCTCCAGCGCGCCGACCACTCCGTAGCCCGCGTTGTTGATGAGCACGTCGATGCGACCGAAACGCGCGACGGCTGCTTGGATGGCGACCTCCGCGGCGCCGGCTGCGTCGACGTCGAGCGCCACGGCCAGGGTCCGTTCGGGCGCCAGCGCGACCAGATCGGCCAGGCGATCGATGTCGCGCGCAGTAGCGACCACGTTGTGGCCTTGCGCCTGCGCATGTTCGGCAAAGGCGCGGCCAAAGCCGGACGCGGCGCCGGTGATGAACCAGGTCTTGGACGTGAGGGCGGAAGCGGAGGCAAGGGTCGACATATCGGTTCCTCTGGCGGGTTGGTTGGTACGTGAGTGCAACTATTCCCGGAACTTCATTCGTCGACTAGACAGGATAAATCGAAAGCACCTTGCGATACGATGCATGAATGGACCGCGCCCTCCTCCCTCATCTCGCAATCGTGCTTGCGGTGCATCGGCGCGGCGGCTTCGCTGCGGCAGCGGCCGAACTCGGCATGAGCGCATCGGCCGTGAGCCACGCCGTGCGCGCGGTCGAGGACCAACTCGGCCAGCCGCTTTTCGCGCGCACCACGCGCAGCGTGCGGTTGACCGAGGCCGGCGAGAACTTCATCGGCCTGCTCGGCCCCGCCATGGGCGAGATCGCCGATGCCGTGGACCGTTTCGGCGAAACCCTCGGGCATGTCGGCGGCGTGTTGCGCATCAATGCGCCGCATGTGGCGCTGCCGATGGCCATCACCCCGCTCATCGCCGAGATGGCGCGCCGCCACCCGAACCTCGTGGTCGAAGTCACGAGCGACGACGGACTGACCGACATCGTGGCCGGTGGCTATGACGCCGGCGTGCGGCTCGGACACACGGTCGCGCAGGACATGGTGGCGGTGCGTCTCACGCCGCCCTTCCAGGCCATCCTGGTGGCGACGCCGCGCTACCTGTCGGAAGCCGGTGTACCGCGCAACATCGCCGCGCTCGCCCAGCACAACTGCATCGGCTTTCGGTTCGTGACTTCGGGGGGCGTGTACGCCTGGGACCTGCGTGACAAGGGCGCGCACGTGGCCGTCGAAGTCACGGGCACGGTCCGCGTGACCGACGCGCTGTACGCCAAGGAACTGGCACTCGCTGACGTCGGCATTGCCTACATCTTCGAGCCGCTGGTCCGCGCCGAATTGCGCGATGGCCGCCTGCGCCAACTGCTGCCCAAATCGGCCTTCGAGGAGCCGGGCCTGTTCCTCTATTTCCCTCGGCGGGCGGCACAGGCACCGAAGCTGCGTGCCTTCGTGGATCTGGCGCGGGATCGATTAACCTCCGCTGCATGAAATCCAAAGTGCAGTTCCGCCTGCGCATCTACAGGGACGACAGCATCGCGATCGGCCCCGGCAAGATCGCGCTGCTCGAAGCCATCGCGGAAACCGGCTCCATTTCCGCGGCGGGCCGCCAGCTCGGCATGTCCTACCGGCGTGCCTGGATGCTCATCGACGAAATGAACCGCGCGTTGAGTTCACCCGCCGTGACCACAGCCGCCGGCGGCGCGCATGGCGGTGGAACGGCCCTCACGCCGGTCGGCGAGCAGATCGTGCAGCACTACCGCGCCATCGAGAGCACCGCGCGCGTCGCCGCCGCGGCGGACATCACCGCACTGACCCGCCTGCTGGCGCAATGACCATGACGATCGCTTGCCGCCCCATCGGCGTGGTGCACAGCCGCTTCATCGACGTTGCCGGCATGCCGATCCAGACGGCCGGCGCGCCCGACGAACCCGGCCGCGTCGAGGTCTTCCCCGAATTCGCGGCGGGACTCCGGGACATCGAGGGCTTCGAGTTCCTGATCCTGCTGACCCACATGGACCGCTGCGCCAGGGAACTGCTCGAGGTGGTGCCCTTCCTCGACACCGAATCCCACGGTGTTTTCGCGACTCGGGCGCCGGCGCGGCCCAATCGGATCGGCCTTTCCATCGTGCGGCTGGAGTTGGTCGAAGGGTGCACGCTTCATTTCAGCGGCAACGACATGCTTGACCAGACACCGGTGCTGGACATCAAGCCCTACGTGCCGCGTTTCGATGTGCGCAGCACGGAGCGCGTGGGTTGGTTCGGCGCCAGGCTGGATCAGTTGCCGGAGACCCGCTCGGACGACCGGATGGCGTAAGCCTCAGCCCGGACCGGCCTTCCGGCGCAGCACGTCGCCCATGTCCTGCGCGTCCGTGCGCGCCACCAGAAAAGATTGCGCCTCTCCGTTGGCCGACACCACCGAGATGACGAAGCCGTCGGCGTCCAGCGCCTTCTCGACGCGCCATTCGTGAACCTCCGTGACGCGGCGGAACTCCGGTTTACCGGCGACGGAATGGACCACGGTGTCGTATTCGGGGTGTCGCATGATGTTGGCGCCGCTGTATCTTTCAGTATATGGAGATTGTCATCTTTCCAGATCTCACCTAGCTGAGCGCATCAAACTTGTCCGTGTGTAACAATCTCGTGATTCCCTCATGAACACGACGACCTCGCTGCTTGCTTCGATGGACTGGTCACCGCTGGTGCTGTCGGTCAAGGTCGCCGCTTTTGCCACGCTGTTGGCACTCCTGGCCGGCGTGGCGCTCGGATGGGTCTTCGCACGCAAGCAGTTCCCGGGTTCCACGGTGCTCGAATCGCTGTTCATGCTGCCGCTCGTGCTGCCGCCGACGGTGATCGGCTACGGCATCCTCGTCGCTGCGGGCCGGCGCAGTCCGCTCGGCGGCTGGCTGCGCGACCACTTCGACTACACCATCATCTTCAGCTGGCATGGCGCCGTCGTGGCATCGGCCGTGGTGGCACTGCCGCTGGTGCTCAAGTCGGCGAGTGCCGCCTTCGAAGGCGTCGACCGCTCGCTCGAAGCGGCGGCCGGCACCCTGCGCCAGTCGCCCTTCTCCGTCTTCCTGCGCGTGACGCTGCCGCTTGCATGGCCGGGCATCCTGGCGGGCACGCTGCTGGCCTTCGCACGGGCCATGGGGGAGTTCGGCGCCTCATTGATGGTGGCGGGGTCCATCCCGAAACAGACCCAGACCCTGTCGATGGCGATCTATGACGCAGCCCAGGCCGGCAACGACGACCTCGCGCTGGTGCTTGTGATCGTCACATCGCTGCTATCGATCACCGTGCTGGTTCTGTCGAACCGCTTCTTCTCCCTCCGCTGAATCCAAGGAGCCGCATCATGCGCATGTCACGTCTCGCCGCCCTCGTCCTCGCACTGGCCCTGCCCTTGGGCGCTGCCGCCCAGCAGATCACCGTGTCGGCGGCCGCGAGCCTGACGGATGCGTTCAAGGAACTCGGGCCGAAGTTCGAGGCCACCAAGCCCGGCGCGACGGTCCGGTTCAATTTCGCCGCTTCGGGCGTGCTGCTGCAACAGATCAGCCAGGGCGCGCCTGTGGATGTCTTCGCCAGTGCCGACCAGGAAACCATGAACCGGGCCGCGGACCAAAAGCTGATCGACACCGCCACGCGCAAGAACTTCGCGAGCAACAGCCTGGTGCTGATCGAACCCGCCAAGGAAGGCGCGGGCGTCAAGTCGCTGCAAGACCTGACGGGGTCTGCCGTCAAGAAGATTGCCGTCGGCAAGACTGCAACGGTGCCGGTGGGCCGCTACACCAAGGAAGTGCTCGACAGCGCCAAGCTCTGGACCACGCTCGAACCCAAGTTCGTGCAGGCCGACAGCGTGCGGCAGGTGCTCGACTACGTGAGCCGCGGCGAGGTCGAAGCAGGATTCGTCTACCGCACCGACGCGGCGATCATGGGCGACAAGGTCAAGGTCGTGCTCACGACGTCGGGTCACACGCCGGTGACCTACCCGGTCGCGGTCGTCGCCGAGAGCAAGGAAAAGGGCCTCGCGCAGGACTTCATTGCCTTCCTTTCGACCGACGTGGCACAGCAGACCCTGGCGCGTTTCGGCTTCGGCAAACCGTGATCGATGTCGATCTTCAGCTGACAGTCACGGACCACGCCCGGCGATTCGACCTTGCCGCGCGGTTCGCGACGGACGTCCCCTTCGCGGCGCTCTACGGCCCTTCCGGCGCAGGCAAGTCGCTGACCTTCCAGGCGATCGCAGGGCTTTTGCACCCGGCGCGAGGCCACGTGCGGCTCGACGGACGCACCCTCTTCGATTCCACGCGGCACATCGACATTCCGACACCCGAGCGCCGCATCGGCTACCTGTTCCAGAACTACGCACTCTTTCCGCATCTGTCGGTCCGCGACAACGTCGCATTCGGACTGACGACGTGGCGTCACCCCCGGATGTCGCGAGAGGACAGCAACCGTGTCGATGCCTTGCTGGAGAGCTTCGACCTGACCGCCATGGCCGGCAGCAGGCCGCGGACGCTCTCCGGTGGTCAGCAGCAGCGGGTGGCGCTTGCTCGCGCGCTGGCCTGCCGACCGCAGGTGCTGCTGCTGGACGAGCCCTTCGCAGCGCTCAATCCGATGCTGCGCAGCAGTGTTCGGCAAGACCTCGCGACCATGCGCCGCGAATGGGGAATTCCGGTGTTGATGATCACGCACGACATCGACGACGTGCTCGAACTCGCCGACGTCGCCTTCGTCTACCAGGCTGGCCAGGTGGTGCGCGAGATCGACCTGCGCGACGGCAGCAGCCGCGAACTCATGGCACAGAAGCTCGGCGGTGCATCACTGCGGGAAGAAACGCCGCTGCGCGGCAAGTTGCGCCGCTTGCTGAAGGGCGAGTAACAACATTCGCTGCTGCGCCGCAGCAGAAAAAACCAACCTTTAGGTGGGCGGCATCCTGGTCTCCCGGGCGTCGAATAGCGCTCCTGATTTCGAATCCAGGAGACAACACATGATCGAACTGCAGGGCCGAAAGGCCCTCATCACGGGCGCTGCGCAGGGCCTCGGGCGAGCGATCGCCGAGCTCTTCGTCGAGCGCGGCGCGCAGGTGATGCTCGCCGACATCGACGAGGCTGGCGCCGCGAAAACGGCCGACGCCCTCGGCCCGATGGCGCGCTCGGTGCGCTGCGACGTCACTTCGGCGGCCGACTTCGCGCGCGCCGTCGAAGCCACCACAAGCGCCTTTGGCGGCATGGACACGCTGGTCAACAACGCGGGCATCGAAATCGTGAAGCCCTTGTTCGACCAGACCGAGGAAGAGTTCAACCGACTCATGAACATCAACGTGATGGGCGTCTTCCTCGGCATGAAGCATTCGCTTGCGGCGCTGGCCGCATCGGGGCGCGGGTCGATCGTCAACATCTCTTCGCTCGCCGGCACCAACGGCGTGCCGCTGTTCGGTTCGTACTGCGCGTCGAAGGCGGCGGTGATCCAGCTCAGCCGCGTCGCGGCTGCGGAGCTTCGACCCACCGGCATCCGCGTCAATGCGGTGTGCCCAGGCTTCGTCGGCACGGCGATGGTCGAACGGCTGATCCCGACGGTCGAGGCGGTCGTCGGCGTTCCCTTCGATGCGCTCGTCGCGGCCAAGCAGCTACGGCTCGGCACGCCGCTGGAGGTGGCTGAAATGACCGCCTTCCTCGCGTCCGACGCCTCCAGCTGGACCACCGGCTCCCACTACATCCTGGACGGCGGCCTGTCTGCCGGATTGCTATGAACGGTGCACAACTTCTCAAGGACAAGGTCGCGATCGTCACCGGCGCGGGAAGAGGCCTGGGCGAAGCCATTGCACGCGCCTACGCCGCCGAGGGCGCCAAGGTGATCGTCTCGGACATCGACGCAAACGCGGCGCAGCGTGTGGCGAGCTCGCTGCTTGGCGCCAGCGCCTTCACCTGCGACGTACGCGTTCCGGCGCAGGTCGAGGCGCTCGTGGCCGAAGCAACGAAGCGGCACGGCCGCCTCGACATCATGGTGCCGAACGCCGGCATCGCGACGGTCACGCCACTTGCGCAGACGAGCTACGAGCAATGGCGCGAGGTCACCTCGGTCAACCTCGACGGCGTGTTCCTGTGCATCCGCTACGCCGCGCCGGTAATGGTCGCCGCGGGCGGCGGTTGCATCATCAACATGGCCTCGATCACTGCCAAGGGCGCATGCCCGCTGATCGGCAGCTACGCGGCGGCCAAGGCCGGCGTGATGTCGCTCACGCAGACCGCGGCGGTCGAACTGCGTTCGCACAACGTGCGCGTGAACGCGATCCTGCCGGGCTTCGTCGAGACCGATCTGGTCAAGTCCCACAAACAGGAATTCGAGAAGCAACTCAACCTGCCGGATTTCGCTGCGTTGATCACGCAGCGCCAGGGTCGCTACGGAACGCCGGAGGAAGTGGCAAACCTCGCGGTCTTCCTCGCATCGAGCCGCTCCAGCTTCTCGAACGGCAGCGCCTTCGTGCTCGACGGCGGCGCGAGTTCGTCCCTTCTTTGAACGCCCCACACAGCAGAGAAAGAACACCATGAGCAAAAGCAAGAAGCCCGTCATCGTCTACGGCGCCAGCGGCTACACCGGTCGGCTGGTCTGCGAATACCTGCGCGAGTACGGCGTGCCCTTCATCGCCGCCGGCCGCAGCGCGGAGAAGCTGAACGCGGCCATGAAGTCCAATGTGGCCGGCATAGAGACCGCCGACTACGAAGTGGTCGAGGTGGCGCACACCACCGAAGCGCTGACCAAGCTCTTCACCGGCGCCTCGGTGGTGCTGAACACGGTCGGCCCGTTCGCCAAGTTCGGCCCCGAGGTGGTCCACGCCTGCCTCGCCGCCAAGTGCCACTACACCGACACCACCGGCGAGCAAGACTGGCTGATCACGCTGGAGGAAGAGTTCGGCACGAAGTTCGCGCAAGCCGGCCTGCTGCTGTCGCCCGGCCTGGCGCAGATGTACACCACCGGCGAGATCGCGGCCCAGCTGTGCCTGGAGACGCCGGGCCTGGACACGCTGGACATCGCGGTCTTCTGGGGCGGCAGCCCGACCATCGCCTCGACACAAACCATCCTGGTGAATGCCGCCACCTCCAAGGCCTTCTTCTTGCAACAGAACCAGATGGTCGAATGGCAACCCGATGCCGGCCTCTACAACCTGGCCATCCCGGGCCAGCACGAGATGGCGCTGGCCCTGCCTTGGGGCGGCACCTCGCATCCGGTGTGGTTCCGCAAGGACCCGCGGGTAGCCAACGTCAAGGTGCTGGGCGGCGTCTTCAACAAGCCGCTGATGCTGGGCGTGCCGCAGATCGTTGCCGCGGCCTTGAAGGCCACCGAAGGGATGCCGCCCGACGAGCGTTATGCCGCGCTGGCGAAGACCGCCGCCGGCGTGATGAACAGCATGCCGCCGCGCGAGAACCCGCGCCTGAACAAGTCGGTCGATTCGGTGCATGCGACCGGGCCGCTCGGCCGCGCGCACTGTGTCATCTTCGGCAACTGCAACTACAAGCAGACCGGCCTGCTGCAGGCCCATGCCGCCTACTCACTGCTGCAGCAGCCGCCCAAGCGGGTCGGCTTCGCCTCCGGCTGCCAGGCCTTCGGCCACCACGAGCTGCTCGGCGTACTGCGCAGCTTCGGGCTGGTGGCCAAGCCGGAACTCCGGGTCGAGACCTGAAGCGCCGATGACGAGACTTCGCCCACCCCTGCGCAACCTGGCGGACATCGAGGCGATCGAGGAAGTGCCGATCGGCGACCGGCTGGCGCAGCCGGTGTCGAGCTACGCCGCGATCGCCCGCCAGGCCGCCGCCACGCCGCGAGCGCCGGCGCTGACCTATGTGCACGACGGCGACCCGTCCGGCGGCGAGACGCGCTACGACTACGCGACGCTGCTCGCTCGCGTCACGCAGGCGGCCAATGCCTTCCACAGCCTGGGCGTCGGCCGTCGCGACGTCGTCGCGTACCTCTTGCCCAACCTGCCCGAGACGCACTTCACGCTGTGGGGTGCGGAGGCGGTAGGCATCGTGAACCCGATCAACCCGTTTCTGGAGGTCGACCACATGGCCGGCATCCTCCAGGCTGCGGGGGCGTCGGTGCTCGTCGCGCAGGGCCGGCTCGACACGCCGGGCATCTGGGAAAAGGTCGAAGCCCTGCGCGGGCGTGTGCCGACGCTGCGCGCCGTGTTGCGCGTCAGCGGCATCGGCCCCTGCCCGCCGTGGGCGCTCGACTTCGAGGCGCTCCTTGCGGATCAGCCGGACGGCCGACTGCTCGCGCCGTCGGCACCTTCGGGCGACGACATCAGCTCGTACTTTCACACCGGCGGCACCACGGGCACGCCGAAGCTCGCGCGCCGCACGCACTTCAACGAAGCGGCCAATGCCTGGGCCGTGACGACCGTGACCGACATCACCGCCAGCGACACCCTGCTCTGCGGGCTGCCGCTCTTCCATTCAAACGCGATGATGGTCACGGGCCTGGCGCCGTTCAGCGTGGGCGCGCACGTGGTGCTGCTGTCGCCGGCCGGCTATCGCAACCCGCGCACCATTCCGGCCTTCTGGCGTTCGGTCGAACGCTATCGCGCGACCTTCTTCAGCGCCGTGCCCACGGTGCTCTCCGCGCTTCTGAACGTGCCGCGCGACGACGCCGACATCCGGTCGTTGCGCTTCGCCATCTGCGGCGCGGCGCCGCTCGCGCCCGAGTTGTTCCAGCGCTTCGAGCGCGCGACCGGCCTCAAGCTGCTCGAAGGCTACGGCATGACCGAGGCGACCTGCGTCAGCTCGTTGAACCCGCGCGACGGCGACCGCGCGATCGGCTCGATCGGCCTGCGGCTGCCCTACCAGGAGATGAAGGTGGCGCATCTCGGTGCCGACGGCAAGGTGGCACGAGATGCGGCAGTCGACGAAATCGGCACCATCCTGCTGCGCGGGCCCTTCGTCTTCTCGGGCTACGTCAACGAGAGCGACGACGCCGGCATCCGCCTCGACGGCGGCTGGCTCAACACCGGCGACCTGGGGCGGCAGGATCCGCGCGGCTACTTCTGGCTGACCGGCCGCGCCAAGGACCTGATCATCCGCGGCGGCCACAACATCGATCCCGCGATGATCGAGGAAGGCCTGATGCGCCACCCCGCGGTCGAACTGGCGGCAGCCGTCGGCAAGCCTGATGCGCACGCCGGCGAACTGCCGATGGCCTACGTCACGCTGCGCAAAGGCATGCGTTGCGACGCGGCGGACATCCTTGCGCATGCACGCACCGCGATCACGGAACGCGCAGCGGTGCCGGTGGACGTTGTGGTGCTCGAAGCGATGCCGCTCACCGCGGTCAACAAGATCTACAAGCCCGCCCTGCGCCAGCAGGCCATCGCGCGCGCACTCGCCGAAGCAGTGCAGGCTGTGTGCGGTGACGTGGACGTGCAGGTGGCGGTCGAGCCGCATCCGCGCCACGGCCTGGAGGCGCGCCTGAGCGCCCGCCGCCCGAAGGGGCCGGAAGCCGAAACCCTGATGCAGGCCGCCGAAGCCCGGCTCGGTGCGCTGCCTGTTCGATGGACCCTCGCATGGAGAGATGAATGAACAACGTCGTTTGCGTGGCCGGCGTCGGCATGGTGCCCTTCACCAAGCCCGGCCGGAGTGCGCCCTATCCCCGGATGGGCGCCGATGCGGCGCGTGCGGCGCTGGACGACGCAGGCGTGGACTACCTGCACGTCGAGCAGGCCTATGCCGGCTACGTCTTCGGTGATTCGACCTGCGGGCAAGCTGCGCTCTACGAGGTCGGGCTGAGCGGCATTCCCGTCGTCAATGTCAACAACAACTGCGCGACGGGATCGACCGCGCTCTTCCTCGCACGGCAGGCCGTGGCCAGTGGCGCGGTCGAATGCGCACTCGCGCTGGGCTTCGAGCAGATGAAGGCCGGCGCGCTGGGCGCAAGCTTCACCGACCGGCCGGACCCGCTGGGCCGCTTCCAGGCCACGATGGAAGCGATCCAGGGCCCGGAGACCGCGCCGATCGCCGCGCAGTACTTCGGCGGCGCGGCCCGCTGGCATGCCGAGCACTTCGGCACGAAGGCCGAGACCTTTGCGCGCATCGCGGTCAAGGCGCGCAGCCATGCGGCGCGCAATCCGCTGGCCGTCTTCCGCGATCCGGTCACGCTCGAAGAAGTGATGGCCTCCCCCACCGTCTTCGACCCGATGACGCGGCTGCAATGCTGCCCGCCGACCTGTGGTGCCGCCGCGGCCGTACTCTGCACGGAAGGCTTCGCCCGGCGGCACGGACTGAGCACCGCCGTGCGCATCACCGCGCAGGCGATGACCACCGACCGCCCGGACAGTTTCGATTCACAGGACATGCGCAGGCTCGTCGGCTTCGAGATGAGCCGGAGCGCCGCACAGCAGGTGTACCTCGAAGGCGGCATCGGGCCGGAGGACATCGACGTGATCGAACTCCATGACTGCTTCACCGCCAACGAGTTGCTGACCTACGAGGCGCTGGGCCTCGTCGCAGAAGGCGGCGGCGAGCAGATGGTGCTCGACGGCGACAACACCTACGGCGGGCGCTGGGTCGTCAATCCCTCGGGCGGGCTGCTGTCGAAAGGGCATCCGCTGGGCGCCACGGGGCTCGCTCAGTGCGCGGAACTCGTGTGGCAACTGCGCGGCGCCGCGGGCGACCGGCAGGTGCCCGGGGCACGCGTTGCGCTTCAGCACAACCTCGGGCTCGGCGGGGCGTGTGTCGTCACGCTGTATCAGGCACACTGAGCGCCCTTCGTTGTGCAGCAAGGAGCACCCATGGCGCGGGCGGCAGGCAGGTCGGGCGAGGTTTCGCCATCGGCGACGGTACTGGTCGAGTCCAAGCTCGCACCGCCGCAACTCTCGCTGAGCCTGCTCGAGCGCAACCGGCTTTCGGCGCTCCTGCATGCGGGACTGGCGCGCCGTGTGATCAGCGTGACGGCGGCCGCCGGCTACGGCAAGACCACGGCACTGGCGCAGTTCGTCGCGCAGTTGGAGCCGCTCGGGGTGACCTGCGCATGGCTCAGCCTCGACGCCGAGGACAACGATCCCTTGCACTTCATCCGCTATGTCGCCGCGGCCCTGCATCACGCCGATCCACGACTGGGCCGCAGCGCGCTCGCGCAGATCGAGGGCGGCAGCATGGCCTCGCTCGACGCCGTGATGGCCTCGCTGCTGCATGACCTGATGGGCCACGATCGGCGGCTGATGCTGGTGCTCGACGACTTTCATCTCGTGCACAACGAGACCGTGCACCGCAAGCTCGAATGGCTGCTGGCCCACCTGCCGCCCACCTCGGGGCTGCTGATCGCGAGCCGCACGCGACTTCCGCTTTCGTTGAGCCAGCTTCGGCTGCGCGGCGAACTGCTCGAATTGAGCGCGTCGCACTTTGGTCTGGAACTGGACGAGGCTGCCGACTTCGTCGGCCGCGTCGGCGGCGCGCCGCTGGAGCACAGCCAGGTCCGGACCCTGCACGAACTCACCGAGGGCTGGATCGCCGGCCTGCAACTCGCTTCGCTCGCGCTGCGCGAAAGCGAGGACAAGGACGCCTTCCTCGCCGCCTTCTCGGGCACCGATCGCGACATCACCGACTATCTCGGCGAGCAGGTGCTCGACAGCCTGCGGCCCGAGCTGCGCGACTTCCTGCTCGGCACGGCCGGCTTCGAGCGCTTCTGCGCCGAGTTCTGCGACGAAGTGCTGCAGCGCGGCGACAGCCGTTCGATGCTCGCCGAGATCGAGGCGCGCAACCTGTTCCTTTCGGGGCTCGACCGCTCGCGCACCTGGTTCCGGTACCACCATCTCTTCGCCGACTACCTGCGGGGCCGCGCCAAGGAACGGCCTGCCGAGGCATCGCGCGCCGCGTGCCTGCGTGCGAGCGACTGGTTCAACCGCCATCGACTGCCGCACGAGGCCGTGCGCTATGCCTTCGACGGACAAGACATCGAGCGCGCTGCCGATCTGGTCGCGGAGTTCTCGGCGGAACTCGTCCAGCATCGCGGCGAGCATGCGACGCTGCTCGGCTGGCTGACACGACTTCCGCCGGCGCTGGTCCTGGCGCGCCCCAAGATCCGCACCGGCCATGCGTGGTCGCTGGTGCTCACCCGCCGCCACGCGGAGGCCGACCAGGAGCTCCGATCGCTCGAAAGCGCCTGCACGGACGATGGCGATGAAGCCGTGCGCAGCATGGTCGAGATGATTCGCTGCGTGTACTACGCGCTGTCCGACCAGCCCCTGCTCGCCAAGGCGGCGAGCGAGGCATGGCTGAGATCGTGGCCGCGCGCGGATGCGTTCCGCACCGGCGTGGTGGCCAACGTGCTCGCTTCGGGCTGCTGCGCCACCGACGGCTTCGAGCAGGGACTGCAGGCGCTCGCGATCGCGCGCCGCGCGTTCGAGGAATGCGGCGCGCACTACGGCCTGGCCTGGGCCAGCGCGCTGGGCATGATGATCGCGATGCGCCGCGGCGACTATCCGGAGGCCATGGCGCAGGCCCGCGTCGGTCTTGCGACGGTGGAGCCCAGCCTGGGTGTCGCCTCCTATGCGGGATCGATGCTGACCCTGCTGGCGGCGGAGGTCTGCTACGAACAGGGTGAGCTCGCGCAGGCCCAGCGCTACCTCGACCTCGGACTGCCGTTCATCGACGAGCATGGTCTGGTGGAAATGAGCGCGGCCGGCTACCTCACGCGCGCGCGGCTGCTTCGCCTGCGCGGCGATCTTGCGGCGGCGGACGCCTGCCTGCTCGAAGGCGAGTCACTGGGGCATCGACTGCGATTGCCGAGGCTCGCGCGCATCCTCGCGGCGCAACGCTGCGCCTTGCGGCTGCAGGCCGCATCGCTCGACGACGCAACGCGGCTAGCGCAGTCCTATGGCTTCATCGGCCCCGGCGCGACCGGCATCGCCGCGCAAGGCGCGCCCGAGGAAGACAGCGTCTGTCTCTCGATCCTGCGGCTGCGTCTCGCGCAAGGCAATGGCGCGAGCGCCGTCGGCGCCCTGAACGACGCGCTGCGCCGTGCCCAGCGCGACGGTCATCAGGCGCAGACCGCGCGCCTGCTGGCGCTCAAGGCGGCGCACCAGCACCGGTCGCAGGAGGCCGCCCAGGCGCTGCGCACCCTCGACGAGGCATTGGCGCTGGCTTCGCGGTGCGGGCTGCTGCGCAGCCTCCTCGATGCGGAGCCGTCGCTGCTGGACATGGCCGACGCCATCCGCGCGCGACGCACGGCCGTCGGCACCGCCGCGGACGGGCTGGCGCCCGTGGCCTACTTGCAGCAACTGCTCGAAGCGGGCGGCCGCAACGTGTCGGCGGCGCCGCTCGCGGCACCGCGCGAGCGCACCGAGGCGGAGGAACTGACCGAGCGCGAACTCAAGATCCTGCGGCTCCTCAAGGCGGGCCTGGGCAATCGCGAGCTGGCGCAGAGCCTGTTTCTTTCTGAAGCGACCGTCAAATGGCACCTGCACAACATCTTCGCAAAACTCGGCGTGAAGAACCGCATCGGCGCCCTGGCGCGTGCGCAGGAGATCTCGCTGCTCTAGGGCCTGTCCATGTGGGCAGTTGCCGCGGCTTGCCGACATTCGCACAATGCGTCCCAACGACCAACTTCCCGGGCCATGTCAGATTCCGACGTTCCGACCCTCTATCAATGGCTCGGCGGCAGCGACGCGCTGCTCCGGCTGACGACGCGGTTCTATGAACACGTCAAGGCCGACGCACTGCTGGCGCCGGTCTTCGCGCACATGGGTGCCGATCATCCGGCCCACGTTGCTGCGTTCCTCGGCGAAGTGCTAGGTGGCCCGACGGACTACTCGAAGAGCCACGGGGGGCACCCGCACATGATCCGGCAGCACTTGAACCGCCATTTGCAGCAAGACCAGCGTCGCCGCTGGGTTGCGCTGCTTCTGGAAACGGCAGATGAACTGGCGATGCCGGACGATCCCGAATTCCGATCGGCGTTGGTCGCCTATCTCGAGTGGGGCTCCCGGCTCGCAGTCATGAACTCACAGGCCGGCGTCACCGTGGACGCCGATGCGCCCATGCCCCGTTGGGGCTGGGGTGAGGTCAAGGGGCCCTATACCGGGTGAAGTTCGGTCCGATGCATGGCGCCTACACTCTGGCCCATGCCATGGCACGCGCGACTCGAACTCGACTATCAGCTTGAAAACCGCCGCAGCGTTGCGCGATTCACCCATGACGGCCCCTTGCGCATCCTCCAGAGCCTCTACCCCGAGGGCGATGCCGTCTGCCACAACGTGCTGGTTCATCCGCCGGGCGGCCTGGTGGGCGGCGACACGCTGGACATCCGCGTGCATGCCGCAGCGGGTAGCCATGGCCTGATCACGACACCGGGCGCGAGCCGCTTCTACCGCTCCGATGGCGAACTGGCGCTGCAACGCGCCGAGTTGACGCTGGACGCCGGCGCGCGGCTCGAATGGTTGCCGCTCGAAGCCATCTGCTTCAGCGGCTGCCGCGCAGAGAACCGCCTGACGCTGCGCGCCGCGCCCGGTGCCGAGTTGATCGGCTGGGACGTTACCGCCCTGGGCCTGCCCAACGCCGGCAAGCCCTTCGAACAAGGCACGCTGCAGCAGCACATCGAAGCGCCCGGCGTGTGGCTGGAACGCGGCCGGATCGATGCGTCCGACCATCGGCTGCTCCAGAGCCCCCTGGGATTCGCCGGCCATCGCTGCATCGCATCGATCTTCTTCGTCGCCGGTTCGCCGATCGCACGCGAGCGGCGGGAGGCCGCGCTCGACGTCGCGAGATCGCTGATCGACGGCCACGCGTTGCAGGAGCGCGCAGGCGCCACCAGCCCGCACGCGGAAGTCATCGTCCTCCGGGCGCTCGCGCCGGTGGTCGAACCGGCGATGCAGTTGCTGCGCAAGGTCTGGATGGCCTGGCGATCAGAACTCTGGAAGTTGCCCGGCCAGCCGCCGCGCATCTGGGCGATGTAGACGGAGGCGGCCGGACCGACGCCGACATGGACGCCACGCGCAGCGACATCCCGGCCCGTCTCGACCGCCTGCCCTGGTCGCGCTGGCACTGGCGCGTCGTCATTGCGCTCGGCGTGGCATGGATCCTCGACGGGCTCGAGGTCACGCTGGTCGGCTCCATTGGCGGCGTTCTGGAGCGGCCTGACACGCTGGCACTCAATGCGGCGCAGATCGGCGCCTCCGGATCGCTCTACATTGCCGGCGCCGTGATCGGTGCGCTCGTGTTCGGGCGGCTCGCCGACCGGCTGGGGCGCAAGCGGCTCTTCCTGTTCACCCTTGCCATCTATGCGGCCGCGACGCTGGCCACGGCCTTCTCGCCCGGCTTCACCTTTTTCGCCGTGTGCCGCTTCGCGACCGGCCTGGGGATCGGCGGCGAATACGCGGCCATCAATTCCGCGATCGACGAGCTGATCCCCGCGCGCGTGCGCGGCCGCGTCAACCTGGCGATCAATGGCAGCTTTTGGGTCGGTGCGGCGCTCGGCGCGGGCCTGAGCCTGTGGCTGCTCGATCCGCGCGTGCTCGGCCCGGTCCTGGGCTGGCGCGCAGGCTTCGCGCTCGGCGCGCTGCTCGCAGTGGCGATCCTGCTGGTGCGGCGCGACGTGCCCGAGAGCCCGCGATGGCTGATGGCGCATGGCCGCGCCGACGAGGCGGAGGCCATCGTGCGGCAGATCGAGACGGAGGTGGCATCGCAACACGGCCCGCTGCCTGCCGCCGTGGGCCACGTGACTTTCGGCGGAAGCGCACGTCCGGGCTGGCGCGAAGTTGCGGGTGTCCTGTTGCGGCGTTACCCGCGGCGCAGCATGGTCGCGCTGGCGCTGATGATTTCGCAGGCCTTCTTCTACAACGCAATCTTCTTCACCTACGCACTGGTGCTGACGCGCTTCCATGGCGTGCCCGAAGGCAAGGTCGGGCTCTACATCTTCCCCTTCGCACTCGGCAATGTGCTGGGGCCTCTGGTGCTCGGCCCTCTCTTCGACCGCGTGGGACGCCGCCGGATGATCGCGCTGACCTATGTCCTCTCGGGCGTCGGGCTCGCGTTGACAGGTTGGGCCTTCATGGAGGGCTGGCTCGATGCGCGCAGCCAGGCGCTGTGCTGGTCGGCGGTGTTCTTCCTGGCTTCGGCGGCGGCAAGCTCGGCCTATCTCACAGTCAGCGAAGTCTTTCCGCTGGAGATGCGCGCGGTCGCGATCTCGATCTTCTATGCGGTGGGCACCGGTGCGGGCGGTTTCGTCGCGCCGGTGCTGTTCGGCGCGCTGATCGAGACCGGCAGCCGCGGCGCCGTCGCCGCGGGCTATGCGGTGGGCGCCGCGCTCGTCATCGTGGCCGGGCTTCTCGCGCTGCGCTGGGCGGTGGACGCGGAGCGCAAGCCGCTCGAAGAGATTGCGCCGCCGCTGGGCGCCGGCGATCGCTGATCAGTATTGCAAGGTCGGATGCCCGGCCTCGACCCAGGCCTCCAGCCCGCCCGCCAACGGCCGCGCACGCTTCATCCCTCGCGCCAGCAGCACCTGCGCCCCCAACGCGGCCGAGATCTCGTTCGGACAGCTGCAATACAGGATGATCTCGCGGTCCTCGCCCTCGAAGGGAAGCTGGGCCCGCCGCTGCTGGATCTCCTTGAGCGAGATCGGCAAGGCACCGGGAATACGCCTCGGATCGACCTGAACGCCCCCTTCGCCACGCACGTCGATCACGATCGGCGGCGGCTCGCCCTTCATCAATCCCAGCAGTTCGCCCACGGTGACGCGCGGCAATCCCGTGAGGCGCAGCATGGTGCGGCGTCGCCAGTAGCGATACGCCACGAACACGGCCACGACCACCACCAGCGCAACGCCTGCGATGCTGCCCGCCTCGGACAGCGCCTCCAGCACGGCCTGGATCTGGTCGCGGAAGAGCCAGCCCAGGGCCATGAAAATCGCGGCCCACATCAACGCGCCCGCCGTCTCGAACGCGAGGAAGCGCAATGACGACATCCCCAGCGCACCCGCCATCGGCGGCGCCACGACCGAGACGCCGGGGACGAACTTGGCCGCCACGAGCGAGAGGCCGCCCCAGCGTCCGATCAGCGTCTCACTGCTGCGGACGCAGGAATCGGGCGAAATCGAGATCTTGCAAAGAAGCCGCATGAAGCGATAGCCGTAGAGGCGGCCCAGGTAGAACCAGATCCCGTTGCCCAGCACGCTGCCGAGCCACGACGCGACCACCAGGGCCACGAGCACCGCCGGCTGCGCCACGGCGGCCAGCGCACCGGCCACCACGAGCAAGGGCGCCGCCGGCAGGGGCAACCCGACACGCGAAACGAAAGTGGCGATGAACACCACCATCACCGCGTGTTCCACCATGAGCGCGGTCAATCGGTCCACGCGGCGCTCCCGGATGGCATTGGACGATCGGACGGACGCAGGGACATGGCGGGGTCTCGGGCTGTGGATCAACCCCGAGCGTAGCGCGTCCGGGGCGGGAACGCAGGGGTATGCAGATGTCGGAAGTGGGCGCGATCTGCCGGCCCGATTTCCGACTCAATCCGCGTATTGCCCGGCGTCCTTGATGACTTTCGACCAGCGCGCCATCTCGGTCTCCACGAATTTCCTGTGCCCAGCCGGACTGAGCCGGTCATCGCTGACGATCGTGAGGCCGAGCGCCTCTTCGCGTTTGATCAGCTCCGGGTCTTTCAACGCCACGCGAAGGGCGGCGTTGAGTTTTGCGATCACTTCTGGCGGAGTGCCGTGCGGGGCGTAGAGGCCGTGCCACACGGTCACGTTGAAATCGGGCAATCCGGATTCGGCCAACGTCGGGACCGACTGCAACGCCGGCAGCTTGAGGCGCTGCAGGCTGGTGACCCCATACGCATTGACGGTGTGCCCTTCAATCTGCGGCACCGCGTTGGTTGCTTGTTCGCACATCAGATCGACCTGACCGCTCATCAAATCGGTCATCGCCGGCCCCGTGCCCTTGTACGGAACCGGGGTCATTTCGACCTTGAGCGCGCTTTGCAGCATCAGGCCACAGAGGTGCGATGCCGAACCTAGCCCGGCATTTGCCAGATTCACCTTGCCGTTGTTGGTATCGATCCACTTGCGCAGATCGGCAAAGCTCCTTGCGGGGAGCATCGGCTTGCCGATCAGGGTGGACGGCGCCTCGTTGATCAACCCCAGGAACTCGAAGTCGTCCGGCGTCTTGTAGCTGAGTTTTCGATACAGCGATGGCGAGGTCGCGAGTCCGATGTGGTGCACGAGCAGCGTGTAGCCATCGGGCTTGGCTCGTGCCACGCGGGCCGATCCGATCGTGCCGCCGGCGCCGGCCGTGTTGTCCACGATGATCGTCTGACCCAGCGGCTTGCGCAGCGCCTCGGCCAGATCGCGCGCGATCTTGTCGCTTGGTCCACCCGGCGCAAATGGCACGACCAGCGTGATCGGCCTGTCGGGGAAATCGGCGCGGGCCAGTGCGCTGACTGCCAGCAGGCTGACCACCAGCGCGTTTCGAAACAGCTTCATTTTGTCTCCGGTTGTTTTCATTTTCTCAGGCCGACAATGCCTGCATCTCTCGGTAAAGATCCGCCTTGCCCTCGAAGCCGATCCCCGGCAGGTCAGGAAGGGTCACATGGCTGTTGTCGACCTTCAGCCCGTCGGGGAAGCCGCCGAAGGGCTGGAACAGGTCCGGATAAGACTCGTTGCCGCCCAGTCCGAGACCCGCCGCGATGTTCAGCGACATTTGATGGCCGCCGTGCGGAATGCAGCGGCTGGCCGACCAGCCATGCTCCTTCAGCATGTCGAGCGTACGAAGGTACTCGACCAGGCCGTAGCTCAACGCGCAATCGAACTGCAGCCAGTCGCGGTCGGGGCGCATGCCGCCGTATCGGATGAGGTTTCGGGCGTCCTGCATCGAGAACAGGTTTTCGCCCGTGGCCATCGGGTTCTTGTAGTAGTTGCGCAAGGTCGCCTGCAGCTCGAAGTCGAGCGGATCGCCCGGTTCCTCGTACCAGAAGAGGTCGTATTGCGAGAGCGCTTTCGCGTACTGGATGGCGGTGTCGAGGTCGAAGCGACCGTTGGCGTCGACGCACAGTTTCTGCCCGTCCTGCAGCACGCTCAGGATCGAATCGATCCGGCGCAAGTCCTCGTCGAGCGAAGCACCACCGATCTTCTTCTTGACCACGGTGTAGCCCCGGTCGATGTAGCTGCGCATCTCGTCCTTCAGCTTGTTGTGGTCCTGCCCTGGGTAGTAGTAGCCGCCGGCCGCATAGACGAAGATCTTGCGGTTCGGCTTGCCGTCTCCGTAGCGATCCGCGAGCAACTGGAAAAGCGGCTTGCCCTCGATCTTTGCAACCGCATCCCAGACCGCCATGTCGATGGTCCCGATCGCCACGGAGCGTTCACCGTGGCCGCCCGGCTTTTCGTTGGTGAACATGGTGTTCCAGACTTTGTGCGGGTCGAGGTTGTCGCCCGTCGCGTCGACGAGCGAAGCCGGATCGGCTTCGAGAATGCGCGGGACGAACCGCTCGCGCATCAGCTTGCCCTGCCCATAGCGGCCGTTCGAGTTGAAGCCGTAGCCAACCACCGGCTTACCGTCGCGGATCACGTCGGTGATCACCGCGACAAGGCTCAGTGTCATCTTGCTAAAGTCGATGTAGGCATTGCGTATGGGCGAGCTGATGGGAATGGTTTTCTCTCGAATTTCGACGATCTTCATGCGGGGTCCCAGATGGTTCTTGATCGCCCGAATGGTCCGCCATGCCGATTCTTTCGGCCAATGCTCTTTTTCGCTGCTTCCATGCACCTGACGAACCGCTCATGAATCTGATCTGGCTTGAGGACTTCGTGGCGCTTGCCGCGACGGGAAATTTCTCGCGCGCGGCGGAAGACCGCCATAGCTCGCAGCCTGCGTTCAGCCGACGCATCCGCGCCCTGGAGGAGTGGGTCGGTGCCGATCTCTTCGACAGAAGTTCGCAGCCAGCCAGGCTGACAGAAGTCGGCGAGTGGTTCGCAGGCGTAGCGCAGGAATTGATCACAAGGGTCGCCCGTGTCCCGGGGGAAGCCAGGAAGGTCGCCGAGGCCAGTTCGGTCACATTGCGCATCGCTTCCACACACGCGCTCTCCTTCACGTTCCTGCCGCGGTGGCTGCGAAGCCTCGAGTCGAACACGACACTCGGGCCGGTGCAGCTCATGTCCGATGTTCTGCAGCGTTGCGAAGCACTGATGCTGCAGAGCAAGGTCCAGTTCGTGTTGACCCATGCGCACATCAAGGCGCAGGGAGCGCTGGATGCGGAGCCGTACCGGTCGGCGCGGATCGGCGAGGACATGTTGATCGCGGTGTCGGCGCCGGACGGATCGGGCAAAGCGCGCCATCAACTGGCGCGCCGCGACGGATTGCCTTTGCCGGTGCTCCAGTACACGGAGGAGTCAGGGCTGGGACGGATCATGCGGGCCGTCGTCGGCCGCAGGCTGGAGCCCTCGACGGTGCAGTTCGTTTTCACGGCCCATCTCGCTTCCGTCCTCAGGACGATGGTGCTGGACGGGAGGGGCGTCGCGTGGCTGCCCCGGACGTTGGTGGAAGAAGACATCGCGCAGGGTCGACTCGTAGCCGCCGCAGGCGACGACTGGAACGTCCCCCTGGAAATCCGGCTCTATCGCGACGGCGAACCCCTGGGAAAGGCTGCCGAGGCGTTCTGGAAGACGGCGCTCAGTTCACCATGACGCGCGCCGTCATGTAGGGATGCACGGCGCAGACGTAGTCGTAGACGCCCGGCTTCGCAAAGGTGCGGCTGAAGTCCTGCCCCGGCAGCATCAGGTCCATGCCCGGCGCACCGTCGGCAAAGGCGATGCCGTGGGGGGCACCGTCGTGATTGGTCCAGGTCACGCGCTGGCCGGCGGCGACCGCGAGCTGGGCCGGCCCGAAGGCGAAGTTGTCGATCGAGACTTTGGCCGTGGTCCCGCCACTGGCCCGGTGCTGGATGGCGATCTTGCGCGGCGCCGTACCGACCTGAATGGTCGCAACCGGCCCACCAGCCAGGGGCACCACGCTGACGTCGTTCGATCCTTCGTTGGTGACCATCACCTTCGCGTGATCGGGCAGCACATCGACCCAGTGCGGCTGCTTGCCCACGGCGACGCTGCCGGTTGCGGTTCGCGTGGCAGGGTCGAAGAGCATCAGTTCACCCGGCCCCTGCACCACCACCACACCCGAGCGTGTGTCGGCGAAATGGTGCGCCACATGCGGCGAGACGCCGGTCGGAATCTCGCCCACCACCTTGTTCGATGCGGGGTCGAACACCTGCACCGCGCTGACGCCCGCCAACGTGACGTAGAGCGCCTTGCCGTCAGGGCCGAATTCGAGGTCGCGCGGCGTCTTCTCGACCGGCACGCTGGTTGCCACGGTGCGCGAAGTCAGGTCAATGACCACCAGCGCGAAGTTCCCCGGCGCCTGCGAAGAGACATAGGCCTGCTTTCCGTCGGGCCGGACCGCGATGGTGTGCGGTTTGGGCACCGGAACCGTGGCGGCGATGTCGTGGGTCTTGGTGTCGACCACTGCGACGCGGTCTTCGCCGTTGACGGCGACCAGCAACCAGCGGCCGTCCGGCGTGAGCGCGAGGCCCTGCGGCCCCTTGCCGACTTCGACGGTGGCCGTGACCTTGTCGCTCGCGGTGTCGATCACGCTGAGGCTGGTCGCCCCGGAGCCGCTGACGAAGACCTGCGCGTCGTCGCGCGCTACCGCGATGCCGTCAGGGCCGGTCGCCACCGGCACTGTCGCGACGACTTTCCCGGCGCCGGTGTCGATGACGCTGACGGTGTTGTCCTTGAAGTTGCCCACATAGGCCTTGGGGCCCGCGGCGGCGGCCGAGGCGGCCACGCAGATAGCCGCAAGTGCGGCGACGAGGATCGATGAAGGTTTCATGAAGGGGCTCCTTGATGCAGCGAGAAGGGACAGAATCGCCATCACGCATGACGGCCCGCGGCCCTTGCCTATTCCCGATTCCCGCTTTTGCGACTGACGGAATAAATCGGCGACGCGTCCCGTCATACAGGGAAGGAATTCGTTGAACGACCGCACGCGCCGATTCGAGACCGCGGCCCTGCCGCACCTGCCCGCCGCCTACAACCTGGCGCGTTGGCTGCTGCGCGACGACCAGCAGGCCGAGGACGCGGTGCAGGAGGCCTGTCTGCGCGCCTTTCGCTTCTACGACGACCTGCGCGGCGAGAGCGCCCGGCCATGGCTCCTGGGCATCGTGCGCAACGCGTGCTATGACGCGATGCGCCAGCACCGCCATCTCGCCGATCAGGTCGAGTTCGACGAGGTGCGCGACAGCGGCGTGGACGAGCCGGGCATCGGGTCCCGTCCGCGCGACGGCGGTGATCCGGCGACGACGTGGGAGCGCCGCGCGCTCGGCCGGCGCGTCGATACCGCCATCGAGGCGCTCGCGCCGCCGTTCAGGGAGGTGATCGTGCTTCGGGAGTTGGAAGAGATGTCGTATGAAGAGATCGCACGCATCGCCGGCATTCCCGTCGGCACCGTGATGTCGCGCCTGTCGCGCGCCCGCGCCCTGCTGCGCGAGGCGTTGCGCGAAGAAGCACCCCCCGCGAAACCCGGAGCGCAGCGCGATGCAAGCACCTGAAGACGACGAACTCGGCTTGCTGATTCGTCGCGAGGCGACTCGGCATGCACCGCCCGCTGGGTTGGCCGACCGCATCCGTGCCGAACTGCGCAATTCGGACATGCAGGCGGTGGTCCGCCGGCCGCCCCCGGCCAGGTCTTGGCGCTGGCTGCAGGCGATCGCTCTTTTCGGCGCTGGTGCAGCCACGGCCTGGGGCCTTGCGTTCACCCTGCTGCTCGGGCCCGCACCGGAAGCGCTCGGTGATGCCGTCACCGACAGCCACGTGCGTTCGCTCATGGCGGCCCATCTCACCGACGTTGCGTCGTCGGACCATCACGCCGTCAAGCCGTGGTTCGCGGGCAAGCTCGATTTCTCGCCGCCGGTGGTCGACCTCGCTGCGGAGGGTCAGCCTCTGGTCGGGGCCCGTCTCGACTTCATCGACGGCCGGCCGGTCGCCGCGATGGTCTATCGGTCCGGGCAGCACATCGTCAATCTCTTCGTCTGGCCTGCACCTGCCGACAAGTCGAAGCCGCCTCGGCTTCTTGCGCGACGCGGCTACAACCTCGTGCAGTGGACGGAAGACGGGATGCAGGCGTGGGCTGTGTCGGATCTCAACGCCGCCGAGCTGCAGACCTTCGCGAAGCTCGCGCGAGAGCGGATGGCGTCTGCGGAACCGCCTGCGCGCTGATCAGATCGCGACCAGCTGGCGCACGCCCTGCGCTTCCATGTCCTTGCCGAGGCCGCGCGCGATGACTTCGCCGCGCTCCATCACGAGGTAGTCGTCGGCCAGTTCCTGCGCGAAGTCGTAGTACTGCTCGCACAGCACGATCGCCATGTCGCCACGGTCGGCGAGCATGCGGATCACACGGCCGATGTCCTTGATGATGCTGGGCTGGATGCCTTCTGTGGGTTCGTCGAGGATCAGCAGCTTGGGCTTGGGGGCAAGGGCGCGGGCGATGGCGAGTTGCTGCTGCTGGCCGCCCGAGAGGTCGCCGCCTCGGCGGTTGAGCATCTGCTTGAGGACGGGGAATAGGTCGTAGAGCTCCGGGGGGATGGGGGTGCTGCCGGATTTGTAGGCCAGGCCCATGCGGAGGTTTTCCTCTACCGTGAGGCGGGCGAAGATTTCGCGACCTTGGGGGACGAAGCCCATGCCTGATCTGGCTCTTTCGTAGGGGGTCTTTTTTTGGATGGGGGTGCCGTTGAATTCGATGGTGCCGCTTTTGATGGGGACCAGGCCCATGAGGGACTTGAGCAGCGTTGTCTTGCCTACGCCGTTGCGGCCTAGGAGGACTGTGACTTTGCCTAGGTGGGCTTGTAGGCTGACGTCTCGCAGGATGTGGGAGCCGCCGTAGTACTGGTGGATGTTTTTTACGGTTAGCATTTTTGGGCTCCGTTGGGATTTTTAAGGCTGTTGGCCGGGTCTCGCCCCGGCGGGCGACTCACTTTTCTTTGTTTCGCCAAAGAAAAGTAAGCAAAAGAAAGGCGACCCCACTGTGCGTGTCCCTGCGCTTCGCTTCGGGCAACCTGCGGTGCTCGCTTCAGGCGGGGTCCGCGTGAAACTC
>NZ_JBFTJF010000030.1:0-46984 GCF_056395305.1 Variovorax sp. 10L426 | reverse complement strand
GAGTTTCACGCGGACCCCGCCTGAAGCGAGCACCGCAGGTTGCCCGAAGCGAAGCGCAGGGACACGCACAGTGGGGTCGCCTTTCTTTTGCTTACTTTTCTTTGGCGAAACAAAGAAAAGTGAGTCGCCCGCCGGGGCGAGACCCGGCCCCCAGCCCCCCAAAAAAACCTCAACGCAACCCCCCCACCACCCGAACCATCAAGTCAATCCCCTCCCCAAACCGAGGCTCCAAAAACCCCGCCAGATGCGGCATCAACAACTGCAACATCCATATCCCCGCCAGCAGAGTCAACGGAAACCCCACAGCAAAAATACTGAACTGCGGCGAAGCCCGATTCAAGATCCCCATCGCCAGATTGATCGTCAGCAACGCAGTCACCAGCGGCAGCGACAACATCAACCCACTGGCAAAGATCTGCCCCCCACCCACCACCAGCACCATCCATCCTTGCCCCGCAATCGGCGCATCCCCGATCGGCAGCGCCTGGAAGCTATCCGCCAGCGCAGAAATCATCAGCAGATGCCCATCCACCGCCACGAAGATCAGCATCGCCAGCATGTTCAACAGCCGAGCCACTACCATCGTCGCCCCCCCATTCATCGGATCGAAGAAGGAAGCAAACGAAAGCCCCATCTGCAGCCCGATGTATTCCCCCGCAGCCATCACTGCGGTGAAGATGAGTTTCATCGTGAACCCCATCGCCGCGCCGATCAGCACCTGCTGCACGATGATCCACACCCCCCCGGCCGACACCACCGGAACATCGGGCATCGGCCCCAACGTAGGCGCAAGCACCAGCGCGAGCATCGCCGCGATCCCCACCTTGACCTGCCGAGGCACCCACGATTCGCTGAAGACTGGCGCAGTGCTCACCAGCGCCAGCATCCGCACGAAGGGCCACAGAAAGGCCACCGCCCAGGCGGTGAGCTGCGCCGACGTGACCGAGAAAACCTGCGGCATCAGGTCGGCGCCGGGCCGCCCCAAGGCGGCCTGCGGCTCCCTCGGGGGGCAGCGATACACGAAGTGAAGAGCGTGGGGGCCACAGTCAGCCGATGAGCTGAGGAATGCTCATGAACAGCGCGCGGATGTAGTCCAGCATTTGCTCGAGCATCCACGGCCCCGCGATGACCAGGGTCGCGAACACCGCCAGCAGCTTCGGGATGAACGACAGCGTCTGTTCGTTGATCTGCGTCGCGGCCTGGAAGATGCTGATGATCAGGCCGACGACGAGGGCCACCAGCAGCAGGGGCGCTGCGAGCACCAGCGATACCTGGATCGCCTGGTTGCCCATCGACATGATGGTTTCGGGTGTCATCTCGATGTCCCTAGGTGTAGAAGCTTTGCGCCAGCGCGCCGATCAGCAACTGCCAGCCGTCGGCCAGCACGAACAGCATCAGCTTGAAGGGCAATGCGATGCCGGCGGGCGGCACCATCATCATCCCCATCGACATCAGCACGCTCGCCACCACCAGGTCAATGATGAGAAAGGGAATGAAGATGGTGAAGCCGATCTGGAAAGCCGTCTTCAGTTCGCTGATCACGAACGAGGGCAGCAGGATGCGCAGCGGCACTTCTTCCGGCCCCTGCATCTCGGGCACCTTGGCAAGCTTGGCGAAGAGGGCGAGGTCGTTCTCGCGGGTTTGCCGCATCATGAAGGTCTTGAAAGGCTCGATGCCGCGCTCCAGCGCCTTGTCGGTGCTGATCTTGTTCTCGGAGAACGGCTTGTAGGCGTCGTTGTACGCCTTGTCGAACACCGGCGACATCACGAAGAAGGTCAGGAACAGCGACAGGCCCACGAGCACCTGGTTGGGCGGCGAGGACTGCGTGCCGATGGCGGTGCGAAGCAGGCCCAGCACGATCAGGATGCGCGTGAAGCTGGTCATGCTCAGCAGCAGCGCAGGCAAAAAGGTGAGCGAGGTCAGCATCACCAGCGTCTGCACGCTGAGCGACCAGGTCTGGCTGCCGCCGGGTCCGGGCGTGCTGGTGATGCCGGGCAGGCCCTGCGTCCAGGCGGCCAGCGGCAGCATGGCGGCGAGCAGCACGACGCCGCCTCGAAGGCTTCGACGAAGAATGGTGCGCATCACGGAGCCGGACGTGTCTTGCCGGTGAGGGATTCGCGCAGCTTCTGCGCGAAGAGGTCGAGGGGTTTCGATGCCACGAGTTCGGCGCCCGCGAGGGCATGAGGCACGGCCTGCGCGGGCAAGGTGTGCAAGGTGTTGATCTGGTTGGGCGTGACACCGAGCACCAGCCACGTGCCGCCGACTTCGACGACGACGACGCGCTCGCGCTGGCCAATGCTGGAACTGGACACCACCTTCACGACATGGCCACCACCGAAGCGCTGCAGCCCGAATCGCCGCGCGAGCCACGCGCATAAAAAGATGAGGCCGAGCACGACCACCATGCCGAAACCGGCCTGCATCAGCCCCGACGTACCGACCGCCGGCGCAGCCTCGGCCGCGTGCGAGGGCACTGTCGGCAGCACCGCATGCACCGGCAACGCAGCAAGCGCCATCGCCGCCGCCAGAAGCCGAGCGCCAAAGCCCAGGAATCCCGCGGAACCGGCTTTGCCGGGAGGCTGGGGGTGAGTCATCACCTGGCGAGCTTCTGCATGCGCTCGGAGGGCGTGATGATGTCCGTCAGGCGGATGCCGTACTTCTCGTTCACCACCACCACCTCGCCCTGCGCGATCAGGTAGCCGTTGATCAGCACGTCGAGCGGCTGGCCTGCCAGGCCGTCGAGTTCGACGACCGACCCTTGCGAGAGCTGGAGCAGGTTCTTGATGGTGATGCGCGTGCGACCGATCTCGGCAGTGAGTTGCACGGGCACATCCATCACGCGCGCGACGTCCACCGCAGACACGCCGGCGGGCGCCGCGGGCGTTTCCTGGATCTGCTGGAAGACCTGCGTCATGGCCGGCGCCGGTGCGGGCTGGGTGGAGGAGGTCTGCTCGGCGAGCGCTGCGGCCCAGTCGTCCGCTTCGCTGACGGTAGAGGTGAAGTCAGTCATGGTCGTTCTTCAAATCGCTGTCTTGGTGAGTGATCATGTTTTTCACGCGCAGGGCGTAGCGGTCGTTCGATGTGCCGAAGCCGCAATCCATCACCGGCACGCCGTCGACCTTGGCAACCACGGTGGTCGGCAACTCGATGGGCAGCACATCGCCGACCTGGAGCTTCAGGACTTCGCCAATGGTCGAGGACATCGTCACGAAGTCGGCGGTGAGTTCGACGTCGGCTGCCTGCATCTGCCTTGACATCTGCTTGACCCAGCGCTTGTCGATCTCGACCTCGTCCTGGATCGGATTCGACAGAAGGTCGCGGATCGGCTCGATCATCGAGTAGGGGATGCACACATGCAGGAAGCCGCCGATGGGGCCGAACTCGATCTGCAGCGTGGTGTTGATCACGACTTCGTTGGGTGCGACGATGTTGGCCAGCTTGCCGTGCATCTCGGCGCGCACGTAGTCGAAGTCGAGCGGATACACCGGCTTCCACGCTTCGCCGTAGCACTGCAGCGAGAGGTCGAGAAGGCGCTTGATGATGCGCTGCTCGGTCCGCGTGAAGTCGCGGCCTTCGACGCGCACGTGGTAGCGGCCGTCGCTGCCGAAGAGGTTGTCCACCACCAGGAACACCAGCTTCGGGTCGAACACGAAGAGGGCCGTGCCGCGCAGCGGCTTCATGTGCAGCATGTTGATGTTCGCCGGCACCGGAAGATGCCGGACGAACTCGCCGTATTGCTGGATCTGCACCGATCCGACCGTGATGTCGGGGCTGCGGCGCATGAAGTTCAGCAGTGCGCCGCGCAGGCCGCGCGCGAAGCGGTCGTTGATGACCTCCAGCGTGTGCATGCGGCTGCGCACCACGCGGTCGGGCGCACCGAGGTCGTAGGCTGGAAGCCCGTCGGCCGGCGGCGCGGGCGATGCGGTCTGGTCGACGCTGCCGCCGGTGACGCCTTGCAGCAGGGCATCGACCTCGTCCTGCGAGAGGACCTGTTCATAGGCCATGTGTCGCTTGCCTGGAGGTGATCACTGCACCACGAAGGTGTTGAAGGAGACGCTGGCGATGCCCTGCTCGGGCAACTTGTCGCTCAGGGGGCGGTTCAGCTCGGCGCGGATTTCATCGGCGAGCCTGGTCTTGTCGTCGGTCGACACCAGCGAATCAGGCGCACGGTTGGACAGCAGCATCAAGGCGCGGCTGCGCAGCTCGGGCATGAACTCGACGACCTGCGCCTTGGCGGGCTCGTCGCGCATCTTGAGGGCGATGCCGACGTGCAGGAACTTGCCGCGGCCTTCGCTCTGGAGGTTCACGGTCAGCGGCTCCAGGGTCACGAAGATCGGCTTCTCGGGTGCCACCTTGGCAGCCTCGGTCGATGCGTCCTTGTGGCCGAGAAAGACGTAGGCCGCGCCGCCGGCGGCGAGGAGGCTGACCCCGACCAGAAGGCCGATCAGCAGCTTCGAGGAGCGGGGTGCGGCAGCGGCGGGGGTTGCGACAGGAGTTGAGGTAGCCATGATGAAGCTGATAACTTGTTCGGTCTATTCTTGGCGAACTGTCCGGCAGGCGAATGGCTGATCAAGCGTGGAAAAGCGCTTCAGATCCGTCCTTTGGCGCGTCTTCAGGCGAAGGTGTCGAGGCCGGAACCCGAGCGGCCCACGGAGGCCGCGGCGGGCGCAATCCGCGTCGTCGCGGCCGCCGTGTCGGTGCGGTTCGCGCCCGGATAGTCGGACGGGCTCTGCTGCGGCCGCGATGGGTTCTGGTCCGCAAAAGCGCCGCCTTGGCCGAAGGGCTGGCGCGTCTCTGCGCCGACCGAAGTCTGGCCGAGGCTGATGCCCTGTTCTGCCAGCGTCGTGCGCAACTGCGGAAGCGCAGCCTCGACGGCCTTGCGCACGCTTTCGTGTGCGGACATGAACATCGCCTGCGCCTGGTTGTCACCCATCGTCAGGGTGACCTTGAGCGGGCCGAGGCCCGACGGGTTGAGGTTGAGTTCCGCGACATGGTGGCCGCTGGCGCTCATGCGGATCATCTGCTGGCCGATGTCCGGACCCCATTCGTCGCTCCCGACGGGCGGCGCCACCGACAGCACCGGTGTAGTGCTTGCGGGTGCGGCGGCGCGATCGCTCGGGGCCGCGGCGAGCGCCTGGAGTTGCGGCAGGGGCTGCGGCGCCGCGCCGCTGTCTGCGTCGAGGGTGCTGGCCTCGGCTGATGCGGTGGATGCGAACGGCGCGGAAGTCTTGGCGCTTTCAGTTGCGACGGGTGGTGGTGTGGAGGAGATCTTGTCCGTCGCGACCGAAACAGACGCGTCCTTGGCGGACGCTGCCTTCGTCGACGAAGCGGCGGTCGTTGTCGCGGATCCGGCAGCCGGCTGCGGCGCGAGAGCGGCGACCGCTGACGTGACCGCAGCGTCTGCGTTCGCGGTCGGTGAGGGTGTGGCCGTCCCGGCGCCTGCCGGAATCTTCGGGTCGCCGGCAGACGCCTGTGCGGCGGCGCGAACCGTCGCGTCCGCAGCGCCGTCACCCGCGGCATCGTCCTTGGCCGCGTCTGTGGTCGCGGTTGCGGACGCTTGCTCTGCGCCGGCTTGCCGTGCGGCCGTTGCGAGGGTCGAGGCGTCGCCGGGCAGCGCGCGTCGAACAGCATCCGGCGCCAGATCATCGCTCGTACCGGAGGCCGCGCCGCCCTTGGAACTGGCCGTGGCATGCGCGACGTGCGAGGGCAGCGGCGCGAGCATGGCCATCACGTCGGCGGGGCTGAGTTCGCTCTTCTTCTCGCCCGCGCGCGCCGGCTTGCGGCCCGCGCCTGTCGTGCGCAACGCGGTCTCGGCGGCCTCGTCCGTGTCGGCACGGCTCGCCGCGCGCGAACGGTCGAGGACCGCGCCGAAGCCCTGGCCTCCGGGTTGCTCGGCACTGCGACCGCGCGTGCCGGATGCGGGCGCCGAGGCGGCCGATGTGGCAGACGTGGTCGAGAAATTGACGGATGGCGAGGTGACGGTAGGCATGGGCGATTCCGGAAACTTCAAAGGGTCGGGTTGGCGGCGCGGTCGAAGTACTTCCGGGCCGATCGTTCGTCGCTGTCGCGCTGCTCGCGCTTGGCCTGGGCCAGCAGTTCCTGGCGGCGCACGCGCTCGGCGAGCGTGTCGAAGGAGGTGAGCCGGCGCTTGTGGTGCTGCCAGTCGTGGCGGCCCAGGTCGAGCCGGTTGTCCGCCTGGGCGACGATGGCGCGCTGCTGCTCGATAGCCCCGTCGAGCGTGCCGAGGAAGGCCTGGTAGTTGCGCCACTTCGCGGTGGGCAGGCCTTCGCTCATCAGCGCCTGCAGCTGGATCTCGTAGTCCTTGCGGTATTGCAGCAGCATCTCGAGTTTCTGGGCCGCGCTGAGTTGTGCGTTCTGCAGCACGCCGAGTCGTCGTGCGGCATCGTCGGTCTGCGTGCGGGCCAGGTCGGTCAGCGTGTCGAGGGGGAGTCGCTGGGGCATGGTGTTCCTTGCTGCGTTTGCACGGGTGCGGGGTTCAGGCCGCTTCGAAGAGCTTGCGCATGCGCTCGATCGAGGCGGTGTAGTCGGTACGCTCTTCCATGGCCTGCTGCAGGAAGGCCTCGATGCGCGGGTACATCGCGATCGCCTGGTCAAGCTGCGCGTCGTGGCCGGGCGCGTAGGCGCCGACGCTGATCAGGTCGCGATTGCGCTGGTAGCGGGAGAGCATCTGCTTGAAGCGGCGCACCACGTCGAACTGCGTCGGCGGAATCAGCGCCGTCATCGCGCGGCTGATGGAGGCCTCGATGTCGATGGCGGGGTAGTGCCCCGCCTCGGCCAAGGTGCGGGAGAGGACGACGTGGCCGTCCAGGATGGCGCGCGCCGAATCGGCGATCGGGTCCTGCTGGTCGTCGCCCTCGGAGAGCACCGTGTAGAAGGCGGTGATCGAGCCGCCGCGGCCGTCGGCGTCGCGTGCGCCGTTGCCGGCACGCTCCACGAGCGCGGGCAGCTTTGCGAACACCGAAGGCGGGTAGCCCTTGGTGGCCGGCGGTTCGCCCACGGCGAGCGCGATCTCGCGTTGCGCCATCGCGTAGCGCGTCAGCGAATCCATGATGAGCAGCACGTCCTTGCCCTGGTCGCGGAAATACTCGGCCAGGCAGGTGGCATAGGCCGCGCCCTGCAGGCGCAGCAACGGCGAGTTGTCCGCCGGTGCGGCGACGACGACGGCGCGCGCCAGGCCTTCTTCGCCCAGCGTGTTCTCGATGAAGTCCTTGACTTCGCGCCCGCGTTCGCCGATCAGGCCGACGACGATCACTTCGGCGCTGGTGTAGCGCGCCATCATCCCCAGCAGCACGCTCTTGCCCACGCCGGAGCCGGCGAAGAGGCCCATGCGCTGGCCGCGACCGACGGTGAGCATCGCGTTGATGGCGCGCACGCCGACGTCGAGCACCGAGTCGATCGGCGCGCGCGACAGCGGGTTCATCGGCGGCGATGACAGCGGCACCTTGCGGCTGATGTCGAGCGGACCCAGGCCGTCGAGTGGCCGTCCGGCGGCATCCACCACGCGGCCGAGCATGCCTTCGCCGACCGGCAGGCGCTTGGTGTGCGCGTCGCCGGTCAGTGCGGAGCCGGCTGTGCCGGGCCGTGCAATGACGCGTGCGCCGGGCAGCAGGCCGGCCACTTCGCTTTGCGGCATCAGGAACAGGCGATCACCCGCGAAGCCGACCACTTCGGCTTCCGCATGGCGTTGCGGATGCCCCGGCGGCAATTCGATCAGGCAGTCGCTGCCGACGGGCAATTGCAGGCCCACGGCCTCCAGCACGAGGCCGACGGCGCGCGTCAGCCGGCCCGACTGCGTGGTCATTGCGCATTGGCTCACGTCGGCGCGGGCCTTCGCCAGCGTCGCGAGCCAGGACGCCAGATGGGGATTGGGAGCAGTGCCCTGGGCCGTCACGGTCGTCATCGGCTCAGACCCCTTGCGCGTCGGCATCGCGTTGAAGAGCGGCTGTGACGCTTTTCCAGCGCATCTCCAGGCTGGCATCGACTTCGCCGCTCGCCGATTGCACGCGGCATCCGCCACGCGAGATCGTCTCGTCGGCACGCACTTGCCAGCCCGCGGACTGAAGTTCATTGCCGAGACTGCTCTTCACCAGCGCCACGTCGTCGGGATGCAGCAGCAGGCGGGGTTCGCCCTGCAATGCAGGCTCGGCATGCAGAAGGTCCTGGACCAAGGGCAGCACCCATTCGGGTTCGGCGCGCAAGGTGCGGTGGACCACCTGCCGTGCCACGTCGAGGGCCAGCGTCAGGAGCGCATCGGCGAGTTCGCTCTCGGCGCGGCGCATGGCTTCGGGCAGGCTCGTGGCGAGCGCACGCAGATGCTCCGCGTGCGCGCTGGCAGCGGCAAGCCCGGCAGCCAGGCCTTCCGCACGGCCCTCGGCAAGGCCTTCGGCGTGGCCCTTCACCCGTCCTTCGCGACGGCCTTCGGATTCGCCGGCCGTGCGCGCTTCGCGGCGAAGTTGCGCCAGTTCCGCGGCATGGATCAGTACAGGGGAGGGCGCCATCTCGGCAGGCGCGATGGCAGGCCGCGCCGTGGACGTGGGCGGCGTGGGTTCGATCAGCGTGTCCATCTCCCAGCGCTGCCAGGCCGACAACACGGGCTTGGGATGTTTCGGCGCAGGAGGCGCACTGGCCGGGCTGGCGGCCGGCGTATAGGCGGACGCGAGGCGGCTGCGCGCGCCGGCCGCGAAGTTGTGCTTAGACAAAGTCATCGGTACCCGGTGCGGCAATCACGATTTCGCCGGCCTCGGCGAGGCGGCGCGCGACCTGCAGAATGGTCTTCTGTTCGGCCTCGACCTGCGACACACGGACCGGACCGCGAAGCTCCATGTCTTCGCGAAGCGTCTCGGCGGCGCGCTGCGACATGTTGTTGAGGAACTTGTCGCGCAGATCCTGCGGCGCGGCCTTGAGCGCGATGATGAGCGAGTCGGACTCGATGTCCTTGAGCAGGCGCTGGATGCTCCGGTCCTCGAGGCTGAGCAGGTTCTCGAAGACGAACATCTCGTCGACGATGCGCTGCGCAAGGGCCTCGTCGGCCTCCCGCACGTGGGCGATCGCTTCTTCCTCCTGCGCGCTCGCCATGAGGTTGACGATCTCCGCCGCGGTCCTGACGCCACCCAGCCGGCTGCGCTTGAGGCCCTGGCCCGAGAGCATTTCGGTGAGCACGTCCGTGAGCTCGTTGAGCGCCGACGGCTGCACGCCCCCGAAGGTGGCGATGCGCATGATGACGTCGTGCCGCAGGCGCGTCGGCAGCTTCTCGAGCACCTCCGAGGCCTTCATGCGGTCCAGGTGGATGAGGACCGTCGCGAGGATCTGCGGATGTTCGTCGCGGATGAGTTCGGCCACCTCGCTGGCTTCGAGCTGGTTGAGGCGCTCGATGCCGCTGTGCGGCTCTTCGGCCTGCAGGATGTCTTCGAGCAGATTGCTGGCGCGGTCTTCGCCGAGCGCCTTCCTGAGCACGGCGCGGATGTAGCTGCTCGATCCGAGGTGCAGTGCGGACAGTTGCTCGGTCTCGTGGCGAAACTCGGCCAGCACCGCATTGAGTTCATCCTTCGAGACCGAGTTGAGCTTGGCCATGGCCAGGCCCAGGGTCTGCACTTCGGCGGTGGGCAGATGGTGCAGCGCGGCGGCTGCACGGTCTTCGCCCAGTGCCATCAGGAGGATGGCGCTCTTGCGGGTTCCGGTTTCACTGATCATTGCTGTTCATCCAGTGCTGGATCAGCGTCGCCACCAGCTTGGGATCCTGGTTGGCGGTCTGATGTGCGTAGTCCATGTCGGCCTTCTGGCGCGTCGATTCGCGTATGCGCAGGGCTTCTTCGGGCGAGATCTGCGCCTGTTCCTCGGCGGGCGGCAACATTGGCTGTTCTTCGACCATGACCACCGGCGGAGGCAGCAGCTCCGGCGGTGCCAGGTGCTTGCGCAGCAGGGGCCGCAGCACGGCGAACCAGACGAAGAGCGCGAGCGCGGCGAGCAGCAGGTATTGGCCGATGCCCTTGGCGAGTTCGATGTTGTCGCGGTCGCGCCAGTACGGAACTTCGGGTGCGGCCGGTTCGCGGTCGTCGGCGAAGGGACTGTTGACCACGTTGATCGAATCGCCGCGCTCCGGGCTGAAACCCATCGCTTCCCTGGTCAGGTTCTTGATCTGGTCGATCTCGACGGGCGTCAATGCCCGCGCTGCCGTCTTGCCGCCGTCGTTCGCTTCCTTGTAGTTCACGACCACCGCGACCGACAGGCGCTTGACGGCACCGGCGCCTTGCTGGACATGGCGGATCGAGCGGTCGAGTTCGTAGTTCGTCGTGACATCCTTGCGCGAACTGCCGGGGCCGGTCGGCGTGGAGGCCGTGACCGACGAAGCGGCCCCAGCAGCGGCCGCTTTCGCAGTTCCCTGCGCACCTTGTGCACTCTGCGCACCCGGCGCGGCGGGATTTGGCGGCTTGGGCGTGCTGATCGGCGCAGTCGGATTCACCGGCGGCTGGTTCGTCAGCGCGCCAGGCACGCCGCCGGGCGGCGGGGCGCCGTGCTGGCTCGATTCGCTCGACTGCTGGCTGCGAATCGCGGTCGAGCCGGGGTTCTGATTGGGTTGGTACTTCTCGTCGGTGTGCTCGACGACTGAGAAATCCACGTCGGCCGCGACCTGCGCGCGAACATTGTTCGCACCCACGATCGGCTGCAGGATGGCTTCGATGCGGCGGATGTAGCCCTGCTCGATTTCCTGCACATACTTGAGCTGGCTCACGTCCAGGCCGCGCGCGCCGCTGTTGGCGGCCGAAAGCAGGTTGCCGCGCTGGTCGACGACCGTCACGCTCTTCGCGTCGAGCTCCGGCACGCTGCTGGAGATCATGTGGACGATCGCGCTGACCTGGCCTTCATCGATGCTGCGGCCACGTTGCAGCGTCAGGACGACCGACGCCGAGGGCTTCTTCTGCTCGCGCACGAAGAGCGACGGCTTGGGGAGCGCGAGATGCACGCGCGCCGCTTCGACCGTGCCGATGGATTCGATGGACCGCGCGAGTTCGCCTTCGAGCGCGCGCTGGTAGTTGACCTGTTCCGCGAACTGGCTGGTCCCGAACTTCTGGTTGTCCATCAGTTCGAAGCCGACGCCGCCCGCCTTGGGCAAGCCCTGCGCTGCGAGCCGCAGCCGCACTTCGGGCACCTTGTCGCCAGCCACCAGGATCGCGCCGCCGCCTTCTGCGAACTTGTAGGGCACGTTCATCTGCTGGAGCGACGCGATGATCGCGCCGCCGTCGCGGTCGGACACGTTGGTGTAGAGCACCTTGTAGTCCGGGCCGCGGTTCCAGAGCGTGAACGCCGCGGCCGCCGCCACCAGCGCGGCCGCGCCGAGGATCATCGGCAGCTTGGGTTGGGCGCGCAGCCGTTCGAGGACCGGGGGGAGCGAGGGCGCTGTCGGCGCCAAGCCCGCGGATGCCGCAGAACTCATGGGCGAGTCCTCTTCATGGCCGGGGCGCTGGCGCCGTCCGTCGTCATGTTGAAGGTGGAGATTCGTTGTTCAGGGTTCATGCCGGAGGTCGTTGATCGGGTCAACAGGCTTGTCGTTTCGCGATCGATTGTCAGCAGTCGTAACAAAATCGATGGGCTGAACAGCGGTGGGTTTTCCCGTCTGTTGGCGGCTTGCATAGGGACCTCCCCTTGGTACGCTGAAAGCCCTCAAGAGAAAGATCTCCCATGTCCATCGCCGCCATCGAGTCCGTCTTGCAACAGATGCGGGTCACCGCGCTGCAGGCGGACTGTGTTCCGACCACGTCCGCCGCCGCCTCCGTCGAGACGGGGGGGTTCGCCGCCGAACTCAAGCGTTCGCTGGACAACATCAGCGGCGCGCAGACGCAGGCCTACGGCCAGGCCGAGGCTTTCGAACTCGGCAAGCCGGGCATTGCGCTCAACGACGTGATGGTCGACTTGCAGAAGGCCAACGTCGCCTTCCAGACCGGCTTGCAGGTGCGCAACCGGCTGGTCGCCGCCTATCAGGAAGTGATGAATCTGCCCGCCTGATTTGTCGGCGCGCTTTTTTTCGCTCGCACCCTAAAGGTTTGAGAGGCCCGGTCGATAACTCATCCAACGGTGGAATCAAAAGCCTGCAAGGGCAAGAGCCAGCGTTACGGTCCAAGTGCCTTCAACCTTTCTTACTAGGAGTCGAGAATGACGCAAGTCATCAACACCAACTACCTCTCGCTGGTTGCCCAGAACAACCTCAACAAGTCGCAAAGCTCGCTGAATTCGGCGATCGAGCGTTTGTCTTCCGGCATGCGCATCAACAGCGCCAAGGACGACGCTGCCGGCCAGGCCATTGCCAACCGCTTCACCGCGAACGTCAAGGGTCTCACGCAAGCCGCCCGCAACGCCAACGACGGCATCTCGCTCGCTCAGACGACCGAAGGTTCGTTGAACGAAATCAACAACAACCTGCAGCGCGTCCGCGAACTGTCGGTGCAGGCCGCCAACGGCACGAACTCGGACAGCGACCTGTCCTCGATCCAGGCTGAAATCAAGCAGCGCCTCGATGAAATCGACCGCGTGTCGGCACAGACGAACTTCAACGGCGTGAACGTGCTCGCCAGCGACTCGAAGCTGAGCATCCAGGTTGGCGCCAACGACGGCGAAACCATCGACATCGACCTGAAGAAGATCACGTCCGCCACGCTCGGCCTGGGCAACCTCGACCTCACGAAGAAGTCGGTCGACCTGTCGACCGTGGCAACCGCTGCAACGACCACGCTGGTTCCGGCATCGTCCGCACCGACCAGTTTCGACCTGACGGCCGACGACACCAACGCCACCCCTGGCCCGTCGCAAGTCTTCGTCAGCGACACCGACCCGAGCCAGCAATGGGTCTCCGACGGCACCAACTATTACGCGGTAAGCGGCTACAACAACACGACCGGCGAGTTGGAATACGACTCGAGCACGGGATCGACCACCGCACCGGCCGGTGCTACGCAAGTCACGTCGGGCAATCTGGCCGAAGGCACGGTCACCATCGACGTTGCCAACGTCAAGTTCAAGGACACGAACACCGCAGCGGCGCCGACGTTCTACGTGGACAGCTCCGGCAGCATGTACGCATCGACGGATGGCGGTACGACCTACTACTCTGCCAGCCTCGACATGACCAACGGCAAGGTGACGTACGACAGCAGCAGTGCCGCCGTGACGCCGGCCGCCAGCGTGTCCGTGGTCCAGAAGACCTCGGAAGTCCCGAACTCGACGCCCGCAGTCACGGCCGACCTGTCCGGCCTGAGCGCGACTTCGGTCGGCACCAACCTCTCGCTGCACAAGGTCACCAACGCCGACGGCACCGACGGCGGCTACGTGGTCAAGGGCACGAAGAACGGCAGCGACGTCTACTACAAGGCCGACGTCGACAGCACCGGCAAGGTGACGGTGAGCGACCAGCTCAACCCCGATCCGCTCGCTTCGATCGATGCGGCACTGTCCGACGTCGACACGCTCCGCAGCCAACTGGGTGCCGTGCAGAACCGCTTCGAATCGACCATCACGAACCTGAACAACACGACCAACAACCTGTCGGCCGCCCGTTCGCGTATCGAAGATGCCGACTACGCAGTGGAAGTGTCGAACATGACCCGCGCACAGATCCTGCAGCAAGCCGGTACCTCCGTGCTGGCCCAGGCGAACCAGACCACGCAAGGCGTGCTCTCGCTGCTGCGTTAATCAGTGCGGCGCGGGCGTGGGGCTCCGGCCGCATGCCTGCGCTTTTCCCTGCGGCTTGCCTGGTGGGCAGGCCGCAGAGAAAAGCGAAGAACAGAAAGAAGAGAAAGCAGCATGACCACTTCCATCAGCAGCCTGGGCGTCGGCTCCGGCCTCGACCTCTCGAGCCTTCTGACCCAACTCCAGACCGCGGAGAACCAGCCACTGCAGGACATCCAGACGCAGGCGACCAGCTACACCAGCAAGCTGTCGGCCTACGCGCAGATCCAGAGCGCCCTGAACACGCTCAAGACCGCCGGGGACAAGCTCGCAGACCCGACGCTCTTCAGCACGGTGAAGGCATCGGTGGGCAGCACCGACGTGCTTTCCGCCGTCACGGCGAGCAATGCCGTCGCGGGCAACTACGCCATCAGCGTCTCGCAGTTGGCGCAGTCGCAGTCGCTGGTTTCGACGGGACAGGCGAATTCGAAGACGGCGATTGGAAGCGGCACGATCACCATCCAGTTCGGATCGATCAGCGGCGGCTCGCTCGACACCACGACCGGCCAATACACCGGCGCCACCTTCGACGCGGATGCGAGCCGCACTGCCTTGTCGGTCACCGTCGGCGCCGGCACCAACACGCTCGAAGGCATTCGCGATGCGATCAACAAGGCAAACGCCGGCGTCACCGCCAGCGTGGTGAACGACGGCAGCGGCACGCCGTTCCGCCTGGTGCTCACCTCGACCCAGTCGGGCGCATCGTCGACCATGAAGATCTCTGTCGACGGTGACAGCGCGCTGCAAGGCCTGCTGGGCTACGACCCCGCAGGCACGCAATCGCTGCGGCAGACCGCGGCTGCGCAGGACGCCAAGCTCAACGTCAACGGCATCGACGTGGTCAGCGCGAGCAACAACGTTGCGGAGGCGATCCAGGGCACCACGCTGTCGCTGACGAAGGTCGGGACTAGCAGCCTGAGCATGACGACGGACACCTCGGTCGTGAGCTCCGCGGTCAATGCGTTCGTCAATGCCTACAACACCCTGCAGAGCACCGCGACGAGTCTCTCGGCCTACAACGCCGACACCAAGACCGGCGCGGCGCTGACGGGCGACCAGACCTTGCGCAACCTGCTGGCGCGAGTGCGCCAGACGCTGACCACGCCGCAGGGCGGCGGCCCGAACGACATGAAGGTGTTGTCCGAGGTCGGCATCTCGTTCCAGAAGGACGGCACGCTGGCGCTGGACGCGACCAAGCTCAGCAGCGCCATGACCAGGAACATGAATGGCGTCGCCGCCCTGTTCTCGAGCGCGAGCAACAGCACCGCGGGCTACGGCAAGCAGATCAGCGCGCTCGTCACGGACCTGACCTCGACCCAGGGCGCGCTGACTGCCGCCACCGACGGCGTGAACTCCACGCTGGACGATCTCAGCAAGCAATACAACGACATGCAGGACCGCGTCAACGCGACGATGGACCGCTATCGGACGCAGTTCACGCAGCTCGACGTGCTCGTCAGCAGCATGAACAACACCATGACCTACCTCAAGCAGCAGTTCGATGCGATGAGCAGCAGCAGCAAGTAGCCCGGATCGCGAGGAGACGACCATGTACACCCCCCACAGCTTCAGGACCGGCGCGAATGCCTATGCGCGCGTTGGTGTCGAATCCGGCGCGATGAGCGCGTCGCCGCATCAGCTGATCTGCATGCTGTTCGACGGCGCGCGCACGGCGATCGGCATGGCGCGACATCACCTTGCGGCCAACGACATCGCAGCCAAGGGCAAGGCGATCTCCAATGCCGTCAACATCGTCGACAACGGACTGAAGGCGAGCCTCGACGCCGAGGCAGCGGGCCCGGCCGGTGCCGAGCTGGTGCGCAATCTCTCTTCGCTCTACGACTACATCGTCCTGCGGCTGCTCCACGCCAACCTGCGCAACGACGCCACGGCGCTCGACGAAGCCGATGGCTTGCTCGACAACATCGCATCGGCCTGGCGCGAGATCGAAACCGGTCCCGCCGTGGCGGCCTGACATGCACGAGACCCAACGAATCCACAAGGGAAGAAATGGCTACCAGGAGTGAAGTCGTGCATTGCTACAGCCAGCTGGCCTCGAGCGTGTCGCTCATGGCCGAACTGGCGCGCGCGAAGGAATGGGGGCGGCTTCCTGCGTTGGAAGCCCAATGCGCGGTGATTGTCGACCGGCTGAAGGTTCTTCAGCCGCTGGAGACGCTCGATCCGACGCAGTTCGAAGAGACGCGGCGGCTCATCGAAAGCATCCGTGCCGACCAGGAGGAAGTGTGCGCGCTGGTCAAGCCGCAGATCGTGCAACTGATCGAGCGCATGAGCTTGCTGAGCCAGCAGCGCAGCCTCGGCAAGGCCTACGGCCCTGCGCACTGACCCGGTGAAATCGCCATGATCGGACTGTCCGGATTGATCGATTCCCTGCTGACCGCGAAGTCTTCGCCGCGGCCGGACGTGCTCGCGATCAAGGGTGAGACCGAGATCGGCGCGCCCGGTCCGGTGCTCGGCGTGGGCAGGGTCGACAACGACGTGCGGCTGCCGTCCAACGCGGCGCTCGACAGGTTGATTCCCGCTGGCAACGCGGGTGTGCCACATCTGGAAGGTGGGCCGGGATCGGTGCAGGCGGAGCTCTCAGTCGCGGCGCGCGTCATCAGCGCCGTGCTGGCGGATCTTCATGGCGATGCCGGTCCCGTGCGCGGCCCGGCGCCCGCATGGCCTTCCGTGCAGACGCCGTCCGCGGCCGTCCTCGCAAGGGCGCTTTCGCAGACGGTATCGGACAGCGGACTCTTCTATGAATCGCATCTGATCGAGTTCGCCGGCGGAACTCGCACGATCGAGCAGATGGCGCGCGAGCCGCAAGCGCAGTGGACACCGTTGACTTCGCCGAGCGCGGCCGACAGTGCGCCCGCGCCGCGTGCGGATGCGAGGCCACAGGCTGCGCCGCAGTTGCAGGGCGACCGATCGCCTGCTGCCGAGGTGATTCATCCACAAGCCGTGACGCTGGTGCACCAGCAACTCGATCTGCTGGCCACGGCCGTCTTCAGATGGAATGGACAGGCCTGGCCGGGCGTATCGATGGATTGGTCGATCCATCAGGAGATCGACGAACGCGAAGGTCGCGGTGCCACCGAAGAGGCGGAAGCGCCTCGACCATGGTCGACCATGGTATCGCTCGACTTGCCCCGGCTGGGTTCGGTGGACCTCCGCCTGAGCCTCGCCGGCCCGAGCGTGCAGGCACGACTGAAAGCGCGCGAAGCATCGACGATCGCGCGCTTGCGTGCCGACAGCGGCGAACTCTCGCTGCGTCTGCAGACAGCGGGGCTGCACCTGCAGGAATTTCGTGTCGATGCGATGGAGCAGCCATGAACCTCCCTGCGGACGAACGTCAAGGCGCGGTCGCGCTGTCCCGCGCGGATCCCTCGAAGGCGCCGGTCGTCGTGGCCAAGGGCTACGGCGTGGTGGCGGAATCGATCATGCGAGAGGCGAAGGCCAACGGGCTGTACGTCCATTCGTCGCCGGACCTGGTCAAGCTGCTCATGCAAGTGAACCTCGACCGGCAGATCCCGCCGCAGCTCTACCTCGCCGTGGCCGAGATCATGGTCTGGATCCATGGTCTCGAACGTGTCGCGGGCGCCCCGGCAGGGCGTTTGGCATGAAATATTTCACACTATTTATTTTGAATTGATACTTTTAGTTTCATGAAAATGAAAATTCATTGAATCGGGATTCTCAATTCGGATGTCATTTCGAGCACAGATCGGATTGTTAATACTTTACTAATACTTTAAATTGAACGACTCCGGATGTTTAACTGTATGAAATTTACTTACATCGTGCAGTGCAACGGTTTCTCTTTCAAGAGGTTCCTGACGGGCCTGTCAGAAAAGTCTCACTTTCCGAGATGACTGTCTGACAAGTGTTAAAGATGTTAAATTTTGTGTTTAGACTACATACTGAATCAAACGGAGTGCAGAGTGGAATTGGAAAATGACAGCGGCGTGACGAATGGCGAGATCTCGAAGGAGATCGGCGACATCAATCTCGCCTATATGCTGCTTGCACAAAAACTTGCCAAGCAAGATCGTGCCGCAGCAATGTATAGATTGGGTGTCGGTCGTGAGCTCGCGGATTTGTTGGCCAATATGTCGCTCACGCAAATCGTCAAATTGGCGGCTTCGAACTTTCTGCTTTGCAGCTTTCGCCTCGACGACCATCCCATGTTTGCGGTCTTCGGAGAGGGCAAGGACACGACGCTGCAGCAGGCGCACATGTCGATCCTCATGGCCGCGCGTCAAATGCAGGCGCGTGAAGCGGACGCATTGGCATGACAAAAAAGAGCGTTCTCGGCGAGGTTCGCCAGGTTCAATTGGCAATTGAGCTCATCGAGCTCGGCGCCCGCCTTCAATTCCTGGAGGCGGAAGTCGGACTCAGTCGTGAGCGCTTGATAAGGCTCTACAAGGAATTGAAAGGTGTTTCGCCGCCCAAGGGCCTTTTGCCGTTTTCAACGGACTGGTACATGACCTGGCTGGCCAATATCCACTCGTCCATGTTCTACAACATGTATCGCTTCATGCTGGTCGAAGCCAATGAAAGCGAACTCCAGGCATTGATCAAGAGTTATCGCCTTTATCTGGAGCAAATCGAGGCGCACGGCGGCGAAGTTGTGCTGGATTTCACGCGCGCCTACACCATGGTGCGTTTTTTCGACAGCGACATGCTCCAGTTGAGCACGTGCAGCCGGTGCGGCGGTCAATTCGTCGCCCACGCGCACGACAACAAGCGCGGTTACGTATGCGTTCTCTGCCGGCCGCCTTCGCGCGCGGGCAAGGCGCGCGGCCCGAGGCGCATCGGGGCGGATCACGAAGCGCGTTCCATTTCCGAGGCTCCCGACGCGTCGATCCCCGAGGTGGTCGAACCCGTCCTCGCGGCCGCCACGGGGACCGGCGCCCACTGAACAGTTCCTGGTCCGGGATCCAAGCTTTTTTGATTTGACGCCTGAGGGCAAAGGGGACGCGTGTGCTCGTGCTGGTTGGTTATCTGGTGGTCCTCGGGGCCGTGTTCGGGGGCTACGGCATCATGGGCGGGCATTTCGGCGTCCTGTTCCAGCCGGTCGAGTTGCTGATGATCGGCGGCTCCGCGCTCGGTGCCTTCATCGCGGGCAACAACGGCAAGGTCATCAAGGCGACCATGAAGGAACTGCCCTTGCTGTTGCGCTCGTCCAAGCACAACCGGCAGCTCTACATGGACTTGCTCGCGCTCCTGTATGAGCTGCTCGCCAAGGCGCGCAAGGAAGGGATGATGCGGCTGGAGACCGACGTCGAAAGCCCCGGCGAAAGCGAGATCTTCAATCGCTATCCATCGATCATGGCCGACGCCGGCGTGATGGAGTTCCTCTGCGACTACCTGCGCCTGGTCATCAGCGGCAACACCGACGCCTTCGAGATCGAGGCGCTGATGGACCATGAAATCGAAACCATCCGCCACGAAGCCGAAGTGCCTTCGCACAGTCTCGCGCGCGTGGCCGATGCGTTGCCTGCGCTGGGCATCGTCGCGGCGGTGCTGGGTGTGGTGCATGCGCTCGGTTCGGCCAACCTGCCGCCTTCGGAAATGGGCGCGCTGATTGCGCACGCGATGGTCGGTACCTTCCTCGGCGTGCTGCTGGCCTACGGCTTCGTGACGCCGCTGGCGACCGTCATCGACCAGAAGGTGGAGGAGGGCATGAAGGTCTACCAGTGCGCGAAGGTCACGCTGCTCGCAAGCCTGAACGGCTATGCACCGCAACTGGCCGTGGAGTTCGGGCGCAAGGTGCTCTTCTCGACCGAGCGTCCTTCCTTCATCGAACTGGACGACCACGTCCGCGAAGTGAAGGCGCGTTGAGCGCCGGGGCCGACTCAGCATGAGCGCAGACAAGAACCGCATCGTCGTGAAGCGTGTCGCCGCAGCCGGCGGCGGCGGCCATCACGGCGGCGGCTGGAAGATCGCCTATGCCGACTTCATGACGGCCATGATGGCCTTCTTCCTTGTCATGTGGCTCTTGTCCATTTCGTCGCCCAAGCAGCGCGAGGGCATCGCCGAGCACTTCCGCATGCCCTTGAAGGTCGCGCTGGCCGGCGGCGAGAAGAGCAGCCTGAGCACGAGCATGATTCCCGGCGGCGGCGCCGACATCGTGCAGACGGAAGGCGAAGTGAAGCTCTCCGACGCCGAGCGCGAAGAGATGGAAGACGCCGCGCGCCTTGCCGACATGAAGAAGCGGCTGGATTCCCTCATCGAGAACAGCCCGGTGTTCAAGCAGTTCCGTTCGCAGATCCTGATCGACATCACGACAGAAGGCCTTCGCCTGCAGATCGTCGACAGCGAGAAGCGCCCGATGTTCGATCTCGCCAGTGCACGCGTGGTGCCGCACATGCGCGCGATCCTGCGAGAGCTGGGGCCCACGCTCAACGACCTGCCGAACAAGATCACGCTGTCGGGCCATACCGATTCGATCGTCTACACCAACGGCGACAAGGCGTATGGCAACTGGGAGTTGTCCGCCGATCGCGCCAATGCGTCGCGCCGCGAACTGGTGACCGGCGGCATGACCGAGGGCAAGGTCCTTCGCGTCGTGGGCCTCGCCGACAGCATGCATCTGGACAACGCGGATCCGCGCAATCCGATCAATCGGCGCATCAGCATCATCCTGCTCAACCGGCAGACACAGGAGCGCATCGAACGCGAGAACAGCGGCGAAGTCGCCACGACCCGGGCCGGCACGTCGCTGTCCGCGGATGCCGGCAGCGACAACATGAAGTCGACGTCCTTCAAGCCTTCGGCCCCGACGCAATAACAGCGAACATCAAGATGGACCTCAGTCAGTTTTCCCAAGCATTCTTTGTCGAAGCGATCGAGCTTCTGGCGCAGATGGAGCAATTGCTCCTCGAAATCGACGTGGCGTCGCCGGACAGCGAGCAACTCAACGCCATCTTTCGCGCGGCCCATTCGATCAAGGGCGGCGCGGCCACCTTCGGCTTCGCCGCGCTGACCGAAACAACGCACTTGCTGGAGAACCTCCTGGACCGGGCACGCCATGGCCAACTGCGCCTGAGCGGTCCGATGATCGATGCCTTTTTGGAAACGAAGGACGCCTTGCTGGAACAACTCAACGCCTACCAGGCTGGCAAAGAACCCGAGCCTGCGAGAGTCGCGCAAATCTGTGCGGTGCTTCAGCAACTTGCGCTGGAAGACGGCAACGGCAATGACAGGCCCGTAGCCGCGCCCGTGTCCACGTCGGCGCCTGCACCTGTCGCTGCGCCGGTTGGTGCACCAGGTACCTTGCGCATCCGCCTGGCGCGCCTGTCGGAGAGCGAATGCGACCTGCTGGCGGACGAACTGGGCAACCTCGGCGAGGTCGTGTCGCGCACGCGCGCCAACGACCTGTTGACCGTGTTGCTCGAAACGACGTGCGAGCCGGACGACATCGTCGCGGTGTGCTGTTTCGTCATCGACGAATCGCAGATCGACATCGCACGTGAGCCCACCGGCGCGCCGCCCGCGAACGTGACGCCCGTGGCGCAGCTTTCCGAGGTCGCCAAGCCGCAGGCGCTTGCAGCCGCGCCGGTGGCGACAGCGCAAGCCGCTGCGCCGGGCGCCAAGGAATCCAGTTCGATCCGCGTGGACGTCGAGAAGGTCGACCAACTCATCAATCTCGTGGGCGAACTCGTCATCACGCAATCGATGCTCACGCAGGCGGCCACGATGCTGGACCCGGTGGCGTACGAGCGTTTCCTGAGCGGCCTCGGACATCTGGAACGCAACGCACGCGACCTCCAGGAATCGGTCATGTCCATCCGCATGATGCCGATGGACTATGTATTCAGCCGGTTCCCGCGCGTGATCCGCGATGTCAGCGCCAAGCTCGGCAAGCAGGTCCGGCTGGACACCTTCGGCAAGGAGACGGAGCTCGACAAGGGACTGATCGAACGCATCGTCGACCCGCTCACGCACCTGGTGCGCAACAGCCTCGACCACGGCATCGAGACGCCCGACATCCGGCTCGCCAAGGGCAAGGAGGCGACGGGCCAACTGCTGCTGTCCGCGCAGCATCACGGCGGCAACATCGTGATCGAGGTGAGCGATGACGGTGCCGGGCTGAACCGCGAGAAGATTCTCGCCAAGGCCATGCAACAGGGCCTGGCCGTGAACGAGTCGATGCCGGACGAGGAAGTCTGGCAATTGATCTTCGCGCCCGGCTTCTCGACGGCGGAGCAGATCACCGACATCTCCGGGCGCGGCGTCGGCATGGACGTGGTCAAGCGCAACATCCAGGAGATGGGCGGACACGTGGAAATCCACTCGCGCGGCGGACACGGCACCACGACGCGCATCGTGCTGCCGCTGACGCTGGCGATCCTCAACGGCATGTCCGTCAAGGTCGGCAACGAGGCCTACATCCTGCCTTTGAGCTACGTGATCGAGTCGCTGCAGCCGCTGCCGGAGCACCTGCATTCGATCACCAGCGACGGCCATGTCATCAAGGTGCGCGGCGAATACCTGCCGCTGATCGAACTGCACCGCGTGTTCGACGTGACTGGCGCGCAGGTGAACCCGACGCAGGGCATCCTCGTCATCGTGCAGGCCGACGACGCGCGCTTCGCGTTGCTGGTCGACGAACTGCTCGGCCAGCACCAGGTCGTGGTGAAGAACCTGGAGACCAACTACCGCAAGGTTCCCGGCATTTCCGCGGCGACCATCCTCGGCGACGGCAGCGTGGCTTTCATCATCGACGTCGCAGCGATGCCGCGCATCCAGCGCGCGCAAGCAGCGGGCGCGGCAGCGCTGGCCGGTGCTTCGAGGATGACGGCGATCGCGGCTTGAGCCTCTTCGACATCCACATGCATTGCCCCGGCCATCCTGTTGCGACGGGGTGCTTGATTCGAGCTTCTGACGGAGACCCCCGCAATGCGCTTTGATTTTTTCCGCCGTTCGACACCGATGGCTGACACGGTCGTTCCCGACTCCGCAGTGCGCCCGACCGATGAACCTGTCCAGCGGGACGCCGACGATGCGCTGCAGCCGTCCGAGGCCAACGGCTATGTGAGCTACACCCTGCAGCTTGACGCGCGGATGCGCGTCAAGGGCTATCGCTTCGGCTGGCGCGCTGTCGCTGGTGGGGCGGACGCATCCGACACCTCGGCGCAGTTCAGGGCGCTGCTTTCGTGCATCTCGAAGCATCTCATTTCCGCCAATGGCGGATGGCGCCTTGGGCAGTTGACCGCGTATTTCGATGTCACGGTCGATGCGCTCTTCCTGAACGAGCTCCAGAGCCTTCCGTCCGAGAACGTGGTCCTTTGCATGGACATCGAGGACATGGCGGATGCCGATACGCGCTCGATGCTTCTCTTCCTGCGTGAGCAGGGCTTCGGCTTCATGCTGCGCGATGCGCACGAGTTGCCGCAGGAGCCGGAGTTGCTGGAGATCATCACGCACCTCGACGTGGGGGCAGGCGACCCGGCGCTGATCGCCCGTATCCGCGACGCCGAACAGCCGGGTCGCCCGCCCATGCAGCTGCTCGCCACACGTATGAAGGGATGGGAAGACTTCGATGCCCTGGCCGCGCAGCGCGTGGATGTCTTCGTCGACGGCATGCAGGCCCGCCCGCCCGTGGAACCGACCAGCGACACGCTGCAGCCGGAGTCGGTGCTGATCGTGCGGCTCATGCAGATGCTTCAGCGCAACGAGAACGTGCGCTCGATCGAGTCGGCGCTGAAGCGCGACGCGGCACTGACCTACCGCCTGCTGCGCCACATCAATTCGCCGGCCATCGGCGCGGGTGTGGAGATCACGTCCTTGCGTCACGCGGTCGCGATGCTCGGCTACTCGCCGCTTTTCCGGTGGCTGTCGCTGCTGCTCGCCACCAGCAACAAGGCCAGCTCGCCGTTCATGATGAAGAAGGCCATCCTGCGTGGGCGCTTCGTCGAACTGATGGGGCAGGGCATGCTGCCGCCCAGCGAGTCCGACAACCTGTTCGTGGTCGGCATGCTTTCGCTCATCGACCAGTTGCTGGGCATCCCGATGGCGGAAGTGCTGGCCAAGGTTCAGCTGGCCGAATCGGTGCAGCAGGCGATTCTCTCCCGCGGGGGAGTCTACGCGCCGTTCCTCGCACTCGTCGAGGCCTGCGAGACGGATGGCGACGAGGCGGCGCGCCGCGCCGAGGCACTGTTCGTGAGTGCCGGCCAGGTCAATGCGGCGCATCTTGCCGCAATGGTCTGGTCGCACGAGGCAAGCGCACTCGACAGCGCCGATTGAGCGCACGTCGCGATATGCGCCCCAATTGCCCCGTTGATCGACCCATTGCAACGGGAACCCGCTATGTACATTGAAAGCCATGCACAGACATCGGCCGTGAACACTGAATTTCTCTTCACCGATAGCGACTTCTCGAAGATCAGGACGCTCATCCATCGCCGCGCAGGTATCGCGCTCGGCGAGCAGAAGCGGCAGATGGTCTACAGCCGTCTCTCGCGTCGTCTGCGAGAACTTCAACTCGCGGGGTTTTCGTCGTATCTCGACTTGCTGGAATCTCGCCAGGACGGTGAGGAATGGCAGTCGTTCATCAACTCGCTGACGACCAACCTGACCTCCTTCTTCCGTGAGGCGCATCACTTTCCGGTGCTGGCCGCACATGTGCGCAAGGTTCAGCAGCCTGTCACCGTCTGGTGCTCGGCAGCGTCGACCGGCGAGGAACCCTATTCGATCGCGATCACGCTGATCGAAGCACTTGGCGAACGCGCGGGTTCGGCGAAGGTGATCGCGACCGACATCGACACGGCCGTGCTCGCGAAGGCTTCCGCCGGCGTGTTCACCAATGAGCAGGTCGCACGGCTGTCGCCTGAACGCCTGCGGCGCTTCTTCAACAAGGGCACCGGATCGAACGCCGGCAAGGTGCGCATCCGTCCCGAAGTGGCGGCGATGGTGAAGTTGTCGCGGCTCAACCTGCTTGACCCGTCCTGGTCGGTGAAGGAGCCGGTGGACGCGATCTTCTGCCGCAACGTGATGATCTACTTCGACAAGCCGACGCAGAAGAAGGTGCTGGACCGCTTCGCGCCGCTGCTGAAGCCAGGTGGCTTGCTGTTTGCCGGTCACTCCGAGAACGCCTCGCTTGTGAACCAGACCTTCAAACCGCTCGGCCATACCGTGTATGAACTCGCGCGGGGCAGCGCCAAGGGGCCTCCATGAGTGCCGTGCCGGGCGCGGTGGCGACCCATCACTACTTCGATCGCGACGTCGGCGAGATGGCGGTGAAGCTGCTGCCGTCGGAGTACTACGTGACCACGACCGACACCGTGCTCACGACCGTGCTGGGTTCCTGCGTGTCGGCCTGCATCGTCGACATCGACAACGGCGTCGCGGGCATGAACCATTTCATGCTGCCCGAGGATGGCGAGGCCACGGCGCGGGACCAGACCGAATCGATGCGCTACGGGGCCTACGCGATGGATGTGCTCATTCGCGAGCTCATCCGCTCGGGTGCACGCCGCGACCGCCTGCAGGCCAAGGTGTTCGGCGGCGCCGCGGTGCTCGCGAACATGACCACGCTCAACATTGGCGACCGCAACGCGGACTTCGTGCTGCGCTACTTGAACGCCGAGCGCATCAGCGTCGCCGCGCAGGACTTGCGCGGACAGCACGCGCGCCGCGTGTGCTTCATGCCGGCCAGCGGCAAGGCGGTGGTGCGAAAGCTTCGCGGGCAAGCCGGCGTGCGGCTCGTTCAGAAAGAGGAAGGCGAGCTTCTCCGCAAGCTGGGCGCGCCTCGCGCGGGCGTCATCCCTTACAGATCCAACAATGCCACGGCCGAGGCGATGTCCGTGGTCAAGAACAAAGGAAGCTGGTGAGCGCGAACAAGATCAAGGTGCTGTGCGTCGACGATTCGGCGCTGATACGCAGCGTGATGACCGAAATCATCAACAGCCAGCCCGACATGGTCGTCGTCGGCACCGCGGCCGATCCGCTGGTGGCTCGCGACCTCATCAAGGTGACGAACCCCGATGTGTTGACGCTGGACGTCGAGATGCCGCGCATGGACGGTCTCGAATTCCTCGACAAGCTCATGCGCCTGCGGCCGATGCCTGTGGTCATGGTGTCCTCGCTGACCGAGCGCGGCTCGGAGATCGCGCTGCGCGCGCTGGAACTGGGCGCCATCGATTTCGTCACCAAGCCGCGTCTCGGCGTGCGCGACGGGTTGCTCAACTACACCGAGCTGATCACCGGAAAGATCCGGACGGCCTCCGCCGCGCGCCTGCTGCCTGCACGTCACAGCGGATCGGCGAAATCGACGGCCGAGGCGCCCCAGGAGGCGCCGCTGCGCAGCCCGCTGCTGAGCACCGAGAAGCTGATCATCATCGGCGCCTCGACCGGTGGCACCGAGGCGATCCGCGAGGTGCTGCAGCCGTTGCCGCCGGACTGCCCGGCCGTGCTCATCGCACAGCACATGCCGGCGGGATTCACGCGTTCCTTCGCGCAGCGGCTGGACGGCCTCTGCCGCATCACCGTCAAGGAAGCGGAGCACGGCGAGCGTGTGCTGCCGGGCTATGCATACATCGCGCCCGGCGCATTCCATCTTTCGCTTGCTCGCAGCGGCGCGAACTACGTCGCGCATCTCGACCAGGAGCCGCCGGTGAATCGCCATCGGCCGTCGATCGACGTGCTGTTCGACTCGGCCGCCAGGCACGCGGGCAAGAACGCCATTGGAATGATCCTCACGGGCATGGGCAAGGACGGCGCCGAAGGCTTGCTGCGAATGAAGCGGGCCGGCGCCTACACCCTGGCACAGGACGAGGCGAGCTGTGTCGTCTTCGGCATGCCGAAGGAGGCGATCGCATTGGGCGCGGCTGACGAAGTCGCGCCGCTGGGAGAGATGAGCCGGCGCGTGCTGGCCCATCTTCGCACCTTCGGTGCGCGAACGAATCGGGTTTGAAAAACGAACTGTTGGAGTGAGAGAAATCGTGATCGACAAGAGCATCAAAATTTTGGTTGTGGACGACTTCCCGACCATGCGCCGCATCGTGCGCAATCTTCTGAAGGAACTCGAGTTCCTCAACGTCGACGAGGCGGAAGACGGCGCGGCCGGCATCGAGAAGTTGCGCGGCGGCAATTTCGGTTTCGTCGTCTCGGACTGGAACATGCCCAACATGGACGGCCTGACGATGCTGCAGACCATCCGCGCCGATCCCGATCTGGCCAAGCTGCCGGTGTTGATGGTCACGGCGGAGGCCAAGAAGGAAAACATCGTTGCAGCGGCGCAGGCTGGTGCAAATGGCTATGTGGTCAAGCCCTTCACCGCTGCAACGCTCGAAGAAAAGATCACCAAGATCTTCGAGAAGCTCAACAAGTAAGGGGCATGCCATGAACCCAAACCCCTCCGACACCGAACAGGGGAACACCGCCGAAGAGTTGCTGGGCCGCATCGGGCAATTGACGCGTCAGTTGCGTGAAGGCATGCGCGAGCTGGGCCTCGACAAGCAGGTGGAAAAGGCCGCGCAGGCCATTCCCGGCGCACGGGACCGGCTGAACTACGTGGCCGAGACCACCGAGCGCGCGGCGCATCGTGCGCTCAACGCCATCGACGTCGCGCAACCGCTCCAGGAAGGCCTCGCGAACGATGCGAAGGGGCTGAGCAAGCGCTGGGACGAGTGGTTCGCGAATCCGATCGAACTGGACTACGCCCGCGAGCTGGTGATGGACACCCGCGACTACCTGCAGGATGTGCCGCAGAAGGCCGGCGCGATCAACACGCAGCTCATGGAGATCCTCATGGCGCAGGACTTTCAGGATCTGACCGGGCAGGTCATCAAGAAGATGATGGAAGTGGTCAACGAGGTCGAAACGCAACTCCTGCAGGTGCTGATCGACAACTCGCCGGCCGAGAAACGCCAGGAAATCAGCAGCAGCAACCTGCTGAACGGGCCACAGATCACACCGGGCAACCCCGATGCCGTGACCGATCAGTCGCAGGTCGACGACCTGCTTGAGAGCCTCGGTTTCTGACCACTTGATTCGCAGAGAAGGAGGGCGATAGCACGCTTGATCGGGCGATTGTTCCGGCCCCTTGAATCGAATAATCAGCCATGGCTGAGGAAAGCGATCTCGAAAAAACGGAACCTGCTTCTGCGCGACGCCTGGAGAAGGCGCGCGAAGAAGGCAACGTGGCCCGCTCGCGCGAGCTGACCACACTGGTCATGCTGGGCACCGCCATCGGCGGCCTGTGGTTCACGGCAGCGTCTCTCGGGGGCACCCTCGACGCCGCGCTGCGAAAGGGCCTGCACTTCGAACGTGACGCGGTGTTCGACCCGTCCCAGATGATGTTGCGGACCGGGGCGATGGCGCTCCAGACGCTGCTGGCGCTGGCCCCGCTCTTCGCGATGATGGTGGTGGCCGCGGTGGTCGCGCCGATGTTGCTTGGCGGTTGGCTGTTCTCGGGCAAGGCGGTCTCGCCCAACTTCGGCAAGCTCGATCCGTTCGCCGGCATCGTGCGCATGTTCTCCACGCAATCGCTCGTCGAGTTGACCAAGGCGCTGGCCAAGTCGGCGCTGATCGGCGGCGTGGCGTACCTGGTCATCTCCCGCAACATCGACGGCGTGATGCAGCTGATGGCGCTGCCGGTGAGTGCCGCGCTGCCGCAGACCATCATGTTCGTCGGGCGCAACTGCGCATTGATTGCGGCCGCGCTCCTGCTTGTGGCGCTGATCGATGTGCCCTGGCAGCTGTGGACCTACTACCGCAAGCTGCGCATGTCGCGCGAAGACCTTCGCCAGGAACACAAGGAGAGCGAGGGCGATCCGCACATCAAGGCGCAGATCCGCCGCCAGCAGCAGGCGATGGCGCGGCGCCGGATGATGTCCGAGGTGCCGAAGGCCGACATCGTGGTGACGAACCCGACGCACTTCGCGGTCGCGCTCAAGTATGTCGACAGCGATATGCGCGCGCCGCGCGTGGTGGCCAAAGGGACCGACCAGGTGGCGCTGCGCATCCGCGAGATCGCCGCGGCGAACAAGGTCGCGATCCTCGAGGCGCCGCCGCTCACTCGGGCGCTCTACAAGCACACGAAGCTCGGCGACGAGATCCCGTCGGGCCTCTACACGGCGGTGGCCGAGGTGCTTGCATGGGTCTACCAGCTCAAGCGCTGGAAGGACGAAGGCGGCGAAGCGCCGCGCACGCCCAAGGACCTGCCGATTCCCGAATCACTCGAATACACGCTGAAGGCCGCATGAACTCCATGGCAAACCTCATGCGTCTGCCGACGCAATTGTTCTCCGGCAACCAGTTCAAGGGACTGGCGGGGCCGATTCTCATCATCATGATCCTGAGCATGATGGTGCTGCCGCTGCCGGCCTTCCTGCTGGATCTGCTGTTCACCTTCAACATTGCGATGTCCGTGATGGTGCTGCTGGTCAGCATGTACACGATGAAGGCGCTCGACTTTGCTGCCTTCCCCGCCGTGCTGCTGTTCTCGACGCTGTTGCGGCTGTCGCTCAATGTGGCTTCCACCCGCGTGGTGCTGATGCATGGTCACACCGGGCCGGATGCGGCGGGCAAGGTCATCGAGGCGTTCGGGCACTTCCTGGTCGGCGGCAACTTCGCGGTCGGCGTGATGGTCTTCATCATCCTGGTGCTCATCAACTTCATGGTGATCACCAAGGGCGCAGGCCGTATTGCCGAGGTCGGCGCGCGCTTCATGCTCGATGCGATGCCGGGCAAGCAGATGGCCATCGACGCCGACCTGAATGCCGGCCTGATCGGCGAAGATGTCGCACGCAAGCGCCGCACCGAGGTCGCGCAGGAAGCCGACTTCTACGGCTCGATGGACGGTGCGAGCAAGTTCGTGCGCGGTGATGCCGTTGCGGGCCTGCTGATCATGGTCATCAACATCATCGGCGGCCTCGTGGTCGGCGTCGTCCAGCATGGCCTGGATTTCTCGACCGCCGGCACGACCTACACGCTGCTCGCGATCGGCGACGGGCTCGTCGCGCAGATTCCGGCACTGGTGATCTCCACTGCGGCCGGTGTGATCGTGTCGCGCGTCACGACCGATGAAGACGTGGGCCGCCAGCTGACCGGCCAGCTCTTCTCCAATCCGCAAGTGCTCTTCCTGACGGCCGGCATCATCGGCCTGATGGGGATGATCCCCGGCATGCCGAATCTGGCCTTCCTGCTGATCGCCGGAGGCCTCGCCTGGGCAGGCCGGCGCGTGCTCCTTCGCAAACCGGTGCAGACGGCGCAGCAGGTCGCGGCCGCGCAGGCCGCCGTGGTGCCATCGACCGAAACGACCGAGGCCACATGGGACGACATCGCGCTGGTCGATCCGCTGGGCATGGAAGTCGGCTACCGCCTGATCCCGCTGGTGGACCAGTCGCAGCACGGCGAACTGCTCGGCCGCATCAAGAGCATCCGCAAGAAGATCGCGCAGGAGATCGGCTTCCTGGTGCCGGTGGTCCACATCCGCGACAACCTGGAGATCAAGCCCAACAGCTATGTCATCAGCCTGAAGGGTGTGGAGATCGGACGGGGCGAGGCCTTCCCCAATCAGTGGATGGCGATCAATCCGGGGCAGGTCACCGGCACCTTGACCGGCACCGTGACGCAGGACCCGGCCTTCGGCCTGCCCGCGGTGTGGATCGACGGCAATCTCCGGCAGCAGGCGCAGATCTACGGCTACACGGTGGTCGATGCCTGCACGGTGATGGCGACGCACCTGAATCACCTGATCCAGACCCACGCCGCCGAGTTGCTTGGCCGCCAGGAAGTGCAGCAGTTGATCGACCAGATCGCCAAGACGGCGCCCAAGCTCACCGAGGACCTTGTGCCGAAGGTCGTGTCGCTGAGCACGCTGCACAAGGTGCTGCAGAACCTGCTCGACGAGGAAGTGTCGATCCGCGACATGCGCACCATCCTCGACGTGATGGCCGAGCACGCGCCGACCGTGAAGGATGCGACCGAACTCACGACGCTGACGCGCCTTGCGCTCGGCCGCGCCATCGTGCAGCAACTGTTCCCGGGCGATACGGAATTGCAGGTCATCGGACTCGACGGCTCGCTCGACGGCGTGCTGCAGCAGGCCATGACCAGCAGCAGCGGCATCGAGCCGGGTCTCGCCGACAACCTGCTGCGCCAGACGCAGGCCGCCATCGCACGACAGGAGCAGATGGGCCTCGCGCCGGTGCTCGTGGCTCAACACGGCCTGCGCGTGCTGCTGTCTCGTTTCCTGCGGCGCAGCCTGCCGCAACTCAAGGTGCTCTCCCATGCGGAGATCCCTGACGCTCGCAATATCAAGATCACCGCCACCATTGGAGGAAGAGGTTGAGTATTTCCACAGACGTGCGGGCCACGGCTCGCAAATTCGTTGCCGCGACCAGTCGCGAAGCATTGCGCCTGGTGCGCGAAGCCCTCGGCGCCGAGGCCATCGTGCTGAGCAACCGTGCGTTGCCCGACGGCGTCGAGATCGTGGCCATGGCCGAAGGCGAAGTCGCGCAGGCGCTTGAAAGCGTGGCGCCCATGGTGGCCGCGAAGGCGCCGGTGCCTGTCGTGCCCGACACGCCGGCTCAGCCGGTTGCGGCGATCACGGCCGTTGCCTCCGCCGTGACTGCGGCGACGGCGAAGTCCGAACCGCAACCTGCCACTGTCCACACCGACGTCGTTCTCAACGAACTGCATTCGATGCGCGGCATGCTCGAAGAGCAGCTTGCGAGCGTCGTCTGGAACGACAAGCAGCGCCAGGACCCGGTGCGCGGCCGCCTGCTGCGCACGCTGCTCGGCGCCGGCTTCAGCGCACGGCTGTCGAAGGCCATGCTGGAGAAGCTGCCCACGGGCCAGACCTACGCGCAAGGCATGACTTTCGCACGTGCCGAGTTGATTCGCGCGGTGCCCGTGTTCGAGGATGAGGATGCCCTTTTGGCGCAAGGCGGCGTCTATGCGCTGATGGGGCCCACCGGCGTCGGCAAGACCACGACGACGGCCAAGCTGGCGGCACGCTGCGTGATGCGCTTCGGCGCCGACAAGCTCGCGCTGGTCACCACCGACAGCTACCGGATCGGCGCCTACGAGCAACTGCGCATCTACGGCCAGATCCTCAACGTGCCGGTGTACGGCGTGAAGGATGCCGCCGACCTGCACCTGGTGCTGCAGGATCTGCGCGACAAGCACATGGTGCTCATCGACACGGTCGGCATGAGCCAGCGCGACCGCGCCGTCTCGGACCAGATCGCGATGCTGTGCAACAGCCATCGCCCGGTCAAGCGGCTGCTGCTGTTGAATGCGACCAGCCACGGCGACACGCTCAATGAAGTGGTGCACGCCTATCGCCACGGCGGCAGCAACGAGTTGGCGGGCTGCATCTTCACCAAGGTCGACGAAGCCACGCATCCCGGCGCGCTCATCGACACCGTGATCCGCCATCGGCTGCCGGTGCACTACATCTCCAGCGGCCAGAAGGTGCCGGAAAACCTGATGCCCGCTGATCGCGCGCAACTGGTGGACAGCGTGTTCCAGCCTCGCCGGCACAACCCGTTGTTCGTGCCCGCGGAGATCGACATGCAGGACGAGCCTTCGGGCGTCGCGCCGTCGGCACAGGTCGTGCAGGCACGGGCGGAGGCCGACCGGCTCCGCGTGCAATACCAGAACCTCATTCGTGCCATGGCACACGACGCGCAGGAACTGGCGACCGTGGCCGGCGCGCTCGCGGGCGCACCGATCGGCTTCGAGGCCGCGCGCCGCTTCTGGCGTAACGCGGGCGACGAGAACATCGGGCACAAGGCCGTGCTGCAGGATCTGATGGTGCACGCCCGCGGCGAGGTCGCGGGCGGCTGCGACAAGCATGTGCTCGCGTTGAGCGGACAGGTCGGCCTCCGCTCGAACGAAGGCGGCGACGCCTACGAGTGCCAGAGCAGTCTCCTGCTGTCGGACCGCAGCGGCCAGCCGCTTTCGGCGCCGAACCAATGGCTGGCGACGGCGGCTGTCCGAGGCGGCGCAGACACTCGACGCAAGCCCGGTACGCGGCAAGTGCAATGGCTGCGCCAGCAGGACCTCGGCAAGTCGGTCGTGCACATGCTGCCCCGGCTACCCGCCGTCGAGATCATCGCCGAGTGGCAGGCGCAAGGACAGAAATGGCTCGCGCGCGCACCGGGTTCGACCGGTGTGATCGATCCGCAGACCGGTGCGTCGAGCACGCTGGCGCGCGTCGAATACGCGTTCGGCGAGGCGAGGGTGGTCATGTTCCGTGGCAAGGCCGCGATGCAGTGCGAAGCCCATGCGGAAGTGCAGCTTCGCGTAGGCCCGGACAAGTCCGCGCCGCCGACGCTGCGCTGCGTGGTGACGCGCATGACCGACGCACACGGGCACAAGATCATTGCGCAGAGTTACGTGCTGACGAACGTCGGCATGCAGGTTCCGGCGCGGCAACTCGCGCAATGGCAGGCATGGGCCGCCGATGCGGATCCGTGCTTCCGCCTGCTCCGCCAGGGCGTGCAACTGGTGGGCGGCATCGGCGAACTGGGCGACCCCGACATGATGAAGCGGCTGCTGATCGCCGGCCAGGTCAGCACGACGGTCTGGCGTCTGCTGCACGCGAGCGGCGAATGGGCCGACCGCACGCGCGGGCTGCTCAACCAATTGACCGGACGTCCCGTGCGATCGAGCCGGCCTCTCACCGGCAACGCGTTGTATGGGGGCGTGAGCAAGCTCTTTCTGCTGCTGGAGGCGCTGGGCACTGAATCCACCGCGCCGACCCAGCAACCCAGGGCCGCGGAGAAGCAAGATTGAGGAGCGCTGCATGACCAAGCTGGTGACAGATCAGGCGGACGGGCTGCGCCGTCTCTTGTCGCACACGCCCACGCGTGTCATTGCCGTTGCGGGCATGCGTCGCGGCGACGGTGCCACGACGGCGGCCATGAACCTGGGCGCGGCCCTGGTGCATCAAGGCAAGGACGTGCTGCTGATCGATGAACACCGTCCGGCTGCGGATTCCATCGCCGCCCTGTGGGCGGTCGATCCACCCGGCGTGCTGGCCGACGTGGCCGAGCGTCGGCTGACCTGTGCCGGTGCGGCGGCTCGCGCGGCCTGCGGCGTCGACGTGCTCCCCGCGCCGATCGGCATGAGTCATTCCCGGATCGACCCGCGCACACTCTGTCGCGGGGGCGTGGTCCTGATCGATGCGGCATTCGACGACGAGGGACGGCTGTCGACGCTGGTGCAGCGCGCGGACGAACTGGTGCTCGTGCTCCAACCCAACGCCGCTTCCGTCACTACGGCGTATGCGGGCATCAAGAGGCTGCATTACGCGCATGGCCTGAAGCAGTTGCGCTTTCTGGTGAATGGCGCATCGAGCCCCGACGAGGCGCGTACGGTCATGGGCAACCTGGCCAACACCGGCAGCCGCTACCTCGCGGTATCGCTGGAGCCCGCCGGTTGGGTTCGCGCCGATGCGCACCTCGCCGATGCACGGCGGCTGGGCCAGACGGTGGTGGAGGCCTTTGCCGCGAGCCCGGCTGCGGTGGACTTCCGGCGCGTTGCCGGCGACATGAGTCTGTGGCCATGGCGCATGCAGGAGGCATCCACGCGCGAACGCCGCATGGCAAGGCCGGCTGCCGGTGCGCTCCGCGCGACGCGCACAGCCGTCGCCTGAACAGCGAAACCTGAACAACGGAACAAGGATCGGACGTGTACACCGCCCAGGGAACCATCGAGAAGTCCCATCTGCTGGCGCAGCACCAGCCGCTTGTGCGCCGCATCGCGCTGCAGATGATCGCCAAGCTGCCCGCCAGCGTCGAACTCGACGACCTCATTCAGGCCGGCATGATCGGTCTGCTCGATGCGTCGTCCCGCTACCAGGACAACAAGGGGGCGCAGTTCGAGACTTTCGTCAGCCAGCGCATCCGAGGGGCCATGCTCGACGAACTGCGCGCCAGCGACTGGGGATCGCGGGGCCTGCGCCAATCGGCGCGCGGCGTCGAGAAGGCCATCCAGGCGCTGGAGCATCGCCTCGGCCGGCCCCCTACCGAGGGCGAGATCGCACGGGAGTTGAAGATCGACCTGGAGGCCTACCAGTCGCTGCTGCAGGAGATTCAGGGCTGCCAGTTGCTCTACGTCGAAGACTTCGCGAAGGGCGATACAGAGAACCCTTTCATCGACCTGCATGCGCAGGGCGCTCGCCGAGGACAGCGCGACAGCGACGACCCGCTGGAGCAATTGCTCGAAAGCGGATTTCGCCACCAGCTCGTGGAGGCCATCTCTGCACTGCCCGAGCGCGACCAGTTGCTGCTGAATCTCTATTACGAGGAAGAACTCAACCTGCGCGAGATCGGCGCGATCCTCGAGGTGAGCCAGAGCCGCGTCTGCCAGTTGCACAGCCAAGCCATCAGCCGCTTGAGGGCTCGCCTCAAGGAGTTGCTCTGAGGGCGCTGTCCAGGCTGGGTCAAAGCACGGCGCTGCTGCTTCGCGCGGCACGCGCCCAGCCCGCGGGCATGGCATGCAGGACCGCCTGGGCGTCGAGCGACCGGATCGCGACCGATGTGTCTGCCGGGATGCGCCCTTGCGCGACCATCGCTTCATAACGCAACGCGCTGACGCGAAGGAAGGACGCGAAGTTGCCGACTTCGCCGCGTGCCGCGACCAGTTCGTCGTAGAGCTTCTCGATCAGTTGCACGACGCCCATGTCGTCGCGCGCCGCGATCTCCTCCAGCACCTGCCAGAAGAGGTTTTCGAGCCGGATGCTGGTGACAACGCCATGCAGCCGGACCGACCGCGTGCGGCTGTCGTAGCTCTGGGGATCGGCGCTGATGAAAACTTCGCACATGAGACTTCTCCTGTGGCGTGGCAGGTGACGCGACTTGAGACTGTAGCGCCACCTGCGGATTCGGATCAGGTCTCGATGCGCGTCCCGAGCACCTTGAGGAACTGGCTGATCCATGCGGGATGCGCCGGCCAGGCTGGTGCGGTGACGAGATTGCGGTCGGTCACGGCCTGATCGACCGGAATGCCCATGTACTCTGCGCCCGCGAGTTCCACCTCGACCTGGCAGGCGGGGTAGGCCGAGACCTTGCGGCCCTTCAGCAGCCCGGTCGCGGCCAGCAGTTGCGCGCCGTGGCAAACCGCCGCCAGCGGCTTGTCGGCCGCGAGGAAGTGCCGAGCGATCTCGACCACGCGGCTGTTCATGCGCAGGTACTCTGGCGCGCGGCCGCCGGGGATCACCAGCGCGTCGTAGGCTTCGGGCCGCACGTCGGCGAAGTTCGCGTTCAGCGTGAAGCGGTGGCCCGGTTTCTCGCTGTAGGTCTGGGCGCCCTCGAAGTCGTGGATCGCGGTGTAGACCCAATCGCCGGCCTTCTTGTCCGGTGCGACTGCATGGACCGTGTGGCCCACCGCCAGCAGCGCCTGGAACGGCACCATGGTTTCGTAGTCCTCTGCGTAGTCGCCGCAGAGCATCAGGATCTTGCGTGTCATCGTGTCTCCTTCAGAGGGTGTGGACAAGGCGAATCCGTGAGGATTCGACTGGGATCCATTGTTCGGAAGGAGAGGGGATGGGTGGTAGCAGTCGGTTGTTACCCGCTATCGCCGCAATTCGATCGGGCCCAGGAATTCCGTCTTCGTGAACGACGAGCTCTCCGACGGAGGGGTGTTGAGACCGGAGAACTCCGTTCGTGGAAAGGCCTCGCCCTGTTCCGAGGGCTCGGCGCGAGATTCCCCAGGCAGGCCGGAGAATTCCGTTCGCGGGAACGGGTCTCGAGAGTCGCGGTGGGCAGTCTGCGCCTTTGGCAACTCGGCGGCCGGGGTGGGAGATTGGGAAGGCGTCGCAAGAAAGTCCGGCGGCGCCACGCTGACGGGGACAGCCGCCTGGCGCATCCTGGCGCTCTCCCGAAGCCGGGCGAGTTCGGCGCGCAGTTCATCCATCTGACGCAGCCCCGAGGACGGCGCTTCCCGGGTTGGTACGGGCTCAAGCGGAGACGCCGAGAACAGCTTGGCGAGTTCTGGCTCGAGCGGCGGTCCCTCGACAACCACCACGACGGGTTCAGGTTCGGGAGGCGCAATGTGGCGCTCTTTGGACTGCTGCGCGGCAACGCGCAGGGCTGCCAGCCTGGCCTCGAGTTCTGCGTCCTCATCCTCCTCGTCGTCATCATCATGATCACGGCGGCTGGGCATGATGGGCGCGCGGACCGACTCGTACATCGGCTCAGGCATGGGAATGGAGCGAGCGCCCACCAGCGGGCGCCGAAGCGCGGCGAACTTGGTGAAGCTGAGCATCGCCAGAAAGATGGCGGTGCTCGCGCCTATGAACCCGTAGCCGCCCAGCAAGTGGGCCCAGCCCAGGCAGGCAATGCCCCCGGCGAGAGAAGCCAGTCCGAGGATGGCGAAGGAATAACCGGCGCGACTGTTGTTCATGGGGTTCCCAAGCGTTTCGACCGGATTCTGCGAAAGGCGGGCCCGTTGCGGTTGGCGCCCCGGTGGATTTAGTACCGAAGTGTGCACAAAACTTCACGGCGGCACGGTCCGAGAGGCCTCCCTAGCGGCTGACGTCGACGTCGCGCGACTCTGGGAGCATTCCCATGGCGACGACGCTGATGGCGCAGATCACCATCACGTAGTAGGCCGGCGCCATCGGGTTGTGGGTCAGGGCCAGCAGCCAGGTGACGACGAATTGCGTGGTGCCGCCGAAGATCGAGGTGCTGATGGCGTAGACCAGCGACAGGCCAGTGCTGCGCACGGCGATGGGCATCAGTTCGGGCACCGTCACTAGACCGGCCGCGCCAAAGATCGCGGTGAGGGCAGCAAGCACCGCGGAGACGCACAGCAGCGTGGCAGCGCTTGGCGCGCCGGACAGCCAAAGGAACATTGGCACGATCAGCAGGGCCAGCCCGATGCGCGGCAGGACGTTGGTGAGCTTGCGTCCGTAGCGGTCGCACAGCAGGCCGCCGAGCAGCGCGAAGATGAAGGTCATGACGCCGCCCATCAGCACGCTGCCCTGTGCCAGCGCCGGCTGCGCAGGCTCGGGATGGCATGGCTGAACCGGGCTATCGATCGAGCGAAGGAGCCAAAGGAATGACCGCCAATCTTCACGAGATAAGCGCGATGCGCCAAAAGGTCGATGCTCGTAGGGAATATCAGGCAGCAGTGCTGACTGGAATCTATGCTTCCCTTGGCCGCACCATTCTCGACATAGAGGACGACAAGGACTATGCCGGGGCCTTGAAGAACGCAGCCCGTGTAGCCAGGGACCAAGCTGACGAGATGCTAAAGCTTGAGCAAGCGAAGAAATGATGCCCCGCGGCACGGCTCAAAACTGAGCCGTGTACCTGAGGCAAAAGAGCGACGGCCACGGAGGTACGAACTCCGCAGCCGTCTACCGCAACGTGCAACCAGCAAAGGAAATGCACATCATGGCAAAGCCAATTGTCGCGCCCTTAGTCGGCGCCGCAACGTCCGGAAGAACTACGTCGCTCGACCTGCCTGACCTCGGAGCGATGCAATCATGAGTGCGGCAGAGACCTTCGCTCCCGGGTCGAGATTGAGCGGGAAAGCTCGAATGGCGACGTCTACACCGGCAAGCCGGAAGCGCTGATCGCGGCCGGCCTGATCACCGCGGCACAGGTGCCGGGCTGGCCCGGCCTCCCATCCACGTCCGTTTGCTTTGTCGATGGCGTGCAGCAGCCCAAGAATGCGCGCAATCCACACGATGAGCGCTGGATGCAGGTTACCCGGCTCGGCAGCAAGGTCCGACTGACGAAGGGGGTCAGCGCCGAAGAGAAGAGCTCCCGGATAGCGGCGGTCCGGGCTGCGATCGAAGAGGAGGCGCGCAACAGGCCGAAGCCTGACATCAGCCTCGACGGTGCTCAGAAGGCCTATAACGATGCGAGCACGCTCCACAAGGTGGGCGATCGGGTTTGGGTGGGCAACAGTCCACTGATCGTCACTGGCGAGTACAAGTTGCGCCGGGTTCGGAACGAGACCGGCGAGTTTCTCGATCAAGCGCAAGGCGTGCGGGTCGACTACAAGTACGGCTACAGCTGCCAGTACCGCAATGGCGATGAGTTCTTTTGGCCGGCGCACGAGTTGACCGATGAGGACGGCTCGCCGACGCATCTGCGCCTGGTGGCTGGCCGCTCGACCACAGCCACACGGCCGATGATGGAGTTTAGGGAGCGCGAGCGGCAGTGAGGCCGCGGCCCCGCGCCTGGCGCCGCCCCTACACGCCGGCCAAGGGGGCATCGCAGATCTGGCGATTCGCGCCTGGAAACCGGTCGTGGACCGTCGCGTGCACACCCGCGAAATGAAAACTTTTTCCCGCGAGGGCGGTCGGCCTTTTAGGAGATCTTGATGCCCTGCTCCGCGGCAACAGCCCAGAGGTAATTGGTGAAGGCGGAGCAGGAAACCAGCATGAACTGTGCATCTGCGTGCGTGGGAGTGACGCCCTGTTCGGTCAAAGCATGTCGGATGCCGCCATCATCGCTTGTCCAGCCGTACAACTTCACCAGCGCCGCCTCGAACGCCTGATGCAGCGGCTTCACCTTCTTGATCGCCTTTAGGCAGTCGCCCAGGCTCGCCTTCGGCATGCCGGCAATGGCTTGGCACGCAGCTTCTACCGCGGAGATCGACTCCTTGATCGAATTGCGATAGTCGGGTGCCATACGGTCAGCCAAAAGCGCCAGCGCCGTGCTGAGATGCTCTCGAACCGCACCTGTCGTTTTCTCCAAGGCCGTCTCTATCGACTCAATTTCTTCAGGGGCGGTGACGGGGATAAGGATCTGGTCCACAAAGCGATACCCGCAGTTTTCTGCGACCATCACTTCGTTCAACGCGGCGCACAAGCGTGTCTGCCACGAGCGGTCAACGTAACGCACGATCGCGTCGAGAAGATCCAAATCTTGAAGTGGCTCGCCTCTGAGCATGATGCTGCGCAGACGCTCATACAGAGAGTCCTCCGGCCGATGTTGAATTTTGAACGCCGGCATTGCGTCGAGAGGCTCATGAAAGTAGCCCGACCATAAGCGGTCAATGAGGCGATCAAGTTCTCTCGCCCCCTGGCTCCTGGTCCGCATGCCGTACGCTGTAGCTGCAGGTTCCCAGAGTTGCCAAAGGCCTCTTGTCAGCGTGTTCCAGAGGCCAGCGCGCAGCTCGTCATCCAGGTAGTCAAGCTGCAGTGCCTTCTGCATCGGGTTGTGTCCCATGCGCTGAAGAAAGGTTGCCACGGCGATTTCTCGGAGTTGCCTACAGATTGCCTACAGGTGCCTAAAAACAGAGAAGCCCGCTATCTTTTCGATAGCGGGCTTTCCTTGCTGCGATTGGTGCCGGAGAGATGAATCGAACACCCGACCTTCTCATTACGAATGAGCTGCTCTACCGACTGAGCTACACCGGCTAAGCCCGTGATTATAGCGTGTCGTGATAGCGAGTGACTCGCTCGACTTCGTTCTTTGACCCCAACACAACAGCGACGCGTTCATGGAGCTTCTTCGGCGCGAGGTCGAGGATGCGTTCACGGCCGTTGGTTGCAGCGCCGCCGGCCTGTTCGACGAGCCAACTCATCGGGTTGGCCTCGTACATCAGTCGCAGCTTGCCGGCCTTTTCGGGCTCGCGCTTGTCCCACGGGTACATGAAGACGCCGCCGCGCATCAGGATGCGATGCACGTCGGCCACCATGCTGGCGATCCAGCGCATGTTGAAGTCCTTGCCGCGCGGACCCTCCTTGCCGGCCAGGCATTCGTCGATGTAGCGCTTCACGGGGGCGTCCCAGTGGCGCATGTTGCTCATGTTGATCGCGAATTCCTTGGTGTCGGCCGGGATCTGGATGTCCTCCTGCGTGAGCATGAAGGAGCCTTGCTCGCGGTCGAGCGTGAACATCGCAACGCCGGCGCCGACAGTCAGCACGAGCGTGGTCTGCGGGCCGTAGATGCAGTACCCCGCCGCGACCTGCTTGCTGCCTGCCTGCAGGAAGTCGCCTTCCTGCACGCCCGGCGCGTCGTCCGGCTTCTTGAGCACGCTGAAGATGGTGCCGATGCTGACGTTCACATCGATGTTGCTCGATCCGTCGAGGGGATCGAACAGCAGCAGGTACTCGCCCTGCGGATAGCGGTTGGGCACGACGTAGATGCTGTCCATCTCCTCGCTCGCCATGGCGGCGAGATGGCCGCCCCATTCGTTGGCTTCGATCAGCACCTCGTTGGCGATGATGTCGAGCTTCTTTTGCACTTCGCCCTGCACGTTCTCGCTTTCGGCCGAGCCGAGCACGCCGCCGAGCGCACCCTTGTTGACGGCCTGGCTGATGCTCTTGCAGGCGCGAGCGACCACTTCGAGCAGCAGTCGCAGCTGGCCGGGGATGAGGCCATCGGCGCGCTGCTGTTCGACGAGGTAGCGGGTGAGTGAAATCTTCTGTTGAGCCATGTATGAGGGTCCTTGATGGGTCACGCTGTCAGTGCCCGCGTAACGACTTCATGTGTGTCCTTGCTCAGGTCGGGGCGGGCTGCCACGCGGGCGATGGCTTCGCGCGCGGCGCTGCGGTAGGGTTCGGCGAGCTTGCTCCAGCGGTCGAGCGCGCGAGCGAGGCGGGCGGCGACCTGCGGATTGATGGCGTCGAGTTCGATCACGCGATCGCTCCAGAACACATAGCCCGCCGCGTCTGCACGATGCAGGGCGCCGGGGTTGCCGCTGCAGTAGCTGAAGATCACGCTGCGCGCGCGATTCGGGTTCTTGATCGAGAAGTCCGGATGCTTCATCAACTGCTTGACCAGCGGCAGGATGTCGCCGCCGCGATCGGGGGCGCCCGCTTGCAGCGAGAACCACTTGTCGATCACCAGCGCTTCATTCTTGAAAATCTCGTGGAAGCGCGCCAGCGCCTGTGCTGCAAGTGCATGGCCGGACGAGACCAGCGCGTTGAGTGCGTTGAACCGGTCGGTCATGTTGCCCGCGTCCTTGAAGCGCTGCAGCGTCTTGCCGGGCCATACCGCGTCGCCAGAGGCGCGCGCGGCAAGGCACAGATGGGTGAGGGCGATGCCCGCCAGAGCACGTCGGCCGGAGGAGACCGGGTCTGGCATGTACGCGCCGGTGTCGCGGTTCTGCTCGTAGACCTGCTCCCAGTCGGCGAACAGTGCTGCGGCGAGTTGCGCGCGCATGGCTTCACGCACCGCGTGCACGCGCTGCGGGTCGACCACTTCGATCTGTTCGGCGATGTAGGTCTCCGACGGCAGCGTCAGCACGAGTTCCTTGAAGGCCGCGTCGAGCTGCGGATGGCGCAGCACGCTGCGCATCGCATCGATGAACGCGTCGTCCAGCGGCAATTCGCCCGTGCCGGCCGGCGTGGCGATGGCGCGCAGCGCGGCGCGCAGTGCCAGGCGTTGTCCGGCTTCCCAGCGATTGAACGGATCGGGATCGTTGGCGAGCAGCGTGAGCAAGTGTGCGTCGGTGTAGTCGTGGTCGAGGATCACCGGCGCGCTGAAGCCGCGCAGGATCGAAGGGACGGGCTCCGCGTCGACATTGACGAAAGTGACCTGCTCGCCGGCACGCGTGAGCACGAGCGTACGCGTGCCCTGCATGGCATCGGCTTCGCCTTCGAGTTGCAGCGGCAGTTCGCGTCCGTCAGCAGTCAGCAGGCCGATGTTCACCGGGATCACGAAGGGGTCCTTGACCGGCTGGCCCGGGGTGGACGGGCAGCTTTGTACGAAGCTCAGCGTGTAGCTGCGGGCGTTCGCGTCGTACACGCCGTGCGCGGCGAGTCGCGGCGTACCCGCCTGGCTGTACCAGCGCTTGAACTGCGGCAGCAGGCGCGCAAGGTCGGAATCCGGATTCGCATCGGCGATGGCCTGCGCGAAGTCGTCGCAGGTCACGGCCTGGCCGTCGTGGCGTTCGAAATACAGCGTGATGCCGCGCTCGAAGCCCTTGCGGCCGACCAGTGTCTGCATCATGCGCACGACTTCGGCGCCCTTCTCGTAGATCGTGACGGTGTAGAAGTTGCTGATCTCGATGTAGCTGTCGGGGCGCACCGGGTGGGCCATCGGGCCCGCATCTTCGGGGAATTGCGCAGTGCGCAGAACACGCACGTCCTCGATGCGCTTGACCGCGCGCGCCGACGCATCGGCGCACAGGTCCTGGCTGAACTCCTGGTCGCGGAAGACGGTGAGGCCTTCCTTGAGCGAGAGCTGGAACCAATCGCGGCAAGTCACGCGGTCGCCGCTCCAGTTGTGGAAGTATTCATGGCCGACCACGCTTTCGATGTTGCTGTAGTCGGCGTCGGTGGCGGTGGCCTGGTTGGCGAGAACGTACTTCGTGTTGAAGATGTTCAGGCCCTTGTTCTCCATCGCGCCCATGTTGAAGTCGCTGGTCGCGACGATCATGAAGCGGTCGAGGTCCAGCGGCAGGCCGAAGCGGGCTTCGTCCCACATCACCGAGTTGATGAGCGAATTCATCGCGTGCTCGGTCTTGTCTAGGTCGCCCGCGCGCACGTAGACCTGAAGCAGATGCTCCTTGCCGTTGCGCGCCTTGATGCGCTGCTCGCGCGCGACCAGTTTGCCGGCGACGAGTGCGAACAGGTAGCTCGGCTTGCGGAAGGGATCGACCCATTTCGCGAAGTGGCGGCCTTCGGGCAGGTCGCTCTGCTCGACGAGATTGCCGTTGGAGAGAAGTACCGGGTAAGCCGCCTTGGCGGCACGTAGCGTCACTGAATAGCTCGCCATCACGTCGGGACGATCGAGGAAGTACGTGATGCGCCGGAAGCCCTCGGCTTCGCATTGCGTGAAGAAGGTGTCCTCGCTCACGAACAGGCCCATGAGCTTGGTGTTCTTGATCGGGCAGCAGGTGGTGAAGATCTCCAGCTCGAAGGTCTCGGGAAGGTTGTCGATCACCAGTTGATCGGCCTCCATGCGGAACGACGCGCCCTGGCCGTCGACCAGCACCCGGGCGAGATTGAGTTCGTCGCCATCGAGCCGCAACGGCTCCGGCGCAATGGCTGGATTGCGGCGCAACCGCATGCGGTTGAGCACTCGCGTCTTGGCGGGGTCGAGGTCGAAGGTGAGATCGACGGTATCGATCCAGTAGGCGGGCGCGCTGTAGTCCTCGCGACGAATCGCCATGGGCTGGTCTTGGGCATCACGCAACAGCATCGAATGTCTCCAGAAAGTTTGAGTTTGCGAGTTCGTTGTAGTCACGCACGGCCGCAATCACGTGCGGCCCTGCGAGTTCGGAGGCGCTGTGGGTGGTGCAGACCGCCACGGCCATCATGCCGCCGCGGCGCGCGGCCTCGATGCCGAAAGGCGCGTCTTCGAATACGACGCAGCGCGCAGGCGCCACGCCGATGCGGCGCGCGGCCTCGAGGAAGATGGCAGGCTCGGGTTTGCCGGGCAGGCCCTCGTCGCCGCCCACGATGGCGAGCGGGTGCGGCTCCATGCGCAGTTTCGACATCGTGAAGGCGATGTTGTGCTTGTCGCCCGCGGTGCCGACCGCGATCTTGAGGCCGCGTGCTGCCGCGGCCCGATTGAAGACGCTGAAGCCCGGCACCTCGCGGAACTGCGCGCCGAACAGTTCGCGGTAGATCGATTCCTTCTCGTGCGCGATCTCGGCGCTTTCGGCCTCGGTGACCTCGCGGCCCATCAGCTCGCAGGCGCATTCGAAAGCCGTGCGGCCGGTGGTGCGGCGCATGAAATGCGGCACGTCGATGTCGAGGCCGTTGCGCCGCCCGTACTCGATCCATGCCTTGGCGTGCCAGGGCATGGAATCGACCATGGTGCCGTCCATGTCGAAGATCAGGGCTTCTACCTGGTGCGTCGCGCCTTGCATCAGACTCCTTGTTTCAACGAGGCTTCGATGAAGGCATCCAGGTCACCATCCAGCACTTTCTGGGTTGCAGAGATTTCGACGTTGGTGCGCAGATCCTTGATGCGGCTGTTGTCCAATACGTAGCTGCGGATCTGGTGGCCCCAGCCCACATCGGTCTTGCTGTCCTCGAGTTTTTGCTGTTCTTCCTGGCGCTTGCGCATCTCGTGGTCGTACAGCCGCGAGCGCAGGCGCTTCCAGGCGACGTCGCGGTTGCTGTGCTGGCTGCGGCCGTCCTGGCACTGCACCACGATGCCGGTCGGGATGTGCGTGAGCCGCACGGCGGAGTCGGTCTTGTTGATGTGCTGGCCGCCCGCGCCGCTGGCGCGGAAGGTGTCGGTGCGGACGTCGGCCGGGTTGATCTCGATCTCGATCGAGTCGTCGATTTCCGGATAGACGAAGATGCTCGCGAAGCTGGTGTGCCGCCCGCCCGACGAGTCGAAGGGCGATTTGCGTACCAGCCGGTGCACGCCGGTTTCGGTGCGCAGCAGGCCGAAGGCGTAGTCGCCCTCGACCTTGATGGTCGCGCCCTTGATGCCGGCGGTATCGCCCGGCGTCTCGTCTTCGATCTGCGTCTTGAAGCCCTTGCGCTCGGCGTACTTCAGGTACTGGCGCAGCAGCATGCTGGCCCAGTCGCAGGCTTCCGTGCCGCCGGCGCCGGCCTGGATATCGACGAAGGCGTTCAGCGGATCTGCCGGGTTGTTGAACATCCGGCGGAACTCGAGCTGCTTGATGTCGGCTTCGAGCTTGGCGGCGTCATCGGCGATGGCCTGCAGGCCGTCCATGTCGCCCTCTTCCTTCGACATCTCGAAGAGCTCGGTGTTGTCCGACAGCCCGCTGGTCAGCCGGTCGAGCGTGACGACCACGTCGTCGAGCGACTTCTTTTCCTTGCCCAGTTCCTGGGCCTTCTTGGGGTCGTTCCATACGTTGGGATCTTCGAGCGATGCGTTGACCGTCCTCAGACGTTCGGCTTTGGCATCGTAGTCAAAGATACCTCCGTAAATCGACCGTGCGGGCGCTCAGGTCCGCAAGGGTTGCGCCGATTTGGTTGATTTGCTCTGCATCCATGGGGTGTCCTGACGGTGTTTGGGAAAACCGCGCATTTTCTCACGCCCACCATGGCCGGATCGCGGGGAGGGCGCGTGCAACACAGGGGTGTTCACGCAGCGCAAAAGTTCTCGATCAGGGACGCCACCCGCTCAGGCTGGTCATGGTGCAGCATGTGGCCGGCGTCCTCGACCTTTGCGATGCGCGCATCGCGCACTTTTTTCAGGCGTTCGTGGTACTCGGCTAGCGTGTAGCGGCCCTTCCACCATCGCCCGAGGCTGTCGTCCGAGGCTTCCACTGCCAGCAGCGGCGCGGTGATGGCGGCGTAGAGCGCCAGCATCTCGTCGACCCGGAAGATGTGGGCATTGATGATCTTGTGCGCCGGGTCGCCAAGGATTTCCCAGCGGTCGACGCCGTCGGCATGCGGCTTGCCGACCGACCAGTGGGCGGCGAGCCAGTCGGCCTTGTCCTGGGTGAGACGCGGGTTGGTCTTCATGAGCCGGCGGGCGACGCCTTCCACGCCCGGGTAGCTGGCCAGCGCCATCTCTCCGTGGTGCAGGCGCTTGAGTTCGTCGATCCACTTGCCGTAGCGCTCCGGCGCCTGTTCCGGGAGGAGGACCGGCATGCCGAAGCCTTCGAGGTTGACCAGCCGCCGGATCCGCTCCGGCCGGACGCCGGAATACTGCATCGCGACGTTGCCGCCCATGCTGTGGCCGACCAGGTCGACGGGCGTGTCGCCCGCATAGTGGTCCAGCAGCCAGTCGAGGTCGGCGAGGTAGTCGGGCATCCAGTAGTTGTCCACCTTGCCGCCGTCGGTGAGGCCGAAGCCTCGCCAGTCCGGCGCGATGATCCAGCGCTTGGCGGCCATTGCGTCGACAACGAACTGCCAGGATGCGGCGACGTCCATCCAACCATGAAGCAGCACCAGCGGCGGCCGCGCGTTTGAGGGCGCACCCCACAGACGCACGTGGTAGTTCAGGTTGCGGACGGGAACGAATTCGCTGCGCGACGCGCGGAGAGCTTGGTACATCGGGGCCGAATGATACGGAAGCACCAGTGGCCGTGCAGTCCGATGCACGACACGCCATTCGCGAGACTCGCGGACCTCGCGTCATCGAGGCCTCACCATGTCATTTTGCACAGCGGTGCTGCTCCCAAACGCCGGTTTAGGAACTTTCTCATGTACTTGCAGCGCATGGATAGATTGAATTCGACCCCGGCAATTGGTGATTTCCCTGGGTATCACTTTCTGCCGAATCTAACTTTCCTCAACTTTAGTGAATATTCGAAATGAACCGCAAACTTCTCTCCGTTCTGATCTTGGCCAGCACCGCGATGGCCGCCCAGGTTGCCTCTGCTGCTGACGGCACCATCACCTTCAACGGCGAAGTCACCTCGAACACCTGCACCATCAATG
>NZ_JBFTJF010000029.1:0-48551 GCF_056395305.1 Variovorax sp. 10L426 | reverse complement strand
AGCAGAATCAGCCCGATCGCGCCGACGAACTGCGCCATGCTCGTCAGCAGGTTCCACTGGAAGGTATTGATCTCGTCGCGGAGGTAGTCGTTGATCAGCTGGAAGAAGACGAAATTGCTGGCATCTGTGATGGGCATGGGTCAGCGGCCCAATCCTCGCAAGGCGAGTCAAGGCTTTCTTGGTTGACTTCGGATGTGTGACCCCGAAAGCCTATCACTCCCTCAGCCGATCACCGTCGACGCCGACACACGCGCTGGCAATGTCAATCGGTCGTGCTCAACACCTCACCAAAGCCTTGCCACAAGGTCCCCGTGAAGCGCGCCAACTGCCCTTGCTTGACCAGGGCGAAGTCCGTCGGCGTACTGTTGAGCGCCATGCCCGGCAGCATCAGCGGAAGCTTCAGGTTCTTGATGTTGGCGGCCTGCTTCATCACGTTCTCGCGCGTCAGGTTGTCGCCGCACTGCTTCAGTATCTGGACCATCGTCTGCGCGGCCAGATACGCGTAAAGGTTCGAGGCATCCTTCGGGTCGCCCTCCTTGTAGTAGCGCCCCATGAAGGCGCGCCATTCGAGCATCGCCGGATCGTCCTTCCACTGCGGGTCGTTCGGGTCCTTGTAGTACTGCATGGTCAGCAACCCCGTCGACTTGTCGAGCCCGGCCGGCACCAGCACCGAGCCCACCGACGCGCCCACGTTGTTGATGATGTGCAGGGGCTTCCATCCCGAGTCGTAGGCCTTGCGAATGGCCTGTGCCGAGAACTTGGGCGTGGTGATGTCGATGAAGGTGTCGGCACCCGAGCCTTGCAGCGTGACGATCTGCGAGTCGACCGTCGGGTCGCTCACCTCGTAGGTGGCCTCGGCCACGATCATCTTGGCGCCCTTCTGGCCCAGGCCGTCCTTGACACCCTTGAGCAGGTCTTTGCCGTAGTCGTCGTTCTGATAGAGGATCGCGATCTTCGCGTTGGGCTTTTCCTTGAGCAGGTACTTGGCATAGATCACGCCTTCGGCCTGGTAGCTCAGGTTGAAGCCGATGGTCCAGGGGAAGTTCTTGGGGTCGGCCCATTTCGTCGCACCGGTGGCCAGCAGCAGGTGGGGCACCTTCTTCGCGTTGACGTACTTGTGGATGGCCGAATTGCTCGGCGTGCCAAGCGTCTGGAACAGCGCGAGCACCTCGTCCTGCTCGACCAGCCTGCGCACCTGCTCCACCGCCTTGGGCGGGCTGTAGCCGTCGTCGAGGCTGATCAGATTGATCTTCCGGCCGTTGATGCCGCCGTTGTCGTTGATCATCTTGAAGTAGGCCTGCTCCAGCTTGCCGATGGTCCCGTAGGCCGAGGCGGGGCCACTGTAGGGCATCGTCTGGCCGAGCTTGATCTCGGTGTCGGACGCTCCGGGGCCGTACTTCTTCTGCGCGGTGGCCGGTGCGGCGACAACGGCCAGCGCGACGGCGGCAGCGCCGGCGAGCAAGGTGGCGCGACGGTCTGGACTGAATTTCATGATGTCTCCTTCAATGTCATCGAACACAAATCGGACCGGCCCGCGGGCCGTGACCCGGACGAAAACACCCCAACTCAACGTTTGCGCCGGCGCTGCAGTCGACCGATGGCGATCCGCACCAGCCCGGCCACACCGGTAGGCATCACATACATGAAGACGATCAGGAACACGCCGTAGATGGCCCACGGCGCGGCCTTGGAAATCTGGTCGGCGACGTTCGGAATGAACTGGATGAACAGCGCGCCGTAGATCGCGCCCTGAATCGATGCGAGTCCGCCGATCACGACGCCCACCACGAGCGAGATCGACAGGAAGAAGTTGAAGGAATCCGGCGCGACGAACTGGATGACGATCGCGCCCAGGGCCCCGGAAATGCCGGTGTACATCGCGGAGACGCCGAAAGTGATCGACTTGACCATGGCCGTATTGACGCCCATCGCCTGCGCTGCGATCGGCTGGTCGCGGACGGCGACCATGGCCCGCCCGATGCGGCCGCGCAGCAGGTTCCAGCCGAAGACGAAGAGCACCACCAGCAACAACAGCACGACGAAGTAGAGCCACTGGTCCTGCGTCAGGCCGGTCCATTCCGGCGCTTCCGGCTTGACGATCACGATGCCTTGCGCGCCGCCTGTCCACGCCTCGAAATGCTTGTACTTGAGGATCTGCGGCATCGCCACGCCGAGCGCGAAGGTCGCCAGGGCCAGGTAGAGCCCCTCCAGCCGCAGCGCCGGCAGGCCGAAGAGGAATCCCGCCAGCAGGCACACGGCGCCCGCAATGGGAATGGTCAGCCAGTAAGGCACGCCGAACTTGTCCATGAGGATCGCCGCAACGTAGGCGCCGATGGCATAGAACGCACCGTGGCCCAGGGATATCTGGCCGTTGTAGCCGGTGAGCATGTTCAGGCCCAGCAGCGCAATGGCATAGACCAGCGCCAGCGTGAACTGGAACACCCGGTAGTTGCTGACGACGAAAGGCAGCACGCACGCGAGGACCAGCACCAGCAGCAAGCCGGCGAGCTTGACCTTGCCGGATGGGGCGCGCACGCGTGGGTCTTGGGGTGGGTCTTGGATGGTCATGGATCAGACCCGCGTCACGTGGACCTTGCCGAACAGGCCCGAAGGCCGGATGACGAGCACGCCGACGATCAGCACCAGCGCAACTGTCAGCTTCAGTTCGGTGCCGAGAACGGCGCCGACGAGGTTCTCCAGCACGCCGACGATGAAGCCGCCAAGCACCGCGCCGCCGGGGCTGTCGATGCCGCCCAGCAGCGCCGCGGCAAAGGCGTAGAGCAGGATGCCGGACATCATGTTCGGCTCCAGGAAAACGCTGGGCGCCACCATGATCCCGGCGATCGCGCCGATGGCCGCGGCGAGGCCCCAGCCCAGTGCCAGCATCCAGCCGACCCGGATGCCCACCAGTCGGCTCGACACGGGGTTCTGCGCGGCTGCGCGCATCGCCAGTCCCAGCGGCGTGAAACGGAAGAAGGCGAAAACCAGCGCCAGCACCACGAGCGTGACACCGATGGAGCCCAGCTCGTGCGCAGTGAGGAAGGAGTTCCCGAACAGGGGCCGGTCCGGAAACGGGCTCGGAAAGGGCTTGATCGTGTAGGTGAAGATCCAACCGGCGAGACTGTTGAGGATCACCAGCAGGCCGATGTAGACGATCACCACCGAGAGGATGGGTGCGTTCTCGACCGGCTGGACGACGATCCGCTCGATCAGCACGCCGAGCACGAAGGCGATCGCCACCGTGATGAAGAAGGCGCCCCAGTAGGGCACGCCGGCCTGAATCAGGCTCCACGCGATGTAGGTCGAGAACATCGCCAGTTCGCCCTGCGCGAAGTTCACCAGGTGCGTGGCCTGGTAGATCATGACGAGGGCCAGCGCCACGCTCGCATAGATGCCGCCCGTGGCGAGGCCCGAGAGCGCTTGGTGGAGCAGGACGTTCATGGCCGAGCTGCCTAGTAGCCGAGGTACGAGCGCCGCACGGCCTCGTTGTTGCGGATCGTCTCGGCGCTGCCGGAGATCACCACGCGGCCGGTTTCCAGGAGGTAGGCCTGGTCGGCCAGGCGCAGCGCCAGCGCCGCGTTCTGCTCCACCAGCAGCATGCTCACGCGGTCACGCCGATTGATCTCCTGGAGGATCTCGAACAGCTCCTGCACGATGCGCGGCGCGAGGCCGAACGAAGGCTCGTCGAGCAGCAGGAGGCGCGGGCGCAGCATCAACGCGCGGGACACGGCGAGCATCTGTTGCTCGCCGCCGGACAAGGTGCCGGCCTGCTGGCGCCGGCGTTCCCGCAGGCGCGGGAAGTAGTCGTAGATGCGCTCGTAGTCCGCGCCCACGTCGGCCTTGTCGCGCCGCGTGTAGGCGCCGAGGCGCAGGTTCTCCTCGACGCTCAGTTCGACGAAGGTTCCGCGACCGTCGGGCACGTGGGCCACGCCGAGGCGGACGATGCTTTCAGTGGCGCGACCATCGATGCGCTGGGCGGCGAAGACGATTTCGCCCTGCGTCTTGACCATGCCGCAGACCGCGCGCAAGGTCGTCGTCTTGCCGGCGCCATTGGCCCCGAGGATGGTGGTGATGCCGCCCTCCTCGACGCCGAAATCCAGGCCGTGCAGCACCCGGCTCGGGCCATACTGGGCGTGCATGCCGCGCACTTCGAGCAGCGCGGCCATCAGTCGGCTCCTCCGAGGTAGGCGCGGATCACCTCGGCATTGCCTTGCACCTCGGCCGGCGAGCCGTCGGCGATGACGCGGCCGAAGTCCAGCGCTACCACCTGGTCCGACACGCGCATGACCAGGTTCATGTGGTGCTCGACCAGCAGCATGGTGAGCTTCAGCCGGTCGCGCACTTGCCGCAGCAGCGCCATCAGGTTGCCGACCTCTTCATGATTCAGCCCACCCGCGGGCTCGTCGAGCAGCAGCAGCTTGGGCCGGCTCGCCAGCGCGCGGGCCAGCTCGACGCGCTTCTGCGTGCCGAACGACAGGTCCATGACCCGGGTCGACGCGACGCTTCGCAGATCGAGCAGTTCCACGAGTTCGTTGGCGTGGGCTTCCAGTGCCTGCTCTTCGCGCCGCACCCACGGCAACCGCAGCGCGTTCGCGAAGAAGCCGCTGCGCGTGCGGCAGTGCCCGCCGAGCAGGATGTTTTGCCGGACCGTCATGGTGCGGAACAGCGCGAGGTTCTGGAAGGTGCGGCCGATGCCGGCCGCCGCGATGCCGTGGGCCGGCGTGGCGAGCAGCGAGCGGCCCTCGAAAAGAATGGCGCCCTCGCTGAAGGCGTAAAGCCGCGAAAGGCAATTGAACAAGGTCGTCTTGCCGGCGCCGTTGGGCCCGATCAGCCCGACGATGTGCCCGGACGGCACGGAGAACGACACCTTGTCGAGCGCCGTGATGCCGCCAAAGCGCACCGTCACGCCGTCGACGCGGAGCAGTTCAGCACGTTGGGCGGACGAGACGATGGTCGACTCCTTGCGCGAGGGGACAGCCACCGAAGGCGGCTGATACAACAAGATACCGGCCTTTGAAATGCTTCAGAAGCGGGCTTTACCCTTGCTGTCGCGAAGGTGACGCGCGCGCGAGACAGGTCCGGGCCGACCGGCCCGGAAGAGCGACGGCTTGGCGCTCAGGGCCGCAGTGCGCGGCGCAGTTCGGCGGCGCAGAGGGCCACGGCGGCATTGGCTTCGTCGAGCACCTTGCCCATGAGGATGAAGCCGTGGATCTGCCGCTCGAAGCAGACGTAGACGGCGGAGTTGCCGGCTGCCGTCAGCGCCTCGGCGTATTCCGCACCCTCATCGCGCAGCGGGTCGTAGCCCGCGGTGAGCACCAGCGCCGGCGGCAGTCCCTGGAGGTCCTTGCGCAGCAGCGGCGAGGCGCGCCAGTCGAGGTCATGCTTCGCGTCGGTGATGTAGTGGTCATGGAAGTACGTGATCGTGTCGCTGGTCAACACGTAGCCCTGGCCGTTAGTGCTGTGCGAAGGGTGGCCGCGCCGCATATCGGTCGCGGGATAGATCAGCAGCTGGTAGGCGATGGGCAGGTCACCCGCGTCGCGCGCCGCGATGGCGACCACCGCCGCCAGGTTGCCGCCGGCGCTGTCACCGCCCACCGCGAGGCGAGTGGGGTCCACGCCGAGCGCGGCTGCCTCCTTGCGCACCCAGCGCGTGGCGGCGAGCGCGTCGTCCACAGCCGCCGGAAAGCGATGCTCCGGCCCCATCCGGTAATCCACCGCGACCACCGCACAGCCGGACTGGTTGGCCAATTCGCGGCACAGCGTGTCGTGCGTGTCGAGGTCGCCGATGGTCCAGCCGCCCCCGTGGTAGTAGACCAGCACCGGCAGCACGGCACCGGCCTTCGAGCCCAGCGGCCGGTAGAGGCGCATCGGGATTGGGATCCCAGGAGCTTCGGCGCTGACGTCCCGCACTTCGGCGACCTCGGGCGGCGCGGGCTGGGTGATGGCGCGCCGCTCGCGGTAGAACTTGCGCGCGTCGGCGACCGTCAGCGTATGCGTCGGCGGCACGCCTTTACTCGCGAGGAGATCGAGGAATGCCTGGGCTTGAGGATGCAGCATGAAGGTCTCCGAGAGGTGAAGTGAATCAGGCTTGGCGGGGCTTGACGCGCGAGGCGGCTTCCTTGGCGTTGCGGCGCGCGGTGTCGACGTCCGACGCGTGCGCCAGGGCGACGCCCATGCGGCGCTTGACGAAGCTTTCCGGCTTGCCGAAGAGCCGGACATCGGTGCCCGGCACGGCCAGCGCCTCCGCGACGCCCTCAAAGGCAATGCCGGTCGCATCGACACCGCCGTAGATCACCGCGCTGGCGCCCGGGCTCTTGAGCGTGGCGTCGACCGGCAGGCCCAGGATGGCGCGGGCATGCAGTTCGAACTCGTTCTGCCATTGGGTCGCCATGGTCACCATGCCGGTGTCGTGCGGGCGGGGGCTGACCTCGCTGAACCACACCTGGTCGCCCTTGACGAACAGCTCGACGCCGAACAGGCCCTGCCCGCCGAGGTCCGACGTCACGGCGCGGGCGATGTCCTGCGCCTTCTTCAGCGCGGCCGGCGCCATCGGGTGCGGCTGCCAGCTCTCCACGTAGTCGCCGCTCACCTGCACATGGCCGATCGGGTCGCAGAAGTGCGTCTGCGCTGCACCGTCGGCATCGAGCGCTCGCACCGTCAGGAGCGTGATCTCGTAGTCGAAGTCGATGAAGCCCTCGACGATCACCCGCCCGTGGCTCACGCGGCCTCCGGCCATGGCGTAGTCCCAGGCCTTCTGCACGTCGGCGGGGCCGTCGATCTTGCTCTGGCCCTTGCCGGAGCTGCTCATCACGGGCTTGACGATGCAGGGATAACCGATGCCCTCGTCGATGGCCGCCTGGAGTTCAGCCAGCGAATCGCAGAACTTGTACGGGCTGGTCGGCACGCCCAGCGTCTCGGCGGCCAGGCGGCGGATGCCCTCGCGGTCCATCGTGAGGCGCGCCGCCCGCGCCGTGGGAATCACGCGCACCACGCCGGCATCTTCCAGCTCCTGCAACATCGGCGTGGCGATGGCCTCGATCTCGGGCACGACGAGTTGCGGCTTCTCGGCTTCGATCAATGCCTTGAGCTGCGCCGGGTCGCTCATCGTGATGGTGCGCGCATGGTGGGCCACCTGCTGGCCGGGGGCGTTCTCGTAGCGGTCGACAGCGATGGTTTCCACGCCCAGGCGCTGGAGGGCGATCAGGACTTCCTTGCCGAGCTCGCCGGAGCCGAGCAGCATCACGCGGGTGGCGGTGGGAGAAAGGGGGGTGCCGAGGGTGGTCATGGTGCGGATTCGTGGCTGTGGGAGTGAACGCGGCACTTTAAATCACCCGGTTGTCACACGTGGCAACGGGGCCGTCCGCGCGCTGTTTCACAATCTCGGCCAGGCACCCTTTTCATTTCCTCTTTTCTTTTTCTCTCTGAAGGAACATTTCTCATGACTATCCAGACAGTCGGCATCATTGGCGCGGGAACGATGGGCAACGGTATTGCGCAGGCTTGCGCGGTCGCGGGCGTCAATGTCGTGATGATCGACGTCGCGCAGGCAGCCGTGGACAAAGGCATCGCCACCGTGGCGGGCAGCCTCGACCGGCTGATCAAGAAGGACAAGCTCACCGCCGCGCAGAAGGATGCGGCGCTGGCGCTGATCAAGGGCTCGACGAACTACGACGACCTGAAGGCTGCGCAACTGGTGATCGAGGCCGCGACCGAAAACCATGAGCTCAAGCTGAAGATCCTCAAGCAGGTCGATGCCCTCGTGGCGCCCGAAGTGATCATCGCGTCGAACACGTCGTCGATCTCGATCACGCAACTGGCCGCGGCCACCTCGCGCGCGGACCGCTTCATCGGCATGCACTTCTTCAACCCGGTGCCGATGATGGCGCTGGTGGAGATCATCCGCGGCTACCTCACCAGCGACGCCACGCACGACTCGGTGAAGGCGCTGGCCGAGCGGCTTGGCAAGTCGCCGATCACCGTGAAGAACGCGCCGGGCTTCGTGGTCAACCGCATCCTCGTGCCGATGATCAACGAGGCTTTCTTCGTGCTGGCCGACGGCCTCGCCACGGCGGAAGACATCGATGCCGGCATGAAGCTGGGCTGCAACCAGCCCATCGGCCCGCTGGCGCTTGCCGACATGATCGGCCTCGACGTCTGCCTGGCCGTGATGGAGGTCTACCTCGAACAGTTCGGCGACTCGAAATACCGCCCCTGCCCCTTGCTGAAGGAAATGGTCGCAGCCGGCCAATTGGGCCGCAAGACCGGTCGCGGCGTGTATACGTACTGATCGGGCGCCGCAATGACCGCCACGCCCACCACGCCACCGCCCGAGGGTTGCATCGACACGCAGGTGCTCGACCACGTCCTGCTGATCGGCATCAACCGCCCGGCCAAGCGCAACGGATGGACGCCTGCGATGTTCCGGCAACTCGCCGAGGCCTACACGCGGCTCGATGATGATCCCTCGCTGCGCGTGGGCGTGCTGCATGCGTTCGGCGATCATTTCACGGCAGGGCTCGACTTGCCGGCGGTGGCCGAGTTCATGAAGCGCGGCGAAAAGGCCGTGCCGCCCGGGCTGGTGGAGCCACACGACTTCGGATTGCCCGGCTACCGTCGCCGCACCAAGCCGATGGTGGTGGCGGTCAAGGGCATCTGCTTCACCGTGGGGATCGAGTTGATGCTCGGTGCCGACATCGTGGTCGCGGCCGACGACTGCCGCTTCTCGCAGATGGAAGTGCAGCGCGGCATCATGGCCACAGGCGGCGCCACGCTGCGCATGGCAGAGCGCGCGGGTGTCGGCAATGCCATGCTGCACCTGCTGACCGCCGACGAGTTCGACAGCGCCGAGGCGCTGCGCCTGAACTTCGTTCAACGCGTGGTCCCTGCCGGGCAGGAACTCGACGAAGCCCTGCGCATTGCGCAGCGCATCGCGGCACAGGCCCCGCTGGCGGTGGTCGCGACGCGGCTCAACGTCATCAAGGCGATCGAGCAAGGCCCCCTCGCGGCGGTGGAGGATTTCATCCCCGTGCAGAAGACACTGTCGAACAGCGAGGACGCGGCCGAAGGCGTGCGCTCCTTCATCGAGCGCCGGCCGGCGCGTTTCTCCGGCCGCTGACCCTGGGACTCTTTGCCGGAACATCCGGCAACAATTTAAATTGCACACAATTGAATTGTTAGCTACACTTCAGCCCATGCGCACTCCAGCCACTTCCGCACCCTCCGCCGACGAGATGCTGCGTCTGGACAACCAGCTCTGCTTCGCGGTCTATTCGGCATCGCTGGCGATGACCAAGCTGTACAAGCCCCTGCTCGACAAGATCGGGCTGACCTATCCCCAATACCTCGTCATGCTGGTGCTGTGGGAGCGCGACCGCCTCATGGTGTCGGAACTCGGCGAAAAGCTCTCGCTCGACTCCGGCACGCTGACCCCTCTGTTGAAGCGGCTCGAAGCCAACGGCATGGTGGCGCGCATCCGCGACGTCGAGGACGAGCGCCGCGTGCGCATCAGCCTCACTGCCGCCGGCCGCAAGCTCAAGGTGCGCGCGGCCAGCGTGCCGGCCTGTCTCCTGGCGGCCTCGCAATGCTCGATCGACGACCTGGTCTCGCTCACTCAGCAGGTGCAGCAACTGCGGGACCGCATCAAGGCCGCCTAGTTTTCCGGTTTTCTCCCGCGCTTCGCGTTGTCGAAGCATTCATTTCTCCAACCAGCCAGAAGGAATCATCATGGTCAAGAAACTCGACAAGGTCCTCTACACCGCGCAAGCCCACACCATCGGCGGCCGCGACGGCGCCGGCAAGACCAGCGACGGCGCACTCGACGTCAAGCTCAGCCCGCCCGGATCGGGCAAGCCCGGCACCAACCCCGAGCAGCTGTTCGCGGTCGGCTACTCGGCCTGCTTCATCGGCGCGATGAGGGCGGTGGCGCCGAAGATCAACGTCAAGGTGCCGGACGACGTGGCGATCGATGCCAGCGTTTCCCTCGGCCCGATCGACGACGGCGCAGCCTATGGCATCGCGGTCAAGCTGGCGATCACGCTGCCGGGCCTCGACGACGCACAGAAGAAGCTGCTGGTCGAAACCGCACACCAGGTATGCCCATACTCGAACGCCACGCGCGGCAACGTCGAAGTGGAACTGTCGATCGCCTGATCACCTGATCCCAGCAGCGCTTTCGACAAGGCCCGTCCGGGCGTCGCCTACGCGACGATCGGGCGGGTCTTTTTCATGCAACCGACGCAGGTCTGCGCTAAGGTCTCCGCGCGCCCATGGCAAACAGGAGGTGACTCATGAGCACGACCGACTTTTGGGTCCGCAAGGACGATCTCGCTTCCACCCGCATGCGTACCGCGGAGGACGCGCGGCTTGCCGACGGGCAGGTCCGCGTGCGCATCGACCGCTTCGCCCTCACGTCCAACAACATCACCTATGCCGCGTTCGGCGAGGCGATGAGCTACTGGCAGTTCTATCCGACCGGCGAGGAAGGCTGGGGCAGCATTCCCGTGTGGGGCTTCGCGACCGTCGTGCATTCGCTGCACCCGGGCGTCGCGGTGGGTGAGCGCCTGTATGGCTACTTCCCGATGGCGTCCGCCGTCGTATTGACGCCGGAGCGTGTGTCGCCCGAGCGCTTTGCCGACGCTGCGCCCCATCGTGCGGCGCTGCCGGTGGTCTACAACCAGTACTTCCGCAGCAAGTCCGATCCGCTCTACACGGCCGACACCGAAGACATCCAGGCGCTGCTGCGCCCGCTCTTCATCACCTCCTGGTTGATCGACGACTTCCTCGACGACAACGACTTCTTCGGCGCGCGCCCCGGCGCGGTGCTGCTGTCGAGCGCGTCGAGCAAGACGGCCTACGGCACCGCCTTTCAGTTGTCGCAACGCGAAGGCATCGAGGTGATCGGCCTCACGTCCGCCGCCAACAAGGCCTTCTGCGAGAGCCTGGGCTGCTACCACCGCGTGCTGGCCTATGAAGAGCTCGATCAGATTTCCGCAGACACGCCATGCGTGTACGTGGACTTCGCCGGCAACGGGGCGCTGCGCCAGGCGATCCACACGCGATTCAGCCAACTCAAGCACAGCGCCTCGATCGGCAGCACGCACGTCGACCAGCGGGCCGCGCCCGGCGCGGGCAAGGATCTGCCGGGCCCACGCCCGACCTTCTTTTTCGCGCCGGCCCAGATCAAGAAGCGAACTACCGAATGGGGCGCCGAAGCCTTCGGCCAACGCATGAAGCAGGCATGGCATGCCTTCACCCAGCGGGTGACGGACCCGAAGGCGCCATGGCTTCGGACCGAGCACCACGACGGCGCGGCCGAAGTGCAAGCCGCCTACGCCGAGGTGCTCGCGGCGCGAAGCGATCCGCGCGTCGGGCACATTCTTTCGCTGTCAAGATAGGGCAGGCGCCGCCAGATGGCGACAATCGCCGCATGACCCAGTCTGCGGCGAAAGCCTCCGCCCACCCCTACGAGAGCCTCACGCCGGACGTGGTGCTCGACGCGCTGGCAACGCTCGGCCTGCACGGCGACGGTCGCCTGACCGCACTGAACTCCTACGAGAACCGCGTCTACCAGGTGTACCTGGAAGACCGTAGCGCCGTGGTGGTCAAGTTCTACCGGCCGGGGCGCTGGAGCGAAGCCGACATCCTCGAAGAGCATGGCTTTTCGCTCGAACTCGCGGCGGCGGAAGTGCCCGCGGTGGCGCCGATCGCGATCGACGGCCAGACGTTGCACCGCCACGGCGGCTTCGCCTTCAGCGTGAGCCCGTACCGCGGCGGCCGCGCGCCGGAACTCGATGATTTCGAAGTGCTGGAATGGGTCGGCCGCTTCCTGGCACGCATCCACGCCGTCGGGGCGCGCAAGCCTTTCGAATCGCGCCCCACGCTCGACCTGCAGACCTTCGGCATCGCATCACGCGACTGGCTGCTGGGCCACGACATGGTGCCGCTCGACGTGCAGCGCGAATGGGAAACCGCGTGCAACGCGGCCTTCGAGATGATTGCGGTCACCGCCCTGGGGTCGGACGATCGAGGCACCGCGGACCCGGCGCTGAAGAAGCTGCGCCTGCACGGCGATGTACACCCCGGCAACATCCTCTGGACGCCGACCGACCGGCCCGACGGCGGCCCGCACTTTGTCGATCTCGACGACGCGCGCACCGGCTTTGCGGTGCAGGATCTGTGGATGCTGCTGTCGGGCGACCGCGCGCAGCGCACGGGCCAATTGAGCGGCCTGCTCGACGGCTACGAACAGTTCCGCAATTTCGACCGGCGCGAGCTGGCGCTGATCGAGCCGCTGCGCACGCTGCGGCTCATCCACTACAGCGCATGGCTCGCGCGGCGGTGGGAAGACCCGATCTTCCCGATCAACTTCCCATGGTTCGGCACCAGCGACTACTGGAAGGGGCAGATCCAGATGCTGCAGGACCAGTGCGAGTCGATGGCGGAAGAGCCGCTCTACGCCTGACCCGAGCCCCGCTCAGTGCACCTTGTGCTTGAGGGCCTTGCGCAGCGAACGAATGGAAGCGTCGACGGGCTCGGCGCAGCGGACCAGTTCGGCATTGATTACCGCGACCAGCGCGCGCAGGTCGCCGGGCTCGATGCTGAACTGCTCGTGGGGTGGCGTCAGGTAGATCGGCGTCAGCAGGCCTTCGAGGCACGTGACGGCGCGAAGGGCTTGCTTGAGGTTGCAGAAATCGTCGTCGAGCTGCACAGCAGATAACGACGCCTTGCGCAGCGATGACGCGGATGCGCGATTGGATTTAGCCATGGATGGCCTCCCTGCGGGTTCGGATTGGTATGGCCGACGTACCCACTTCCACATGGGGCGGCGGCTCGAACGGGTGTGGAAGACCGGGAACCCGCTTGCGCGAACCGGCGAGCCTTTCGGCTCCCCGCCCGAGCCGCCTAAAAATGGTGGCACGAACAGCGAAGCCGCAGACCCTCTGCGGAGAACTGCGGCTTGCGTCGCAGCGGGTTACACGGGCTTCCACACCCGATCACGCCTCTTTTTGACGTGACCGGCGCAGTATAGCCACGGGCTGCTGCAGCAGCCATCTCGTAGGAGCGACCGCGCAAGGTACGACGCGCACTTGCACGCCTTGCCGTCGCCAATCCGCGTCAAGAATTTCGGGTTGATGTCGGAGGACTTCCGACAAGACCGAGTGTCTAGAGATGCGCGCACTCTGTCCGCAGAGCGGCTGGTGTGGGCCCTAAATGGAAGTAGCGACCTGGCGAAAGCGGACCTTCGACCGGCACGTCAACTGGGCACCGATGCGGACGTAGTGCGCCGCTGAAGTTGACTGAATTAGCTGCGTTGGGCGGTCACGACCCTTGTCGCCGCCTGATGCGCCATATCGATGGTGGACATTTTCAAGTTCTCCATGACCACATCAGGCTGCTCAAGCAGCGACGCCAACGTTGGGAACGTGGGAGCCTTAGGGTTGCGGCCCGCTATCAGCCTGCCATAGCCCTTTGTGACTTCGCGGCGATCGTTGGATGCGGTCACCATGACTATGGCGATGGGCCGGTAGCTGCTCATGGCATCGGGCGCCGCATAGACGACTGCAAGACTCGTAAAGCCAATGGTGACGGTGTCCGGGGCAGCGTTGGCTGCCAACACGCCGCCTCCGCGGGCGAAGCTTTCCAGGAATTCCTCCCGAAACAAGGCCGCGAAGTCAATTCGCCTCTCTGGGGCAACTTGCTCAGGAAATCCTGCCCTCGCTTGTAGACGTCGCCTCTGTACTCCTCTATGGCGCCGCCGACAAACCCACCGATCATGGTCGGTCCCATCGATATCCCGGATCGGTCAGGCTGCTTTGGGAAGTCGACAAATACGGGACATCCCTTGTCGAGATAGAGGGTCGTGTCACCGGGCGTTGCGCACCCGGACAAGAATCCGGCGACGGGGACGAGGGCCACGAAAGAGCCGAGAACGCGACAACGTTGCCTGTTTGTGTTGTCCTAAGTCATCTATTCTGAATTAGTTCGCGAGCGTGCCGCGACGCGGACTTCCGATTCAGTAGCGCCAAGTGATCTGGTGCGGCGCTCGTCGATCACCGTGCGCCGCACGCGGTCTCAGTTCATCAAGCTGATTTGCAAGTACCCATTGGTGCCATGCGCAGGATCGTTGGCACCGATGATGGCGAAGATATTCGCGCCCTGCATAGCAAAGTAGGTCGCGCCGGTGCTCATATTGGGCAACAAGCGCATTCCATTCGGCTGGCTCGGCGCCATCGAATAGAAGGTGTTCGAGGTCTGCACTGTGCTGCCGTCGGTCGCGACGCCACTGCGCGTCGACGTATTGTTGGCCGCGACCTCGACGCGGCCCCACGAGCCCGGCGTGGCCGTGCCGTAGCCGATGCCTGCAGGCCAAGCCGTTCCCTCGGGCACGCCGATACGGAAGACGGCAGTGTGTGGATCGCTCGCGGACTTCCCGGCAATCAGGAAGATCTTCTGGTTGCCGATTCGCGCCAGAGCGATGTTGGCGGTGTTCGATGGCGATGCCACCTCAGCCATGGTCCACATGCCGCTCACGCTGCCCGGGGAGATTTGCCAGGTTTGCAGATTCGCGGGTGGACAGATGTCGATTCGGGAGATGTTGATGTCTGCGCAGCGAACCAGGGTTGTTCCACCTCCAGATATCTGGAACTGGGAAATGTCGGAGGTCTGCGTAGTCGGGCCTACGTCGATGCCGAAGCGGTTGTAAACGCCGTCCAGCGCTGCCTGCTGCATTTCCAGCGCTCGCGAGGCGACGAAAGATTGGATCGCATAGGACTCGGTTGCCGATTGCGTCACCACGAAGGGGAACGCGCCGATGACGGTGTCCAGGTTGAGGTGAAAGCGTGCGGTGTTCGCAACCGTGGTGACACGGCTTGACTGGAAGACATACGTGCCAGCCTCATTGGCATCCGCCGCAAAGGTCCCGGCGAGCACGACGTTGTTGCTGTCAGTCCAGGTGTAGGCGCTGGTATCGAAATTCAGCGCAAGCGTCTGCCTCGTTCCGTTGGTGGCGAAGGCCTTGTAGCTTCCGTTGCGAGAATCGCCGCCCGCCACCACGAATTGCAGAGCCTTTGTATTTGCCGCTTCGGCGCCCGCCGAGGCCGTCACCGCGTAGGTGGCCTGCGCAGAGGTCTCGTTGACCAACTGCGCGCTCCAACGGGTGGGCGTGTTGGCGAGAGCGTTCGCGGTGATGCCTGCCGGCGAGCTGCTGCTGGTCCATGAAACGCTTTGGCTGGGCGTGATCTCCACCGTATCGCCGGGCTTTACGGCGTACTGATCTGCGCTCTGGGCCGTCGCGGCTTGGCCGTTGATCTTCACCGTCGTGGTCAACGCCGGCTTGGGCGCCATGGCTGCGATGCCATTGAGGCCGCCGCCGCCGCCCCCTCCACCGCCGCCACAAGATGCCAAGACCGCCGTGGCCAGAATGCCAACGGCAAGGTTCCACTCTCTCATTCGCTCTTCTCCACCAGGTTGTGTTGTTGTTTGCGTTGCTGCCTAAGGTTTTGGCCAAAAAGCAACACATGGTAACAATCTACATCTCGGTGGACGCTCCACAAGAACGAGGTTGCGTGGCAGCTAAATACGTCGTATATGACGCTGCGTCATTTCAACAAGATCTCAAAGGGCGTGGTCGAGCGACCGCTCCTGACCGTCAAGCGTCAACTCCGGCAAAGACCGCTCGCGCCATCCACGCTCCAGGAGCGCCACAGGCCCGTCTCTTGGTCGTCGCGGAAGCTACCTTCGGCAGCAAGCTGGCCGTTCGGATGGAGATCCCGCCCTCCGCCTTAGTAGGGACAGATCCAGATGCTGCCGGACCAATGCAAGGCGATGGCGGAAGAGCCTGAGTCAACTCGTGCGCCCGGCTTGCACCGTGCGCAGAAAGGCCTGGACCACCACGTTCTCCGGCCCATCGCGCCATACGCAATACGACTCCGAGTGCGCGCCCTGTTCTTCCAGCGGTCGGAAGACTGCGCCGCGCAACGCCGAGTGGTGAAGCGCATTCGGCACCAGTGCGACGCCCATCCCCTGCGACACCAGCGACACCACCGACAGCCAGTGACGCACTTCATGGCGCACCTCGGGCCGGAAGCCCGCGTCCGCGCAGATGGCGAGGATTCGCTCGTGGTAGTCCGGTGACACGTTGCGCGCGAACAGCACGAAAGGTTCGTCGCGCAGACTCGCCGTGGGCACGGTGCGCCGCCGCGCGAGGCGATGGCCGACAGGCAGGCACGCGACGAAGGGCTCGGACATCAGCAGCACATGCTTCAACTCCGCCGGCATGCGGCTCGTATGCACGAAGCCGAAGTCGAGCCGGTCATGCAGCAACTCGGCGATCTGTTCGCCCGAATTGAGCTCTGAGAGCGTGACGCGCACCGCCGGGTGCTTTGCCTGGAACTTGCGCAAGGCCTGTGGGAGCCCGCGGTAGAGCATCGCGCCGACGAAGCCGATGCGCAGTCGTCCCGCCGAGCCTTGCGAAACGTCGCGCGCCTCCAGCGCCGCCTCTTCGGCCTGCCGCAGCAGTGCGCGGGCCGAAGCCAGCAGCGCATCGCCAGCCGGCGTCAGGCGCACTTCCTTGCTGTTGCGGTCGAACAGGCGGGCACCGACCGACTCCTCCAACTGCCGGATCGCGACGCTGAGCGGCGGTTGCGAGATCGAAAGCCGCCGCGCGGCGCGGCCGAAATGCAGTTCCTCGGCCAGCACGACGAAGTAGCGCAGATGTCGCAGTTCCATGCGGCGCAGTCTCCCACGATAGGCAAACCAGATCAATCAAGACCTATTTGATATTGGACAAGAATCGTCGGGCGCTCGAACATCCGGCCACAAAGGAGACGAGCCATGTCCAGCACCGCATCGACAACCGGCCCAGCCGGAGCGAACGCCGCCCATCCCGTGCCCGACCGCCACGGGCAGAACCTCTTCACCACCGACAGCGAGCTTCACAAGCTCATCGCGCTGTACCTTCCCCCCGATCTGGCGCGGCACATGCAGCCGCATTTCGAACGCCTGGGCGCGCTGGCTGGCGGCCCGCTCGACGAGCTGGCGCAGACCGCCGACCGCAATCCGCCCACGCTCAAACTGCGCACGCGCACGGGCATCGATGACCAGAAGGTGATCAAGCATCCGGCCTACGTCGAGATGGAACGCCTCGCGCTGAGCGAATTCGGCCTTGCCGCGATCTCGCACCGCGAGGAGACGCTGGGCTGGAAGGGCAAGATGCCGCCACTGGTCAAGTACATCCTGACCTATCTCTTCGTGCAGGCCGAGTTCGGCCTGTGCTGCCCGGTCTCGATGACCGACTCGCTGGCGCGCACGCTCAAGAAGTTCGGCAGCCCCGAACTGGTGGCGCGCTTCCTGCCGCGCTTCCAGTCGCTGGACTTCGACACGCTGGCGCAGGGCGCCATGTTCATGACCGAGCAGGCAGCCGGCTCCGACATCGCTGCCACCGTCACGCGCGCCTGGCAGGACGAAGCCGGCCAATGGCGCCTCAGCGGGGACAAGTGGTTCTGTTCCAACCCCGACGCCGATTTCGCGATGGTGCTGGCGCGCGTCGACGGTGGACCGGCCGGCATGAAGGGCGTCTCGCTGTTCCTGCTGCCGCGTCAGCTCGACGACGGCAGCGCCAACCACTATCGGATCATCCGCCTCAAGGACAAGCTCGGCACGCGTTCGATGGCGAGCGGCGAGATTCGTCTCGAAGGCGCCGTTGCCTATCTCGTCGGCGAACAGGGACGCGGCTTCGTGCAGATGGCCGATATGGTCAACAACTCGCGCTTGTCGAACGGTGTGCGCGCCGCCGGGCTGATGCGCCGCGCCGTTGCCGAAGCCGAATACATCGCGAGTGAACGCCGGGCCTTCGGCAAGCGCCTCGCCGACATGCCGCTGATGCAGCGCCAGTTGCTGAAGCTGCGACTGCCCTCCGAGCAGGCGCGCACCATGGTGTTCCAGACCGCGCTGGCGCTGGCGCGTTCGGACCAGGGCGACAAGGCCGCCTATCCGCTGCTGCGCATCCTCACGCCGCTCATCAAGTTCCGCGCCTGCCGCGATGCCCGCAAGGTGACGGGCGACGCCATGGAAGTGCGCGGCGGCTGCGGCTACATCGAGGAATGGGCCGATCCGCGCCTGGTGCGTGATGCGCACCTGGGCTCGATCTGGGAAGGCACCAGCAACATCGTCGCGCTCGACGTGCTTCGCGCGATCAAGCGCGAGGACTCGCTGAGTGCGCTGCAGGAGCACTTCACCGCGCTGCTCGACCAGACCGTGGTGGCTCCTGCCTTTGCGTCGGCCCTGCGCGACGCGCTGGCCCGCGCTGCGGCACTGGCCACCACCGCGACGCAGCAAGGCGGCGACGCGATCGCCCGCCAGGCCGCCTCCGCCCTGTATCACACCTGCAGCGCGATCGCGATGGCTTGGGAGGGCTCACGCTCCGGCTCGGCGCAGCGCGTCGAATGGGCGCAAGGAGTGTTGCTGCATCGCGTGCTTCCGCGCGACCCGCTGACACCCGATGCAGTCCCGGCCGGCTGGGCGGCCAGCCCCGCAGCGCCAGCGCTCGCCACGGCCTGAGTGGCTTGATCGCGCCACACCTCATTCGACCCACAAAAGACGGAGACACACACATGCGAATTCTTGCGACCCTCTTCATGACCGCCGCCGCGGCATTGCCCTTGCTGCCGGCTGCACATGCCGACACCTTCCCGGACAAACCCATCACGCTGGTCGTGCCCTTCCCGCCGGGCGGTCCGACCGATGCGATGGCGCGCACCCTCGCCGCTGAAATGAAGGACCGCCTTGGCCAGCCGATGATCGTGGAGAACCGCGCTGGCGCAGGCGGCAACATCGGCGCCGAGTTCGTGGCACGCGCCGCACCCGATGGCCAGACACTGCTGTTCGGCACCTCAGGGCCGCTGGCCATCAATTCGAGCCTGTACCGCAAGGTCAACTACGACCCGGTGAAGAGCTTCGCGCCGGTGATCCAGGTCGGCCATCTGCCGAACATCCTGGTCGTCAACCCCTCCGTGCCGGCGAAAAACGTCAAGGAGCTCGTGGCCTATGCCAAGGCCAATCCGGGCAAGCTGAGCTATGCGTCGTCGGGCAATGGGGCCTCGTCGCACCTGGCCGGCGTGATGTTCAACGCGATGGCCGGCGTCGATCTGCAGCACATCCCTTACAAGGGCACCGGCCCGGCGCTGAACGACCTGCTCGGCGGCCAGGTGAGCATGAGCTTCACCGACGTGCTCACCGCCCTTCCCTACGTCAAAGCCGGCAAGCTGCGTGCGCTCGGCGTCACCACCGCCGCGCGCTCGCAGGCGCTGCCCGACCTGCCCACCGTGGCCGAGCAAGGCGTGCCGGGCTTCGACGTGAGCGTGTTTTTCGGCATCGTCGCGCCGGCCGGAACGCCGGCCGATCGCGTCGCCAAGCTCAACAAGGCGTTTGTCGAAGTGCTGGCGACCCCCAAGGTCAAGCAACTGTTCGCCTCGCAAGGCCTGGAGCCGGCGCCGTCGAACTCGCCCGAGCAACTGGGCAAGTTCATCGGCGGTCAGATGGCCAAGTGGTCCGCCGTCGTCAAGCAATCGGGCGCGCAACTGGACTGAACGCACCATGACCTCCGCTGCGACAACTCCCACGACCGGCGCGCTGGCGGGCATTCGCGTGCTCGACATCTCGCGCATTCTCGGCGGCCCCTATTGCGGGCAGATCCTGGGCGACCACGGCGCCGACGTGCTCAAGGTCGAGCCGCCGCAAGGCGACGACACGCGCACATGGGGCCCGCCCTTCAAGGACGGTGTTGCTTCGTACTACCACGGCCTCAACCGCAACAAGCGCATCCAACACCTCGACCTGGGTTCGCCCGAGGGACGCGACGCACTGCTCGCACTCGTGGCGGAAGCGGACGTGCTGATCGAGAACTTCAAGACCGGCACGATGGAGCGCTGGGGCATCGGCTACGACACGCTGTCGCAACGCTTCCCGCACCTCGTGTGGTGCCGTGTGTCGGGCTTCGGTTCGGACGGGCCGCTCGGCGCCCTGCCCGGCTACGACGCGGCGGTGCAGGCCATGACCGGGATCATGAGCGTCAACGGCGAAGCAGACGGCGGTCCGCTGCGCGTCGGCTTGCCGGTGGTCGACATGGTGACCGGCCTCAACGCAGTGATCGGCGTGCTGCTGGCGCTGAACGAGCGGCAACGCAGCGGACGGGGCCAGTTCGTGGAAGCAGCGCTCTATGACAGCGGCCTGTCGCTGCTGCATCCGCACGCAGCCAACTGGTTCATGGATGGCACGGCGCCGCGACGCACGGGCAATGCGCATCCGAACATCTATCCGTACGACGCGCTGGCGACCCAGACCGACCCGATCTTCGTGGCCGTCGGCAACGACCGGCAGTTCGCGAGCTTCTGCGCCTGCATCGGGCAGCCGGCGCTCGCCGAAGACCCGCTCTACAGTACGGCCGGCCAGCGATCGGTGCATCGCGAAGGCCTCAAGCAGCAGCTCGAAGCGGCGCTTGCGGATTTCGACGGCCGCACGCTGGTGCCGACGTTGATGGCTGCTGGCGTGCCCGCCGCGCCGGTGCTGCCGGTGGATGCGGCGCTCACGCATCCGCATACGGCGCATCGAGGGATGGTGGTCGAGCTCGAAGGCGGTTACCGCGGCATCGCGTCACCGGTCAAGCTCAGCCGCACGCCGGCAACCTACCGGCATGCGCCGCTGACGCCCGGAAGCGACTTCCTCTAAAGCCTCATCACCGGCGCCTGTCGCTGAATGGCGGTGTGCTGTTGCTCCAGGACGCGATCCTGGGCCTGTTGCTGATTTTGCTCAGATGCCTGTTGCCACACCTGGGTGCTTTGCGCGATTGGCGTGTTGAGGGCTTCCACGGTCGGCACACTGGCGATCCGCTTGAGGGCTGAGTCCAGCGCTCCTTGGACAGCAAACACCTTCGAAGCATCGGTGCTAAGCACCACGTGGTCGATGCGATTCATTCCGTGTGTGCGAGCAGCTGCGACGAGGGCTGATGCCAACTGGTCGCTTTGCTGATCGGGGGTGCGCCCCACTTTGGCATCGAGCATATGCACACCGGCTTGGGCTTGGCCGAATAGCGCGTGGTCGGGATGCGTGGGGTGGTCGAGTTGCACAAATGGAGCGCCTCGATCCAATGCGGGCGACAACTGGCTCGGCGCGGGCAGGCCGTGGATCGGGACGTGCTCGTGGCTGTTAGCCGTATGGTCGAAGTGGCCTGCGACCTCTGGAGCGTGGGTGTCGTGGTACGCGCAGCGCGTCGCCGGCCTGCCGAGCGAAATGCCGTTTTGCTCAAGCAGTTTCTCTTGCAGTCCGAGCCCACCCATGTCCAGTTGCACCTTGCCGGCCAAGGTCGGATTGAGGATTTCGTATTGGCAGACGGAACTGACCAGCGCAGCCGCGTAGTAATTGGCGTAGTCGGAGTTGCCTTGATGGCCCAGCCGCGTATTCTTCGGGGCCTTGTCGAAGTAATGTTTTGCGGCCGCCTCGATGTTGCGCGGGTCGGGTGTGATGGAAAGATCAGCGTTGAGGATGAAGCCGTGCTTCGCAGTGAATTGCTCGCGTCCGTCGATTTCCTTGCTTTCGAGAAAGTCCTTGATGTAGCCAACGTCTCTCGACAATTTGCCAATGTCGTCCAAGCCGGCTTCTGGATGGCGATGCTTCACTCGGCTGGCCAGCGCGTTCCAGCCGGCAATATGCGCGCTGGCTTCATCGCGGCGATTGATCGCCAGCATCTGGTCTAGCGCCGCGCTGTAGTCATGAAGCGGTTGACCGCTTTCCAGCACACGCCGGACGTTCTGGTCGAACTGCTCCAGGCCTTGTCTGGTGCGCTCACGGTTGATGCCATGCCGAACTTCATGGCCCATGAGGAAGGTGAGCACATCGCGCTGCTTCGGGTCCAACAGATTGCCGTGCTTCAGGTTGATAGCCTGCGCGTCAGGGCTGTAGCTTGCTCCGGCGTTCTCAGTTGCCGGCATCAGCGCGAAATGTTTCAGATGACCTTGTGCAACGGCTTCGTTCATCTGCTGCATCAACACAGGAGATTCTTCGATGACAGCGCGCAGATTTCGATAGGCCTCTGATGTCGGGTCACCAACCTCGCGAATCACTCGCTCGAGCTGTGGGCTGATTGCGCTCATCACATCGCGCCCAGGTCCATGTACTTCTCAAGAAAGCCGATGGAGACTCTGTTGACGCATCCGTGCGAAATCTTTTCGAGACTTTCGTTGCTCTCGCCGACGATTCCGACGTCTATTTCGACCAATCCGCGCTGGTATTGCTTGCCAGCACTTTCACGACGAGTGTTGCCGACATGCCGGTATTCCATCTTGAGCAGGGCATCGTGAAACTGCGACAAGTCGAGTTGGCAAATGCCTGTCATCGGTGGATCTTGATCCACATATTTTTCGGCCTCCGAGAACCCAAAACCCAGATCTGGGAGGTGCGTGGCGCTGTTCAACTTCCAGGTGTACCCATACCACCACATCTCCGTGAGCGGCCGAAATATCCCATACGCATCGTTGTTCGGCTTGTCCGAATACGGAATCATGGCGAAGCCGCTGAATTGCGCCACCCGTTCAATCGTCAGGTCCTGCGGCTGATGCAAGGTGTCGATCAGCGCAAGCAGTCGGCGCAGAACTTCGGGCGCATCGGGGCGCGGCGCCGTTGCAGGGGCTGGACTGGACACGATCTTTTCCTCCGAATGAATAGGGGATGTGCTGGCCATGGATGAGCAGGCGCCGAGCGCAAGCCCTGCCAACAAACTGAGAACGCGACGAGCACAAGAGCCCATTGACGGCCTTTGTGAATTGTCAAAATTGATTGGGCCGACAGAAGCCGCGAATCGCGTAGTTCGCGGGACCACTCTGATCAATGATTGAAGCTTCAACTGAAGCCTCCGGCTAGCCACGACGTAGCCAATGCCGATGCGTCGAGTCATCTTTTTCTCCCTGAGCGCTTTGAATTTTTTTGGATTCTATGCACACCTCGGGGATGACCCGTCCATGCCTTCACGCACTTCGTCATCCAATGTCGGAACGCCGTCACGCCTCGATAAAGGAAGCATGAGAATTCTCTGAATGACCGCAACCCGAGAGTGCGTAATTGACTGCGTCGTTACACTGGATCGGAACGCCCCAAACAACCAATCTGGCGTCTCAGGGAGAAAAATGAGCATTCAAAATCTGATGGTTGCTGCAGTTGCGGCATCTGCACTGCTGGGCTGCGCGGCGCCCTCTTCGCAACCCGCTTCGTCGGCGTCTCGCTCTCATGGTCGAGGCGAAGCCAAAGAGACCGCGATCGAAGTCTGCGGGCCGTTCGGCGAGCGAGCCCACCTTGATCGTCTTCAATGTTCCGATGGTTCGGCGCTTGTCTATCGTCGTGTCGGTGGCATCGGCACGCGCACCGATCTGCCAAAGGACCTCACCCGCGAAGATGCGTCCGCGTTGCTGGAGCGCAATATCAGCGGCGCGCCTCTCAAGCCCGGTGAACCGGACTACCACGTCATTGATGAATACAAGCTTTCATGTGGTCCGGTAAAACGCATGGTGTACATGGACATGTACCACTGCCACCAAGCGCCGCCGACAGAAGCGCCCTATGGCTTTCAGTTCAAGCCTAACTAGCGTCCCTGCGAATCTGCCGCGCCGAGCGCATGGCGCGCGTGACGCCAGCGCTCATCCACGCGTCCGCGCTCCAGCCTAGGCCAACAGTGCGTTGACCCTGCGCACGTAAGCCGCGGGATCAGCAGGCAGCCCACCTTCAGCCAGCAGCGCCTGGTCGAACAAGATGTTCGCCAAATCATCAAAGTGATCGGAGCCTTCCAGCTTCTTGACCAGCGGATGCTCCGCATTCACTTCCAGCACCGGCTTCACCTCAGGCGCGGGCTGCCCGGCCTGCTTGAGCATGCGCGCAAGCTGGGTGCTCATGCCGCCGTCCTTCACCACGAGGCAGGCCGGTGAGTCGACGAGCCGCGTGGTCACGCGAACGTCCTCCGCCTTGTCCTTGAGCGCTTCCTTGAGGCGCTCCAGCACCGGCTTGAACGACTCGGCGGCTTCCTCGGCGGCCTTCTTCTCGGCCTCGTCCTGCAGCTTGCCGAGATCGACCGCGCCCTTCGCCACGCTTTGCAACGGCGTGCCGTCGAATTCGGTGAGGTAGTTGAGCGCCCATTCGTCGACGCGATCGGTCATCAGGAGAACCTCGATGCCCTTCTTCTTGAAGATCTCGAGTTGCGGGCTGTTCTTGGCGGCGGCCAGCGTGTCGGCGGTGATGTAGTAGATCGCGTCCTGGCCTTCCTTCATGCGCGACTTGTAGTCGGCAAAGCTCACGCTGATCGTGTCGCTCGTGCTCGACGCGAAGCGCAGCAGCTTGGCGATGCGGTCTCGATTGGCAAAGTCTTCGCCCAGGCCTTCCTTGAGCACCGCGCCGAACTCGGCGTAGAACTTGGCGTACTTGCCCGACTCGTCGGCGTAGCTCGCAGCAGCTTCGGCAGCGGGCGTGGCGTTCTTGTCGACGACGTCGGTCACGCCTTCGGTCGGCTCGGGCGAGGGCACCGATTCGCCCGAACCCACGTCGATCTTGCCCTCGCTGCTGTCGCCCTCGGCCTTCTGCTTCTTCGCGAGGTCTTCGAGCATGCTCAGCACGCGCTTGGTGCTGCCCTCGCGGATCGCCTTCACGTCCCGGCTTTCCTGCAGCAGTTCGCGGCTCACATTGAGCGGCAGGTCGGCGGAGTCGATCACGCCCTTGACGAAGCGCAGGTAGCTCGGCAGCAAGGCCTCGGCATCGTCCATGATGAAGACGCGCTTGACGTAGAGCTTGACGCCCGCGCCCTTGTCGCGATTCCAGAGGTCCATCGGCGCCTTGGCCGGGATGTAGAGAAGCTGCGTGTACTCGGTGTTGCCCTCGACGCGGTTGTGGCTCCAGGCCAGCGGCGCCTCGAAGTCGTGGCTGATGTTCTTGTAGAACTCGACGTACTGTTCCTCGGTGATGTCCTTCTTGGGACGGCTCCAGAGTGCGTTCGCCTGGTTGACCGGCTCCCACTCGCCGGTCTTGACCATCTCGCCGCCCTTGTTGTCCTCACCCTCTTTCCACTCCTCTTTTTCCATGAGGATCGGCAAGGAGATGTGGTCGGAATACTTTCCGATGATGGACTTGAGCTTCCAGGCGTTGAGGTATTCCTCGGCGTCGTCGCGCAGGTGCAGCGTCACGCTGGTGCCGCGTTGCGGGCGGGTGATGCTGTCGACCTCGAAGTCGCCGGCGCCGGCGCTGACCCAGCGAACTCCCTCTTCGGCAGGCAAACCCGCGCGGCGCGATTCGACGGTGATCTTGTCGGCCACGATGAAGCCCGAATAGAAGCCCACGCCGAATTGCCCGATGAGCTGCGCGTCGGCCTTCTGGTCGCCCGACAGCTTGCTCATGAACTCCTTGGTCCCGCTCTTCGCGATGGTCCCGAGGTTGTCGATGGCTTCCTGCTGGCTCAGGCCGATGCCGGTGTCGGTGATGGTGAGCGTCTTGGCGTCCTTGTCGAAGGAGACGCGCACATCGAGATTGGGCTGGTCTTCATACAGCGCGGGTTGGTCGATGGCCTCGAAGCGCAGCTTGTCGCAGGCGTCGGACGCATTCGAGATCAGCTCCCTCAGGAAGATTTCCTTGTTGGAGTAGAGCGAGTGGGTGACGAGGTGAAGCAGTTGCGCGACTTCAGCCTGGAAGGGGAGTTTGGTCTTGGAAATGGTCATGACGCAGTGGCTATCAAAGAGAAAACACATCGCCTATGGCGAACAGGGAACTTTACAAGACGCGCTCCACGGCGGCCAACGTGAAGAACGTCACGAAGGCGGACCGTGGGGATGGACGCTTGGCGCTGGTTGCAAAGACTTACATCACGGATGAGCCCACAAAAGTACTCATTGAGACTTTTCTGAGAACTATGTCCTACATCGTTTGTAGGAGGACCCCTACATTTCTGCCATTCCTTTCATAACTCGTTCACAAACCTTGGAGCCATTGATGAGAAAGCTGTTTCCCTTCGCCGCCATGACCGTCGCCGCAGCAGCCGCATTCGCAAGTGCGGCCATTGCAGCACCGAATCCGGCCACGGCCACGTTCCAAGTTCTGATCAAGGTCAACAAGGCCTGCTCGGTCACGGCGGGCTCGACATCCAACATTGACTTCGGCACCCAGGATTCCTCGGCGACCGGCCTGGCTGCAAATAACACCTTCAGCGTGACCTGTTCCAAGAACACGCCCTATTTCATCGGACTGGTTCCCTCGAACGCCAACACCGCCGGCGCGGGCAGCATGGCTGCCCAGAACGTGGCGCCGGTCACCGGCAATTCGGATTCGGTGCCCTACCAGCTGCGTTCGGCGGCGGGTGCCGCGGGGGCCATCTGGGGGGATACCGCCAGCGGTACCGCGGTCGGAAACGGTGTAGCAGGCACCGGTAGCGGCGCAGCGAAGACGCATACGGTGTATGCAACGATTCCGGGTACGAGCGCCAATGTGACGCCGGACAGCTACGCCGACACCGTCACCATCCACGTCAACTACTGAGCCTGAACGCCCGAACCATGCGCTTGCGACACGTTGCCCTCGTCATGCTCGGCCTTGCCTGCGGAATTGCCGCCGCAAGCGGCCTGCAGGTCTCGCCGGTCACGCTGACGCTGCAGCCGTCGCAGAACGCCGACGGCCTGTGGCTCAGCAATACGGGCGACAACGTGGTGCATGCGCAGGTACGGGTCTATCACTGGACGCAGGAAAACGGCGAGGACAAGCTCACGCCCTCGCGCAACATCCTGGTGAGCCCGCCGATGATGCAGCTCGCAGCATCGGACCGGCAACTGATCCGCGTCATCCGTACCGGCGCGCCGCCCAGCGGAGCCGGCGCGGTCGAGGACGCATACCGCGTCATCATCGACGAGCTACCGGTCGAGAATCAGGAGGCCAAGAAAGGCCTGCAGTTCGTGCTGCGCTACTCGGTCCCGATCTTCCTCGAACCGGCCGGAGCTGCGCCCAGCGCGCCGCAACTGACGTGGTCGCTGAGCCGTGAGGGTGACCATGCCGTCCTGGAAGTGACCAACGCCGGCGGCACGCACGCTCAACTGGCCGATCTCAATTTCGTCGATGCCGCCGGACGCCGAACAGCCGTCCATGGCGGCCTGCTGGGTTACGTGTTGCCTGGCGCAAAGATGCGCTGGTCATTGAAGACGCCGGTTGCCACCTTTGCCGCCGGTGGCTCCATGGAAACGATGGTCAATGGCAACACGACGCAGCAAAGTCTCCCGGCCATCGAACGCGCGCGCTGAAAGTCTGCTGCTCCTTTCCAGCCTGCTGGCATTCGCCGCGCAGGCAGGGGAGCCTGCAGCCGCAGCCAGCCTTGCGCCCGCACCGATCACCGCCACCGCTGCCGCTGCCGAAGGCGATCTCGCCGGCCCGCGCGGCAGCGATCTCTACCTGGAGCTCAGCCTCAACGGCAATCCACAGGGTCTGGTCCACTTCGGCCTGCGCGATGGTGAGCTGTGGGGCAGCGCGTCCAAGCTGCGTGAACTGGGATTCTTGCTACCGCCGGACGCCACCGACCCGGTGCGCCTGCGCAGCCTGCGCGGCCTGAAGATCGACTACGACGCGGGGCGCCAGAGCCTGGCCCTCAGCGCCGGCCCCGACCTGCTTCGCCTGCCCGTGACCGTGGTGAACCCTCCGCCTGTCGCAACCCAGAAGGCCAGCGCCACGCCGGGGCTGCTGCTGAACTACGACCTCTATGGCACCCAGGGCCGCGGCGGCGCGTCGAGCCTGAATGCGTTCACGGAACTGCGCGCATTCGCCGGAGCGTATGTGCTCAGCAACACCATGCTCTCGCAAGCGACGCGGCTCGAAGGCGAGGGTTGGGACCGCCAGTCGATCCGGTTGGACACCACGGTCAGCACTTCCTTTCCCGACGACATGCTGACGCTGCGCATGGGCGACACGGTCACGGCCGCGCTGCCCTGGTCGCGCTCCACGCGCATCGGCGGCATCCAGCTGGCGCGCAACTTCTCGCTGCAGCCCTATCGCATCACGGCGCCGCTGCCGGAGTTCATGGGTTCGGCCGTGCTGCCATCGCAGGTTGACTTGTTCATCAACGGCATGCGCCAGTCCACCAACCAGGTGCCGGCTGGCCCGTTCCAGCTCAACACGGTGCCCGGCATCAGTGGCGCCGGCAACGCGCAGGTGGTGCTCACCGATGCGCTCGGGCGGGCAACAACGCTCAACTTCTCTCTCTACGACACGCAGCGCCTGCTGCAGGAAGGTCTGTCCGACTGGTCGGTGGACCTCGGTGCGGTGCGGAAGAGCTACGGCATCAGCTCGTTCGACTACGGCAACGACCCCGCCACCAGCGGCGTCTGGCGCTATGGCGTGAGCAACAACCTCACAGTGGAAACGCACGCCGAGGCCACTCGGGGGCTGGTCGCGGGTGGTGTCGGCGGCGCCTGGCTCCTCGGACAGGCCGGCGTGCTGTCGAGCGCCGTGGGCGCCAGCAGCAACGAGGGGCATCAGGGCCAGTTGCTGAACCTGGGCTACAGCTGGCGCAATGACCGGTTCAATTTCGGCTTCGACGAGACCACCACGCGAGGTGAGTATCGTGATGTCGCGTCGCTCTATGGAAGCCCCACGCCCCGCGGAACCGGCCGCGCCACGATCGGCTACAGCACCGACAATTTCGGCAGCTTCGGCCTCAGCTATCTCTATCTGCAATATCCCCAACAGGACGCCACGCGTTTTGCAAACGCCTATTGGTACAAGTCGCTTGGGCGGAACGCGTCGCTGAGCGTGAGCCTCAACCAGAACCTGACCGACCGGCGCGAGCGCAGTCTCTTCGTTGGCTTCACCTGGGCACTGGACGGCAATGTCACGGCCAACGCCGGCGTCCAGCGCAACAACGACCGCAACGTCTACACCGCCGATGCCCAGCGCTCGACGCCAAGCGACGGCGGCATCGGTTGGCGTGCCGGCGTGAGCCAGGGGGAGGGCCAGAACGGAGCCCGGGGCGAAATCGACTACCTGGGCCGTTACGGCCGGGCCGTCGCGGGCGTCAGCGTGCTCGGCAACAGCAGCTATGCCTACGCTGGCAGCTCCGGCTCGGTCGTATTCATGGGCGGCCAGACCTTCGCGGCGCAGCATATCGACGATGCCTTCGCCGTGGTCTCCACCGATGGTGTCGCGGGCGTGCCCGTGAAACTCGAGAATCGCCCGATCGGCACCACGGACAGCAAGGGCATGCTGCTGGTGACACCGCTCAACGCCTACCAGAACAACCAGCTCGCCATCGATCCGATGCAACTGCCCGCCGATGTGCGCATCGAGCGCGTCAAGACCCTCGCCACCCCCAGCGACCGTGCCGGCACGCTGGTGCGCTTCGGAATCTCGCCGATCCGCGCGGCCGCCCTGACACTTGTGGACGAGGCCGGCCAGCCGCTGCCCGTGGGCAGCCTGGTGCGCGTCAACGGCCAGACGGAGCCCGCCATGGTCGGCTTCGACGGCGCGGCATATCTCGATACCCTGGACACTCACAACACGCTCGTCGTGCAGATGCCCAGCGGCAGCAAATGCCACACGAGCTTCGATTACCACAAGGAAGGCGACAGCATCCCCCAGATCGGGCCGCTGCGCTGCATCAAGGAAGGCACCCCATGAGTCTTTCGATCCGCGCCTGGCACGCCTTGCTGCTGCCGCTACTGTGTGTCGTGCTATGGGGACTGCCCGCGGAAAGAGCGCAGGCCGCTGTCAGCTGTACCGCGACGATGACCAATGTCGACTTCGGCAGCGTGGACCTGGTCAGCGGCGGCAGCTTCACGACCACCGCCACGCTGAACTACACCTGCACCAACAACAACAACGCGCGGACTTACGCACGCGTCTGCTTCGATGTCGGCGACGGAATCGAAGGCACGGGCAACTTCAATCCGCGTGTCATGAAAGACACCTCCGGCAATTCGCTGCAATTCCAGATCTACCAGCCACCGGGCTTCAGCATCGTGCTGGGCTCGGAGTACAACACCATCACGCCGACGCCCTATGTGGTGAATCTGGATCTCGCCAAGGGCGCTGCCAGCAACGGCAGCGCGTCGATGCAAGGCCGCCTCGTCAGCGGCCAGACGACGGTGCCGCCCGGAAGCTACCAAGGTCAATTCATCGCGAACCATACGGCGGTCACCATCACTGAGAGCACCACCGCTCCACCGACCAGTTGCAGCGGCAACAGCTCGACCACTTTTCCCTTCACCGCCAAGGCCACCATCATCAAGAGCTGCGTGGTGTCTGCGAACCCCCTGGACTTCGGCAGCGTGGACGGTTTGCCGGGCGCCGCCAATGTCGACAAGTCGACCACCATCGGCGTCATGTGCTCCAAGCCAACGGCCTACACAGTCGCTCTGACGCCGTCCAACGGCAACACGGCGGGGGTCGGCACCATGCTGCCGACGATCGGGGGCAATACGGACAAGGTCCCCTACCAGCTCTATAGCGATGCCAATCGCGCTACTCCCTGGGGCGGTCAGGTGGGGACCAATACCCTTCAGCGCACCGGCGATGGCACGACCCAGTCCCTGACCGTGTATGGCCGGGTTCTCGGCACCAGCGTCAACGTCAGGCCCGACGACTACAAGGACACCGTCACCGTCACCGTCAGGTACTGACGGCGATCACCGGCGTTCACTAATAGGTCACCGTCACGGTGTGGATGTCGACGGGGTCACTCGCGGGCACTGATGAGGTGTTGTCCGCGCCCGTGCCCATCGCGGTGCCGGCTCGCACGACACTTCTCCACGCGAGCCCCTGCCTCCTGTCCAGGTTGAGTTGCTTGTCAATGTCGCTGACGCGGCCGTCGACCTTCAACGTGGTCTCCCCGACCTTGGTGAATCGATATTCGCGACCGCCGATGACCATCGATTGGGTGTTGGTCCACACGCGATATTCGTATCCGTCCTTCACGGGCGTGACCTCCAGAACCTTGAACACAGGGAGGATCACCAACTTGACCTGGAAACGTCCCGTCGCCGTGCTCGCACCGAGCAGGGGCTCCGCTTCGCTGGGCAACGGCAGTTGAAGCAAGGTACACAAGGCGGTCAGCGCCGCCACGCGCGTCAGGCTCAGGCCGGCCGGGAATGTTCGGAACACACTTCTGGACATGGGGGCTTAGGCTCGCAACATAGGGTTCGGGGCGTCGTGTAGCGCCCGATATCCCAATATCGGCAAAGCCGCCAGAAAATGAAGTCCCGTTGAGCGGGATGCCAATCACGACCTCTGACCCAGCCCTCACCGCGGCTGCGATTCCACTTCCCGCGTCCAACGCTCGATCAACCGCTTGCGCTCAGCCGCGCTCCCGTACTTCTCGAAGTCATACTTGATGAGCCGCACCCCGTCCATCGACGGGATTCGCGGATCGGGCTTGAACGTCTTGTTGGCCGGCGATTGGAGGCTGCCTGCCTTCGCGCCGATCGACTGGCCCGCCGGGCTCATGAGCCAGTCGTAATAGCGGATCGCATTGGCCTTGTTGCGCGCGCCCTTCACCAGCGCAATGCCGCCGATCTCGTAGCCCGTGCCTTCGCAGGGCGCCACCGCCTTGACCGGATAGTCGTCGAATCGCCACTTGTCGAAGCCGAAGATGAAGCTCACGCCGATGGCGACCTCGCCCTTTGCCACATTGGGCGCCTGGGCCTGCCCGCTGCGGGTGTAGGCGATGGTGTTGCGGTGCAGCTTCCGCAGGTAGTCGAAGGCCTGGTCTTCGCCCATCAGTTGCACCAGGCCGGCGACGATCGTGTAGCCGGTGCCGCTCGTGCCGGGGTGCGACATCTCCACCTCGCCCTTGTATTCGGGCTTGATCAGATCGGCCCAGCAGCGGGGTTCGCGCAGATGCTTCTTCTTGAGCACCTCGGTGTTAAAGCCGAAGCCCATCGCACTGGTGTAGAAGCCGCCGACCATGTTCTGCGACATGGCGTACTGGCGCACGGACCAGTCGTACAGATCGTTGATATAGGCCGGCCTGTAAGGATCGAGCAGACCCTGCTCGGCGGCCTGGAGAAAGGGATCGCCGGTGCCGCCCCACCAGATGTCGGTCTTGGGATTGGCGGCTTCCGCGCGCAACTGGGCGCCGATCTCGCCGGTGCCCTTGTGCGCCTGGAGCACCCGGATGCCGGTGGCGCGCGTGAATTCCGCGGCCGCCGCCTCGCACCAACTGGCGTCGGTGCTGCAGAGGGCATTCACCGTCCCCTGCGCGCCGGCATTCGTCGACGTCGCCAAGGCGATCAGTGCGCCGACGACGACGAATGATCTGCAAACGAAAAAACGCATGGCGCATCCCGGGCTTCACGAAGGAAGCCGCAGGATAGCGCCTGACCAAGCGAATCGCGCGGTCCGCTTGGAGTGACAGCAATCAGTGGGCCGCGCCGCCCGTGATGCCGGCCATGCCGGTCGATTGGCCGAGCGCCTCGGTCTGCATCGGGTGCGCCGCTTCGATGGCGCCCTTGCGGACCTCTTCGCGCGTGAGCTGTGAAGTGCCCATCGGCGCCGCAGTCGACTGGCCGACGGCTTCGGTGCCGGTCGGGCGTGCCGCGTCCATCGCACCCTGAGTCACTTCAGGCCTCGGCGCCGAGTTGTTCGTCTGCATCGGACGATAGTCCGACCCATCGGACCCCTGCGTCGACTGCGCACTGGCGGTCACGGAGGCGAATGCCGCGAGGGTTGCGAAGGTGCCAACGGCCAACACTTTGACGGAAGCATGCATAAGGAGTCTCCTCGAGTTCCATGGGGTCGCGCCCCGCGGCGCGACACGCGCCGCGAAGGACCTGCTTTCACTCTAGGCAGGCCGTCTGAGGCGGGAGTGAGCGAAGAATTAGCTCACGATGAGGGCGAGGCCGACAGGTACACCCGCGCGAGCAGGCCGGCACCATCCGACCTGTTCGCGAGCACGATGCGCAGCCCGTTGCGCAACGCCGCCGCCCGCGCAATGGCAAGGCCCAGGCCGCTGCCGCCGACCGGCGCCCCCGTGACGCGAAAGAACCGATCGAAGACCCGATCCAGTTGGTCCGACGGAATGCCCGGGCCGTCATCGAGCACATCGACCACCGCATGGCCGTCGACCATGTGCAGCCGCACGTCGACCACCCCGCCCTGCGGCGCGTAGCGCACGGCGTTGTCGATCAGATTGTCGAAGACGCTGCGCAGCTCGGCCGCCGGCGCAGTGACGAGCGGCGCGATGCGTCCCTCGAAGCCCACGTCGACCTGGCGCTGGTCTGCGAGCACCATCATTTGCCCCACGCTGTCGCGCAACAGCGCCGCAACATCGACCGGCCCGCGGGCGCTCGCCGTGGGTGCGTCCTGTCGCGAGAGGCGCAACAACTGCTCGATGAGATGCTGCGCGCGCTTCACGCCGCTTTCGAGTTGGGCGAAGCGCTCGGCGGCGTCGCCGGCCGGCACGTGGGCGCGCAGGTTCTCGATCTGGAGGCCGATCGCTGCCATCGGTGTGCGCAACTCATGCGCCGCGTCCTGCATGAAACGCCGCTGCGCGGAAAGGGTGTTGCGCATCCGCCCGAGCAGGCTGTTGAATGCGGTGACCAGCGGCACGATTTCCTCCGGCACGCGGGCAATGGCCACATCCCCCGTCTCACCCACTTCCTGCGCGGCCACATCGTGCGCGACGCCGCGCAGCGAGCGCGAAGCCGCCGATACGATGAACATCAGGATCAGCAGCGTCACGGGCAGCATCAGCAGGATCGGCAGGCTCTCCAGCACCGCGCGGCGAACGATGCGGTTGCGCCGGAAGCTGTCGTTCTGCACCACTTGCACGCGCGGCATGTCGATCCCCGTTCCAACCCTCGCGGTGTAGGCACGCCACGCGTCCTCGGCCTTGTTGCCGGTGGTCACTTCGCTGAAGCCGGGCTCCGATTGCAGCGGCACGTCGAGGCCGGGCCATGAACTGGCGAGCAGCGTGCCGCCGTCGGCGCTCCAGACCTGGACGACGAAGGCGCCGCGTCGAATGGCATCCTCACGGGTCACGGACTGGAGGGTCGGCGGCCGATGGTGGATCGCATGCGATTCGGCCACCATGCGCATCTGGTCGTCCATGAAGTTGTTGATCAGGCGGCCGTAGGCACCGTACGAGAACCAGATCGTGGCCGCAATGGCAACCACATACAACGCAATCAGCCACAGCAGCAGCCGTCCGCGCAGAGACCGGAGTCGAAAAGGTGCCTTCACGCCGGAACGACTCGCCAGCCAAGCCCGCGGACGTTGCGAATCGCCTCGGCGCCGAGCTTGCGCCGCATGCCGTGGATCAGCACGTCGATCGCGTTGCTGGTGACCTCGTCGCCCCAGCCGTAGATGCGGTCCTCCAGCTGTTCGCGCGACAGGATCGCACCGGGCCGCTCCAGCAGCGCGTGCAGCAGCGCGAACTCGCGTGCGGTCAGGACCTCTCGCGCGCCGTTGACGACGACGTCGCGCGTGGTGAGGTCGAGCTGGAGCGTGGGAGTACCGATCACCGAATGTGCCGCGCCGTCGCGGCGGCGCACCACGGCGCGCATGCGCGCCAGCAGTTCGCGCAACTCGAAGGGCTTGAGCAGGTAGTCGTCGGCGCCGAGATCGAGGGTCTGGATGCGATCGTCCAGCCCGTCTCGCGCGGTGAGCACCAGCACGGGCGTGGCGTCGCCACGCCTGCGAGCGCGCCGCAGCACTTCGGTGCCGTCTTCCTTGGGAAGGCCGAGATCGAGCAGCACGCAGGTGTAGCCGCCGTCGGCCAGGGCGCTGTGCGCCAGCGCCCCGTCGCGCACCCAGTCGACCGACCATCCGGCGTTGTCGAGCGCATGCACCAGGCTGCGACCGATCATTTCATCGTCTTCCACGAGCAGGGCGCGCACGGGGTCTCCTTGGGTCCGACACACAATTCGGGAAGAGGCTACGCCGGATTTATGAGGCACGCATGAGCGCGCAGTCTGGTGGCCCGCCCGGCGGCAGGGGCAACTCAGTCGGGAGTCGCCCGCCCTCTTTCGGAAAGCGTCCGCTCCAGTGCGGCCATCCCGACAGGAACATTCAGACTCGCCCCATTGGCGACCAGGCTGATCCCCAGCGCATGCAGAGTCCTGAAAAGGTTGTGCTCTCGGCATTGCTCGCCCATTTGGCCGATACGCAGGATATTCAGGCCGAACGATCCGGATATTTCCACTTTGTGGACGCTGGACATGTAGGCGCGGGCGCCATCGGCCGAAACGGAGTCCGGCACGTTGATGCCGACCACCGAGTTCAGCCGGGAGGCCTTGTCGACCAGCAGCGTCAGGCCCATCGCCTCGATCCCCGCCTGCAGCGCCTCGGAGCAAACCAGATGACGATGAAAACGCGCCTCCAGCGTCTCTTCGCACACCAGGCGCAGCGCCTCGTGCAGGGCCAGGATGCCGGACACGGGCGCGGTGTAGTGGTAGGAGTTCTGGTTCCAGAACTTGTCCGCGAGCTTGGCATCGAGGCACCAGTGCGGCAGGAGGCCCTTGCGTCGCTCGATCGCCTCCCAGGCGGCTTGTGAGAACGCCAGCAACGAGACGCCAGGGATCGAAGACAGGCCCTTCTGGCCGCCTGTAATGACGGCGTCGATCTGCCACTGATCCATGTCGAGGCGCATGGTGCTGAGCGTGCAAACCGCGTCGACGACCACGAGGCACCCACGGGCCTTTGCCAGGGCTGCAATGGCCGGGAGTTCCCGGTTCCAGACCGTGTTCGAGGTCTCGCCTTGAACGATGGTGAGGACGTCGTAAGCCTTGGCTTGCAGCTGGGCCCCCACCAGATCGGGACTTGCGCTTTGATTTCCCGGTATCTCGAGAACGTCCACGTCTCCGCCTACACGACGCGCCATTTCGGCCATCCGCTGACTGAAATACCCGTTCGCGACACTCAGGACCTTGGAGCCGGGAGCCACCAGGTTCGTGATCGCCATTTCCATCGCCGCGGAACCGGGCCCCGCCACACCGAGAACATGCGGCGATGTGGTCTGGAAAACGTACCGCCCCATGGCCTTCACTTGATCGATGACCTTGCCCATCGTCTCGCCGAGATGGTTGATGACGATGGAGTTTGCGTAGGCCACCCGGTGCGGAATCGGAACGGGACCGGCGCCCATCATCAATAGCGGTTCGTCGGGCAGGATGCTTTCGAGGGGGCTGACATGTGGCGGCGGAAAGAAGTGAGTCATGGATTTCGCTGATGGTTGGGTTTCTTGACGGCAGCTTAAGTCAGCTTCTGCTGGGTTCGGCCCCGCAACATGGCCTCGTCTAGTCACACATCGTTTCAGGAGCAGTCGGGATGAAGTTTTCCCTCAGGGCGACGCTGGCCGTGGCCGGCATGCTGGGCGCTTGGAGCGCCCAGGCACAACAACTCCCGCCGGACGCACCGGCCGGGACCACGGTCCAGTGCAAGGATGGCAGCTATGCGGCGCCCGACTCCAAGTCGGGCGCCTGCCATGGCCACAAGGGCATCAAGACCTGGTATGGGAAGGCGGACGCCAAGGGCGCTGCAGCGGCACCTGCGCCAGCGGCTGCGGCGCCAGTTGCAGCCGCCCCGGCCGCCGCGGCGGCTGCACCCGCCGCGACCACGGCCAAAGCCAGGACGATGCCGCCAGACCCCTCCAAGATGACGGCGGCACCCGGCGGCGGCGCGGGCAAGGTCTGGGCCAACGATGAAACCCAGGTCTACCACTGCATGGGCGATCGCTACTACGGCAAGACCAAGAAGGGCGAGTACCTGACCGAAGCCGACGCCAAGGCCAAAGGCATGCACCCTTCCCACAACAAAACATGCACCTGAAGGCGGCCTAGAAGCGTTCTTGGGGGCCTAGGTAGCGCCATTGGCCAACCGGGAGGTTGCCCAGCACCACATTGCCGATACGGATGCGCTTCAGGCCGACGACCTTGAGGCCGACGAGTTCGCACATGCGGCGGATCTGGCGTTTCTTGCCTTCGGTCAGCACGAAGCGCAACTGCTCCGGGTTCTGCCAATCGACACCGGCCGGCTTGAGCGCCTGGCCGTCGAGGCTCAGGCCGTGGCGCAGCTTCGCGAGTTCCTCGCGCGGAAAAGCCGCCTGCGAGTTCTGCGCGACCGGTCCGTAGGAGACACGCACCAGATACTCCTTTTCGATCCCCGAGTCCTCGCCGATCAACTGGCGAGCCACGCGGCCGTCCTGCGTCAACACCAACAACCCCACCGAATCGATATCGAGCCGGCCGGCCGGCGCGAGACCGCGCAGTTGCGGCGGCGAGAAGCGGTTGCGGCTCGGGTCTTCGCGCCAGTGCGTGCGCGGATTGATCAGCACCACCGCCGGTTCATGACCGTCCTCGGCCTGCCCGCTCACGTAGCCCATGGGCTTGTGCAGCAGGATCGTGACCTGTTGCTGCTGCTGGTGATGCGCCTTCTTGTCGACTTCGATGCGATCGGTCGGCGTCACCTTGACGCCCATCTCCGCCACCCGGCCGTTGACCTTGACCCAGCCCTGCGCGATCCAGTCGTCGGCCTCGCGGCGCGAGCACAGGCCCAACTCGGCCATGCGTTTGTTGAGACGGGAGGGTTCGGGGATATCGGACATGAATCGGCGGCGGTCGGGTAGCCAAAGATTCTCCGTGATTCGGCGCCGGTGTTCCAATCGCACTTCCATCGGCTTCCATGGCGCTCGATGAATCTGGTCATCCTTACTTCGCTTGCGATGTTTGCATTCGCCGGCAACTCGCTGCTGTGCCGGCTGGCGCTGCTGCATACCGGCATCGACGCTGCGACCTTCACTTCCGTGCGCCTGGTCTCGGGCGCGCTGGTGCTCTGGTTCATCGCATCGCAACGCGCGCCGCGCGGGACTCGCCTCGCTGGCGGCTGGCTTGCGGCCCTGGCCTTGTTCGCCTACGCGGAAGCCTTTTCCTTCGCCTACCTCAACCTGTCGGCGGGCACCGGTGCGCTGCTGCTCTTCGCGGCGGTGCAGCTCAGCATGATCGGCTGGGGGCTGTCCCGGGGCGAGCAGTTCACACGGGCGCAGCTTGCCGGCTTCGTCCTGGCTGTCGGCGGCCTGGTCTTCCTGCTGCTGCCCGGCCTGTCGGCACCGCCCCTCGGCGGCGGCTTGTTGATGGCGGCGGCCGGCGTGGCATGGGCGATCTACTCGCTGAAGGCCAAGGGCGCCGGCGACCCCACGAACGCCACCGCAGGCAACTTCATCCGCGCCGCGCCCCTGGCGTTGGCTGTCAGCGCCGCGACGCTGCCTTCGATGCACTGGAGCTTGGCGGGCATCGGGTACGGGCTGGCTTCGGGCATCCTGACTTCCGGCCTCGGCTACGTGATCTGGTATGCCGCCCTGCGCGACCTGAAGGTGACCAGCGCCGCCACCGTTCAGTTGAGCGTGCCTGTCATCGCGGCCTTCGGCGGCGTGGCCCTTCTCGGCGAAACCGCAAGCTTGCGCCTGGTGATCGCCTCGGTGCTCGTGCTCGGCGGGGTGGCGATCGTGCTGCTCGCGCGCGGCCACGCGCCACGGGGCAGCACGCTCAAGCCATCAGCCGATAGCCCACCGCCGTCTCGGTGAGCAAGTGGCGCGGCTGCGCGGGATCGGCTTCCAGCTTCTGCCGCAGATGGCCCATGTAGATGCGCAGGTAGTGGCTCTGCTCGCCGTGCGAAGGCCCCCACACCTCGTGCAGCAATTGGCGTTGAGTCAACACCCGGCCCGCGTTGGCGACAAGGACCGACAGCAGACGGTACTCGGTCGGCGTCAGATGCACCTCGGCACCCCCGCGCCGCACCAACCGCGCGGTACGGTCCACCTCGATCTCGCCGAAGCGAAACACGGGCTCGGGCTCCTCGCCGCCAGTTGCCGCCCGCGGCCGGCGCAGGTTGGCGCGAACGCGGGCCAGCAGTTCGCCGGTGCCGAAGGGCTTGGTGAGGTAATCGTCGGCGCCGGCGTCGAGGGCCGCGATCTTGTCGGCCTCGTCCGTACGGGCCGAGAGCACGATGATCGGCACGCCCGACCATCCCCGAACGTCGCGAATGAGCGAGACCCCGTCGCCGTCCGGCAACCCCAGGTCGAGCACCACCAGATCGGGCTGGCGCGTGCCGGCGGCGGCGAGGCCATCGCGCAGCGAGCCGGCCTCGTGCACTTGCCAGCCTTCGGCTTCCAGCGCACCGCGCACGAAGCGGCGGATCTGGGGCTCGTCCTCGATCACGATGGCGGTGGGGCTGGGCATGGCGGTTTCAGGCGGAAATTCGGGTCGGTTCCGATGCCTCCAACGGCACCGGCGGTGCGCGACGTGGCAGCGTCACGGTGAATTCTGCCCCGCCGCCCACGGCATTGGCGGCCGCGATCTCGCCGCCATGCGCACTCACGACCGCCTTGCAGATCGCCAACCCCAGTCCGACGCCCGGCGTGGCGGATTCCGCCTGGCCGCGCGTGAACTTGTCGAACAGGGTCCGCTCGCGCCCCAGGAGTGCCGACGGCAGGCCCGGGCCGTGATCGCGCACGCTCAATACCAGCGCGCTGTCGGTGACGCGAGCGCCAACAACGACCGGCGGCGCGCCGTATTTGCCAGCGTTCTCGAGAAGGTTGACCAGCACACGCTCGATCAGCACCGCGTCGAATTCGACCAGCGGCAGATCTGCCGGCAAGGCCGTCTGCACTGCCATGTCGCCGAGCGCGGGCCGCGCCGCGCGAATGGCCGATCCCACCACCTCCTCTACCGACTGCCAGTCGCGCCGCAGGTTGACGGCGCCGCCGGCGATGCCGCTTTCGAGCCGCGCCATGTCGAGCAGGTTGCTGACGAGCGCATGCAGCTGATGCGCCTGCGCGACGATCGCGCGCGCCACGGCGCGATGCTCGCCACCGGGATCCGGCAGCGCCTGAAGCGACTCCGCCAGCGCAATGAGCGCGGTCAGTGGCGTGCGGACGTCGTGCGAAATGGCGCCGAGCAGCGCATTGCGCAGCCGCTCCGACTCCATCTCGACCACGGCCTGCTGCGCCACTTCGACGTAGTGCACGCGCTCCAGCGCGATCGCGATCTGCCGCGCCAGGGTGTCGAGCTGCCGGGCCTGCTCCGGGATCAGCAGCCACCGCGGCTGCGCGGGTTCGAGCGCGAGCACGCCGCGCACCCGCATCGGTGCCTTCAGCGGCACGTAGTGCCAGGGCTGCGCCGCCAGCGTGCTCGTCGCGAGTCCAGCCGGCTGACCCTGGCGGAAGGTCCAGTCGGCCACGCTCGGGTCGAAGCCGGACGGAGGCTGGTCGGGCATCACGAGGCGGTCGTTGGCGTCCGTCACCAGCACCAGTGCGTGGCCGCCGAAATGCCCTTCCACCGCGGCCGTGCCGAGTGCCGCGACCTGCGCGCTCTCCAGTGCTGCGGAGAGCTCGCGCGTCAGCTCGAACAGCGATTGCGCCCGCCGCTCACGGCTCGCCGACACACCCGCCGCGAAGCGCAGGCCCGCCGTCAGCTGCCCGACGAGCAGACCGACACCCAGCATGACGCCGAAGGTCACCACGTACTGCACGTCGCTGACAGCGAACGAGAACCGCGGTGAGACGAAGAAATAGTCGAAGGCGGCGACGTTGAGGGCCGCCGCCAAGGCAGCCGGGCCGCGGCCGAACCGTATCGCCACGCCGACCACGCCGAGCAGGAACAGCATCACGATGTTGGCCAGCTCGAGCACCCCCGCGAGCGGCAGCGCAAGCAATGTGATCGCGATGCTGCTGGCCGTCGCCCATGCGTAGCCGGGCCACCGCGCACGCGGGCGGTCGGCATCTTCCACCTCCAGCTCACCGCGCCGCACGCCCGGACGGACTTGCGCGAGACGGCGCGAGCTTTCGGCGCGCGCGACTTCGACGATGTCCACGCCCGGCGCGAGACGCGCCAGATCATGCGTCAGCACGGGAGACCAACGCCAGCGTGCCAAGCCCGTGGCCGGCTCCGGACGCCCCACGACCAGCGTCGCGCAATTGAGCCGCTGCGCCTGCCCCGCGAGTTCCTTGGCGATGTCGACGCCGGTGAGAACCGCCGTCTCCGCGCCCAGCTCCTCGGCCAGCTTGAGCACGGCGAGGATGCCGTCGCGCTGCTTCGCGTCGAGGCGCTGCAGGCGCGGCGTCTCGACGTAGGCCGCGTGCCAGCGCACGTTGAGCTGACCGGCCAGCCGGGCCGCCGTGCGCACCGTCTGGCCCGCCCCCTCGTGCGGACCGACGCACGCGAGGATCGCGCCCGAAGTGTTCCATGCCGGGGGGCCAGCGTCGCCCTGCGGGCCGGACTGCTCGACGCGCCAGCCGCGCACGTCGTCTTCCACGTGCTCGGCGGTGCGGCGCAGCGCGATCTCGCGCAGCGCGATGAGGTTGCCCTTGCGGAAGAAGTTCTGCGCCGCCCGCTCGGCCTGCTGCGGCATGTAGACCTTGCCTGCCGCAAGCCGCGAGGTGAGTTCGTCGGGCGTGACATCGACGAGCACCACCTCGTCGGCCTCGTCGAGCACGGTGTCGGGCACGGTCTCGTGCACGCGCACGCCGGTGATCGCGCCGACCGTGCCGTTGAGGCTTTCCAGATGCTGGACGTTGAGCGCCGACCACACTTCGATGCCGGCCGCGACCAGTTCCTGCACGTCCTGCCAGCGCTTGGCGTGGCGCGAACCGGGTGCGTTGGTGTGGGCCAGTTCGTCGACCAGCAGTACCGCCGGCTTGCGCGCGAGCGCGGCGTCCAGATCGAACTCGGCGAGCTTGTGACCGCGGTAGGCGACTTCGCGCAGGGGCAGCGTGTCGAGTCCGGCGAGCAGCGCTGCGGTCTCGCTGCGTCCATGCGTTTCGACGACGCCGATCAGGACATCGCGCCCGGCCGCGCGTTCACGCTGGGCTGCGCTCAGCATCGCCCAGGTCTTGCCGACGCCCGCGCTGGCGCCGAAGTAAATGCGCAGCTTGCCGCGCTGCGCGCGCTGTTCGTCCGCGCGCAACTGCGCGAGCAGGGTGTCGGGATCCGGGCGGAGATCGTCGTTCATGAGGCGATGCGCCGCAGGTTAGCGCATCAGCGCCATTCCTCCGGCTCAGGGCGAAGGTTGCGCATCCAGCGCGAGATTGAGCGCCAGTACGTTCACGCGCGCCTCGCCGAACAGCCCCCACAGCCGCAACTCGGTGTGCGCGTCGATCAACTGCTCGATCTGGGCAACTGGCAGATTGCGCAGCCGCGCCACGCGCGGTGCCTGGTAGCGGGCGGCAGCCGGACTGATGTCCGGATCGAGCCCGCTCGCCGAGGCTGTGACCAGATCCACCGGCACCGGCACCGTGTTGCCCGGATCGGCTGCGCGCAGCGCTTCGATGCGACCCTTGACGGCGTCGGCCAGCGCCGGGTTCAGCGGCCCCTGGTTGGCACCGCCGGATGAGGCCCCGTTGTAGGGCATCGGCGATGTCGCCGACGGGCGGCCCCAGAAGTGCTTGGGATCAGTGAAGTTCTGCCCGATCAGCGTGGAGCCGACCGGTACGCCGTCGCGAACGATCAGGCTGCCGGCAGCCTGCGCCGGAAAGACTGCCCGCGCGGCGCCGGTGACGGCGAGCGGATAGACGATGCCCGTGAGCGCGCTGAGCAGCACGAACAGCACGAGGGCGGGACGAAGAATGTTTTTCATGGGAGATCCTCAGGCCAGATGCACAGCGACCAGCAGCCAGTCGATCAGCTTGATGCCGAGGAATGGGACGATCAAGCCGCCGAGTCCGTAGATCGCCAGATTGCGCCGCAGCAAGGCCGCAGCGCCGACGGGCCGGTAGCGCACGCCCTTCAGCGCCAGCGGAATCAGGAACACGATCACCAGCGCATTGAAGATCACCGCCGACAGGATGGCGGACGACGGGCTCGCGAGCCGCATCACGTTGAGCGCGGCAAGCTGCGGATAGGTCGATACGAAGATCGCCGGAATGATGGCGAAGTACTTCGCGACGTCGTTGGCGATCGAGAAGGTCGTGAGAGAGCCGCGCGTCATGAGCAACGCCTTGCCCGTTTCCACCACTTCGAGCAGCTTGGTCGGGTTGGAGTCCAGGTCGACCATGTTTCCGGCCTCTTTCGCGGCCTGCGTGCCGCTGCCCATCGCGACAGCCACGTCGGCCTGCGCGAGCGCGGGCGCGTCATTGGTGCCGTCGCCGGTCATCGCGACCAGGCTGCCGTCGGACTGGTAGCGGCGGATCAGCGCCAGCTTGTCCTCGGGCGTGGCTTCGGCGAGGAAGTCGTCGACCCCGGCCTCGGCGGCAATCGCGGCGGCCGTGAGTTTGTTGTCGCCGGTGATCATCACGGTCTTGATGCCCATGCGGCGCAGTTCCGCAAAGCGCTCCTTGATGTCGGTCTTGACGATGTCCTTGAGCTCGACGATGCCCAGGACGCGGTTGCCTTCTGCGACTGCGAGCGGCGTGCTGCCACGGCGCGCGACTGCGTCGGCGGCGCGCAGCACCTCGGCCGGCATGGCGCCGCCGATCGCTTCGACATGCTTGCGCACGGCGTCGACCGCGCCCTTGCGAAGGGCGACCACGTCAGCGTCCAGGCTGTTCGGTGCAGGCGGCAGATCCACGCCGCTCATGCGCGTTTGCGCCGTGAAGGGCACGAAGTGCGCGCCTTCGGCGCCGTGGTCTGCGGTGCCGCCGCGACGGGCCAGTTCCACGATGCTGCGGCCTTCCGGTGTTTCGTCGGCCAGCGATGCCAGCAGCGCGGCGCGCGACAGCTTTTCCTGCGAAATGCCAGGCGCAGTGAGGAATGCACTGGCCTGCCGATTGCCGTGCGTGATGGTGCCCGTCTTGTCGAGCAGCAGCACGTCGACGTCGCCCGCGGCTTCGACCGCGCGACCCGAGGTCGCGATCACATTGGCCTGCATCATGCGGCTCATGCCCGCCACGCCCACCGCCGACAACAGCCCGCCGATGGTCGTGGGGATCAGGCACACGAGCAGTGCGACCAGGGCGGTCATCGACACCACCGTGCCCGCGCCCACGGCGCCGACGCTGAACACCGAGTAAGGCAGCAGCGTCGCGGTGACAACCAGGAACACGATGGTCAGCGCGACCAGCAGGATCGTGAGCGCGATCTCGTTCGGCGTCTTCTGGCGCTTGGCGGCCTCGACCATGCCGATCATGCGGTCGAGGAAGGACTCGCCCGGGTTGACCGAGATCCGCACCACCAGCCAATCCGACAGCACGCGCGTGCCGCCGGTCACGGCCGAGAAGTCGCCGCCCGCCTCGCGCACCACGGGGGCAGATTCGCCGGTGATCGCGCTTTCGTCGACCGAGGCCACGCCCTCGATCACCTCGCCGTCGAGCGGGATCACGTCATGCGTTTCCACCAGCACGACATCGCCGCGGCGCAGTTCTGGCGCCTGCAGTGGCAGCCACTTGCCGCCGTGGAAAGGCTCGACCATCTTCTTGGCCCAGGTGTCCTTGCGCAGTCCGCGCAGCGAGGCCGCCTGGGCCTTGCTGCGGCCTTCGGCCAGGGCCTCGGCGAAGTTGGCGAACAGGACGGTGAACCACAGCCAGATCGACACCGCCAGCACGAAGGTGGCCGACATGCCGGTCTCGCCGGGATAGCTCAGCGAGTGAACCCAGAGCAGCGTCGTGAGAATGCTGCCGATGTAGACGATGAACATCACAGGGTTGCGCCATTGCACGCGCGGGCTCAGCTTGGTGACCGATGCCCACAGCGCCGGGCGCAACAGGACGGGGTCGAGCAGCGAGAGCGAAGTTTTCGTTTTCATGTCCATGACTTCCAGAGCATCAGGTGCTCGACGATCGGACCCAAGGCCAGCGCCGGTACGTAGTTGAGCAAGCCCACCAGGAGCACGGTGCCGATCAGCAGCGTCACGAACAGCGGTCCGTGCGTGGGCATGGTCCCGGACGTCACCGGCAGGCGCTTCTTGGCGGCCAGTGCGCCGGCGATGGCGAGCACCGGCACGATGACGCCGAAGCGTCCGAACCACATGACGATGGCCAGCAGCGTGTTGTAGAAGGGTGTGTTGACCGAGAGCCCGGCGAAGGCGCTGCCGTTGTTGTTGCCGGCCGAGGTGAACGCGTACAGGATTTCCGAGAACCCATGTGCACCGGGGTTGGCGATACCGGCCTTGCCCGCGTCCGCGATCACTGCGACGGCAGTGCCTGCAAGCACAAGGATGGGCGTGACCAGAATCGCGATCGAGGTCAGTTTCATCTCGTAGATCTCGATCTTCTTGCCGAGGTATTCAGGCGTACGCCCGATCATCAGCCCCGCGATGAAGACCGCGAGGATCGCGAAGATCAGCATGCTGTAGAGGCCCGTGCCGACGCCACCGAAGACGACCTCGCCGAGTTGCATCAGCACCAGCGGCACCATGCCGCCCAGCGGTGTGAACGAGTCGTGCATCGCATTGACCGCACCGCACGACGCGGCGGTGGTGATGGCGGCAAACAGGCCCGATGCGGCGATGCCGAAACGCACTTCCTTGCCTTCCATGTTGCCGCCCGCCTGCAGTGCGCTGGAGACCTGGTCCGCGCCCAGCGCACCGATCAACGGGTTGCCGGCCTGCTCCGCGGGAATGACCACGATCACGGCCGCGACGAAAAGTACCGTCATCGCCGCAAGCACAGCCCAGCCTTGGCGCAGATCGCCGACCACGTGGCCGAATGCGAAGCACAGCGCAGCCGGGATCAGGAAGATCGCCAGCATCTGGACGAAATTCGACAGCGCCGTCGGGTTCTCGTAGGGGTGCGCGGAATTGGCGTTGAAGAAGCCGCCGCCATTGGTTCCCAGCATCTTGATCGCCTCCTGGGAAGCGACGGGGCCCATGGCGAGCGTCTGCGTGGTAGTGGTCGCGGCTTCGGTCACCGGATTGCCTTGCGCATCCTTGACCGGTTGGCCCGCGGCATCGACCTTGGGGTTCTGGTAGGCCGTGGCCTCGATGGTGGTCACGGTCTTGTAGGCATCGAAGTTCTGGATGACGCCCTGCCCGACGAAGAACATGGCGATCACGAACGAAATCGGCAGCAGCAGCCACATCGTGACCCGCGTCACGTCGACCCAGAAGTTGCCAACGAAGCCCTTGCCGTCGGTGTTGCGCGCCGCGAAGCCGCGTGCCAGCGCGAAAGCGACCACGATACCGGTCGCGGCGGAGAAGAAGTTCTGCACCGTGAGCCCGAGCATCTGCGTCAGATAGCTCATCGTCGATTCGCCGGCATAGCCCTGCCAGTTGGTGTTGCTCACGAAGCTCACCGCGGTGTTGAAGGCCGAGTCCGAAGACACGGCGGTCATGCCCGCGGGATTCAACGGCAGCAACGCCTGCAGGCGTTGCAGGCCGTAGACCGCCAGCGCGCCGATCGTATTGAAGGCCAACAGCGCGACGGCGTAGCCGCGCCAGTGCATCGATTGCCCGGCCGAAGTGCCGGCAAGCTTGTAGAGCGGTGCTTCGATACGCTGCATCCAGCTCGGCAGGCGCCCATCGCACAGAACGGCGAGGTAGCGCCCCAGCGGCCAGGCGAGCACGCCGAGCACGACCAGATAGAGAGCCAGCAGGCCCCAGGCAGAGGCGTCCATCAGAATTCCTCCGCGCAGATGAGCGCGAATACGAGGTAGGCGAACAGGATCACGGCGATCAGGCCGCCGAATCCGTAGACAACTTCAAGGCCGATCACGGACGTTCTCCCCTTGGCGTTTCGAGCTTGAAGAGCCCGGCCACCATGCCGACCATCACGATCCACAGTGCCGCCAGCGCGGCAATCCATACGATGTCCATCCAATCACTCCTGCATGCGAGACAAGGGCTTCAGTCTCGGCAAGAGCGCGTAAAAAGGGGGAACAGACTCGACGCGAGGCCGTAAAGAAAGCGTAAATACGCGCGGCAAAGGGGCACGACGGGCGGCAGCGAAGGCGCCAGGCGTGCGCGATTTCACACAAGCATCCGTTGTTGCAATGGCGCCCGCAGCCGCGTGAAATCGTTGCTATCTGCCGGTTCGCATGGTGCGTACAACCCTTCTCCACGTGATTCGAAAGGGCACACCATGGATACCGAAGCCATCGCACTGGTCGTCGACGAGCCGATCGCAGGCCACTTCTACTGGGTCCTCCAGAAGCAGGACGGCGCCGACTGCCGGCCCATCGACGCCGCCGAAGGCCCGATGCCGACCTACGGCGCGGCCATGATGGCCGGCATCGCCGCGCTGCAGCGCCGTGCCGATGCACGCGGCCCGGACGCCGGCGGCGTACCCATCGTCACGGCCTTCGTGGACCCGTTCGAGGATCTCGGACCGCCCACCGTCCACTGAACGCCCGGTCCGCCGCGGCGGGCTCGCGATTCGATACGGCGGTCATCTCGAATTGCGAGTCCTCGGGCAGTCTCGTTCCGGCACACTGACGGCGCATCCAGCGCCGCACCTTGCCGGCACCCCGAACGACGAGACACCCCCATGATCCGAAAACTCCTCACCGCCATCAGCGCTGTCACCGTGGCACTGGCCTTCACCGCCGCCGCGCAAGCCCAGACCTATCCTTCCAAGCCGATCCACATGATCGTGCCGTTCCCGCCGGGCGGCGGCACCGACATCCTCTCCCGCCTGGTCGCGAACAAGCTCACCGAAGTCAGCCACTGGACCGTGGTGCCCGACAACCGGGCCGGTGCCGGCGGCACGATCGGTATCGCCGAAGCGGTGCGTGCGGCACCCACCGGCTACGAGATGGTGATGGGCCAGAAGGACAACATGGTCGTCGCGCCCTGGCTCTACAAGAACCTGAGCTACGACCCCACCAAGGACCTCACGGCCGTCGCGCACGTGGCCTACACCCCCGTGGTCATCGTCACGCGCAGCGATTCGAAGTTCAAGACGCTGGCCGATGTCGTCAACGCGGCGCGCGCGGCGCCCGACACCATCACCTACGGCTCGCCCGGCAACGGCACGACCATCCACCTGGCCGGCGAGATCTTCAACACCGCCGCCAACATCAAGATGCGGCATGTGCCCTACAAGGGCTCCAACGCCGCGATGATGGACGTGCTGGCCGGCAACGTCGACCTGATGGTGTCGTCGCTGCCCTCGGCGATGGGCCAGATCAAGTCGGGCAAGTTGCGCCCGCTGGCCGTGACCTCCCTGCGCCGCAGCAGCTCGCTGCCTGACGTGCCGAGCGTGGCGGAACTGGGCTACAAGGATTTCGACGTGAGCACCTGGTACGGTCTCTTCATGCCCGCCGGTACGCCGAAGGACATCGTCGCGAAGGCCAACGCCGAAGTGAACAAGCTGCTCGCGACGCCCGACATGAAGGCGGCGATCATCGCCCAGGGCGCGGAGCCGCAGAGCATGACGCCCGAGCAACTGGCCACGCTGCTCAAGAATGACTACCAAAAGTGGCGCAGCATCGTTCAGGCCTCTGGCGCAACCATTGAGTAGCACCCCCAGGTTGGCTCACTTCGTGTAGCCGCCCACCCCCTTGCAGGGGGCAACACCGGCGGCCCGGCGAAGCCGGTTCCGCGGTGTTCATGTTGCTCGCCCCCAGGCTCTCTCACTTCGTGTAGACGCCCACCCCCAACCGGGGGCAACACCGGCGGCCCGGCGAAGCCGGTTCCGCGGTGTT
>NZ_JBFTJF010000028.1:0-51223 GCF_056395305.1 Variovorax sp. 10L426 | reverse complement strand
TCGGCCAACAACGCCGGCGCGCAGACCTCCTTCATCCCGCTGCTGACGCTGGGCATCCCGCCCAACGCCGTGATGGCGCTGATGGTGGGCGCGATGACCATCCACAACATCCAGCCCGGCCCGCAGGTGATGACCAGCAACCCCGAGCTGTTCTGGGGCCTGATCGCCTCGATGTGGATCGGCAACGCGATGCTCATCATCCTGAACCTGCCGCTGATCGGCATGTGGATCAAGCTGCTGTCGGTGCCTTACAAGTACCTGTTCCCGGCCATCGTGCTGTTCTGTGCGATCGGGGTGTACTCGACCAACAACAACACCTTCGACATCTGGATGGTCGCGATCTTCGGCTTCGTGGGCTACAGCTTCTTCAAGCTGGGCTGCGAGCCTGCGCCGCTGCTGCTGGGCTTCATCCTGGGGCCGATGATGGAAGAGAACCTGCGCCGCGCGCTGTTGCTGTCGCGTGGTGACTGGGCCGTCTTCGTCTCGCGACCGATTTCGGCGGGCCTGCTGGCTGCTGCGCTGCTGCTGCTGGTGATCGTGCTGCTCCCGGCCGTCAAGTCCAAGCGGGAAGAAGCCTTCCACGAAGAAGAGGCCTGATCGCGGGCCTACCGCCTCTTCACCCCTCCAACGGCACCTTCGGGTGCCGTTTCCTTTGAATGGCCGAGGCTGGGCGTGAGTTCATTTCTTTGGCTTCATGTGCTGCCGCGCCATCGCGAGGAATGCCATGGCGGCAGGGTTGAGCGGATGCTTGGCCAGACGCACGGCAACCACCGGGTATTCGAGCGTGGGGCGCGTCACGGCCACCGCGCGAAGGTTGGCGGGCATGAGCACCTCCACGTAGCGAGGCAGCAGCGCGACACCGGCGCCGGCCTGGATGAGGCCGAAGGCAGTCGACAGCATCGACACGTGGTGGACCACGCGCGGGTACACGTTGGCCATGCTCGAAAGCTGGCGGCTGACGGAACGCCAGATGTTGGCGTCCGGATTGACGTGAATGAAAGGCAGCCCGTCCAGGTGCCTGGCATCGATCACGACCCGCTGCGCCAGCGGATGGTCGTCCCGCGCAAACAGGGCCATGCGCTCGCTGAAGAGCGGTTCCGTCGCGAGTTCCGAATGCTTCTGGCCGATGTCGGAGCCGAAGCCGAGGTCGGCCTCTTGCGAAAGGATCCGCGAAATCATCTGCTCGGCCGTGCTGTCCAGCAGCGCGGTCGCCAGCGCGGGGTGCTGTTGCGAGAAGCGACTCAGCAATGGCGGCATCAGTGCGCCGGCTGTGAGATGGCCCACTGCCAGCACCACGCGCCCTTCCCGGAGCTGGGATTGCGACCGGCAAGCGCCGACGGATTCATCGATCAGCCGAAGCGCGCGAACGGCCGTGTCGACCATCATCTGACCCGCGCTGGTCATGCGGATGCGGCGCCCGCGCACGACCAGGGGCTGGCCGAGCTCGTGCTCCATGCGCTTGATCAGATGACTGATGGCGGGCTGCGTGAGCTGCAAGGTCTCTGCCGCCAGCGTGAAGCTGCCTGACTCGGCGACCGCCGCCAAGGCCCGGAGCTGCTGCAGCGAGATCTCTTCCGAGGCGACCTTTGTCATAAGCCTGACTCATAGTTGGATAAGGCAGATTATCTGGTTTGATGCCTCGGCGCTGAATAGCATTCGAGACATTCACAGGGGACACAATCCAGCACCATGAAACGAATCCAGTTCCTTCAGGCCATGGCTGCCGCACTTTGCGTGGCCGCGTCGCCCGCCGCCTTGGCGGACAGCTTCCCGACCAAACCGATCCGGCTGATCGTGCCTTTCCCGGCGGGAGGCGCCACGGATCTGTTCGCGCGCACGCTGTCGCAGAAGATGGGCGAGAAGCTCGGCACGACGCTGATCGTCGACAACAAGCCGGGCGCGGGAGGTGCGATCGGCTCCGATGCCGCCGCAAAGTCCACCCCCGACGGCTACACGCTGCTCCTGGCGACGACCAGCACCCACTCGATCGGCCCGGCCATCTACAGCAAGCTGCCCTATGACACGGTGCGCGACTTCACGCCGATCGTTCATGTCGGCGACGCCCCGAGCATCATGCTGGTGCCCAACAATTCGCCGGCCAAGACCGTGCAGGAATGGATCGACTACGCCAGGAAGAACCCCGGCAAGCTCAACTATGCGTCGAGCGGCAACGGCACCATCGTGCAGCTCACGGCCGAACTCTTCCAGTCGCAGGCCGGGATCTCGGTGCTGCACATTCCGTACAAGGGGACGGCGCTCGCCATTCCAGACCTGATCAGCGGAAAGATCGACGTCCTGTTCGATGCGCTGCCGACCGGGATGCCGCATGTGCGCGATGGCCGCTTGCGCGCACTGGGCGTGACGTCGCTCAAGCGCAGCCCGCTGGCACCCGACCTGCCGCCGATCGCGGACACGCTGCCGGGCTTCGAGTCGAACACCTGGTTCGGCCTCTACGGGCCCAAGGGCATGCCGGCGGATCTGGTGACGCGCATCAACACGGCCGCCAATCAATCGCTGAGCGATCCTGAAGTGCGCGACAAGCTGGCCAAGCTGGGAATTTCGCCGGCCACCAGTACACCCGCACAGTTCGCAAGCATGGTGGCCGAGGACGCGGCCAAGTGGAAAAAGATCATCGTCGATCGCAAGATCACGGGGGATTGAGCTCGCCCCCAGGTTGGCTCACTCCGTGTAGCCGCCCACCCCCTGCCGGGGGCAACACCAGCGGCCCGGCGAAGCCGGTTCCGCGGTGTTTCTGGAAGAGGCCAGGCTTCGCCGGCCGGTGTTTGTACTGGTTTTGAATTGAAGGTACTTATGAAATTTGACTACGCCAATCCATACACCTCGACGCGTATTCCGGTTTTTGCGCGCAATGTCGTTTCGACTTCGCATCCCTTGGCCGCCCAGGCTGGGCTGCGCATTCTTCAGCAGGGTGGGAACGCGGTGGATGCGGCGATTGCGACTGCAGCTGCGATGACCCTGGTCGAGCCGGTCAGCAATGGGCTTGGGAGCGATGCTTTCTGCATCCTGTGGGACGGCAAGAAGCTTCACGGGTTGAACGGCTCCGGTTGCTCGCCTGCGGCTTGGACGCCTGACTACTTCCGTCGCAAGTACGGCGCCGATGCTGCTACCCCGCCTCAGCGCGGCATGGACTCGGTCACGGTGCCGGGGGCCGTGGGGAGTTGGGTCGCGCTGTCCGAACGCTTCGGGAAGTTGCCCTTTGCAGACCTGATGGCGCCGGCGATCGAGATCGCCGAGCGTGGCTACCTCATGCCGCCGGTCGTGCAGCAGAAATGGGCCGCTGCCACGCCGGTCCTGCAATCGCAACCGGGGTTTGCGCAGAGCTTTCTGCCGTGGGGGCGTGCGCCCGAAGTCGGGGAACTGTTTCGCTTCCAGGCCGCGGCCCGTGCGTTGAAGGCCATCGCGGCGACCAAGGGCGAAGCGTTCTACAGCGGCGAGATTGCCGAGGCGCTGGAGAAATTCTCCAACGAGAACGGCGGCAGCCTGAAGGTGCGTGACCTCGCCGACTGGAAGCCCGAATGGGTCGAGCCGATCGCGCAGGACTACCGCAACCACACGCTGCACGAGATCCCGCCGAACGGGCAGGGCATTGCGGCGCTGATCGCCCTGGGCATCCTCCGGCACTTCGACATCGAATCGATCCCCGTCGACTCGGTCGCATCGCAGCACCTGCAGATCGAGGCCATGAAGCTCGCGTTTGCCGACACCTACCGCTATGTGTCGGACCCTTCGTCAATGGAGGTGACACCCCTGCAGATGCTCGATGACGCCTACCTCGCTTCGCGTGCCAAACTCATCGACGTGAACAAGGCGCAGGACTTCAAGGCGGGCAACCCGGTCAAGGGCGGCACGATCTACCTCACGGCCGCCGACGAGAGCGGAATGATGGTGAGCTTCATCCAGAGCAACTACATGGGTTTCGGCTCGGGTTGCGTCGAGCCCGGATATGGCATCAGCCTGCAGAACCGTGGCCACGGCTTCAGCTTGAAGGACGGCAGCCCGAACATCGTGGCGCCGGGCAAGCGGCCCTTCCACACGATCATCCCGGCCTTCCTCACGAAGGACGGCGCGCCGGTGATGAGCTTCGGCGTGATGGGCGGCAACATGCAGCCGCAAGGTCACATGCAGACGCTGGTTCGAATGCTCGACTACAAGCAGAATCCGCAAGCCGCCTGCGATGCGCCGCGCTGGCGCTTCAATTCGGGGCTGGAGATCAACGTCGAGGCGGCGATGAACCCGGCGACCGTGCAGGGCCTGACCGATCTCGGTCACAAGGTGGACGTGATCAACGACTCCTACCAGGACTTCGGCGCGGGCCAGTTCATCTGGCGTGCGGGCGATCCGGCGGTCGAGGGCTACGTGGCCGCAAGCGATGCGCGACGCGACGGCCTCGCGGCCGGTTTCTAGAGGTGCTGCCGGAGCACCACACGCACAAGAGTCTCGCGCCGGGCCTCGCACTCGCGACGCTCGGTGCGATCGCATTCAGCGGCAAGGCGATCATCGTCAAGCTGGCCTACCGCTATGGCGTGGATGCAGTCACGCTCATCATGCTGCGCATGCTGTTTGCGCTGCCGCTGTTCGTCGTGATGGCGTGGTGGGCCGGCCGGGGCAAGCCGCCGCTGACTCGGCGCGACTGGATGGGCGTGATCGGGCTGGGCTTCTCGGGCTACTACCTGGCGAGCTTCCTGGACTTCGCCGGGTTGGCCTACATCACTGCGAGCCTGGAACGGCTCATCCTCTATCTCAACCCGACGCTGGTCTTGCTGTTCGGCTGGATCGTCTACGGGCGGCGCATCACGCGCGGCCAGGTCGCCGGCATGATGATCAGCTACGCCGGTGTGTTGCTGGTGTTCGGCCACGAAGTCAGCCTGGGGCAGAGCGCATCCGCGGCATGGGGCGCGCTCCTGGTGTTCCTGAGTGCCGTGAGCTACGCCATCTATCTCATTGCGAGTGGGGAATTCGTCAAGCGGCTGGGCTCGCTGCGCCTCGTGGGGTTGGCGACCAGCGTGGCGTGTCTGCTCTGCATCGTGCAGTTCATGCTCCTGCGGCCGATGAGCGCAGCCTTCGAGGTGGCGCCGGAGGTGATCTGGCTGTCGATCCTCAACGCCACGTTGTGCACGGCATTGCCGGTCCTCGCCGTCATGATGGCGATCGAGCGCATCGGCCCCGCATTGGCCGCGCAAACGGGTATGGTCGGGCCGATGTCGACGATCCTGATGGGTGTGGTGATCCTCGGCGAACCCTTTACCCCGTGGATCGCAGCCGGTACCGTGCTGGTGATCGCCGGCATCTTTGTATTCACACGCATGGGCCGTTGAGCCCGGAGGACTGAACATGGATTTGGGAATTGCAGGCAAGACCGCCCTGGTGTGCGGCGCGAGCAAGGGCCTGGGCTACGGCTGCGCGGAGGCGCTGGTGCGCGAAGGCGTCAACGTGGTGATCGTGGCGCGCGGCGCCGAAGCGCTGGAGGCTGCGGCGAAGAGCTTGCAGGTGACGGCCGCCACGAGCGCGGCCAAGCCGTTCGTGAAGCATGCGGCCGCAGACATCACTACTGTCGATGGCCGCGCGGCCGCTTTCGCGGTGCACAAGGACTTCGACATCGTGGTCACCAATGCCGGCGGTCCGCCGCCCGGCGACTTCCGCGAGTGGGACCGCGAAGCGTGGGTCAAGGCGCTCGACGCGAACATGCTGACGCCGATCGAACTGATCAAGGCGACGGTGGATGGCATGGCGGAGCGCGGCTTCGGTCGCATCGTCAACATCACGTCGAGTTCGGTCAAGGCGCCGATCGATATCCTGGGCCTGAGCAACGGGGCGCGCAGCGGGCTGACCGGGTTTGTGGCGGGCGTCGCGCGCTCGGGCATCGCGGGCAAGGGCGTGACCATCAACAACCTGCTGCCGGGATCGTTCGATACCGATCGGCTCAAGGGCACCATGATCGGCGCCGCGAAGAAGACGGGGCAGGACATCGATGCGATCCGCGCCAGCCGGCAGAAGGGCATTCCCGCGGGCTGTTTCGGCAATCCGGCCGAGTTCGGCGCGATCTGCGCGTTCCTGTGCAGCGTGCACGCAGCCTACATGACGGGGCAGAACGTGCTGGCCGATGGCGGCGCGTACCCGGGGACTTACTAGGCCAACCACGACAAGGAGCCATCCATGAGCAAAGCCGTCCGCATCGACCGCAACGGCGGTCCCGAGGAACTGAAGATCGTCGACGTCGAGGTCGGCGACCCGGGACCCGGCGAGATCCGCATTCGCCACAAGGCAGTCGGTCTCAATTTCATCGACACCTACCAGCGCAGCGGTCTCTACCCCTTCCCGATGCCGCTGCAACTCGGCATGGAAGCTTCAGGCGTCGTCGAGGCGGTGGGCGAAGGCGTGTCGCACCTCAAGGTCGGCGACCGTGCGGCGTATGCCAGCCAGCCTCCGGGCGCGTATTGCGAAGCGCGCGTGATGCCCGCCAAGTTCGTCTGCAAGCTGCCGGATGCGATTTCCTTCGAGACCGGCGCGGCGATGATGCTCAAGGGCCTGACCGCGCAGTACCTGTTGAAGAAGACGCTTCCGGCCGAAGGCCTCCAGCCCGGCGATTTCATCCTGTTCCACGCGGCCGCCGGTGGCGTGGGGCTGATTGCATGCCAATGGGCGAAGGCGCTCGGGTTGCAACTGATCGGCACCGCAGGCAGCGACGCCAAGTGCAAGATCGCGCTGGCTCACGGCGCGGCGCATGCGATCAACTACAGCACCGAGAACTTTGCCGAGCGCGTCAAGGAAATCACTGGTGGCAAGGGCGTCAAGGTTGTCTACGACTCGGTGGGAAAGGACACCTTCGAAGGCTCCCTGAACTGCCTGCGACCTTTCGGCCTGCTGGCGATCTTCGGCAATGGATCGGGCCCGGTTCCACCCTTCAACCTCGGCTTGCTGGCCTCGAAGGGTTCGCTCTACGTCACGCGACCCACGCTGTTCACGCACACTTCCAGCCGTGAAAGCACTCAGGCGATGGCCGACGACCTCTTTGCCGTGGTCGAGAGCGGTACGGTGAAGATCCCGATCGACCAGCGCTATCCGCTGGCCGATGTGCAGCAGGCGCACCGCGACCTCGAGGCGCGCAAGACCACTGGCTGCACCATCCTGACGCTGTGAGAACGGCGCGCGCCGCCTCTGTTGCCCTTACTGCAACTGGCCCAGGCGTGATTGCCGCATACGCGTCGGTGCCAGTGCGCCGGCGGATTCGAGAATAGGATAGGCGATCGAGCAGATGTGCGAGTTGATGCGCTTGAGATCGCTGATCAGGTCGATGTGCAGCGAACTGGTCTCGATGCTCAACGCGGTCTGGTCGGTCAGCCGGCCGAGATGGGTCGTGGCGTAGGCGCGCTCCAGGTCGCGGAAGCGCGCCTTTTCTTCGAGCAGCTTCTGGGCGTCGCGCACATTGCCGTTCAGGAACACGCTCATGCTCAGCCGCAGGTTCGCCACCAGACGTTCGTGCAGCTCGACGATCTCGCGCATGCCGGCTTCCGAGAAATTGCGCTGCGGCCTGATCTTCTTGTCCTCTATGTCGATGATCACCCGCTCGATGATGTCGCCGATCTGCTCCATGTTGATCGTGAAGCTGATGATGTCGGTCCAGCGACGGCTCTCTTCCTCTCCCAGGGCTTCGCGTGAGATCTTGGTCAGGTAGTACTTGATGGCTGAATAGAGCTCGTCCACCGTGTCGTCGAGCTTGCGCAGTTCCTGGGCGAGCCGGAGGTCGTTGTTCTTGATCACGTTGAGCACGCCGATCAGCATCGTTTCCACCACGTCAGCCTGATGCAATGCCTCGCGCGCGGCGTTGGAGATGGCAAGCGTCGGTGTCGACAGCGCCGAAGGGTCGAGGTGCTGCGGGCGTCGCATGGCCGCGGGTTCCTCGGGTACGGGCAGCAGGCGGGTCGCCAGCCGGGCCACGATGTCGGTCAGGCCGATGAAGGCGACGCTCATCACGATATTGAACGCCAGATGGTAGAGAACGACCAGCTGCGTCGCATCGCTGATGAATGGCCTGACCTCGCGCAGCCACAGTCCGATGAAAGGCCCCGCGATGATCACGCCCAGCAGCTTGAACATGAGATTGCCGACAGTCACCTGCCGCACCGCGACCGACGACTTCGCCGTGGTGAGCACTGCCAGCAAGCCGCTGCCAAGGTTGGCGCCAAGCACCAGCCCGAGCGCCACATCGAGCGGCACCACGTTCGAACTCGCCATGGCGGCGACCAGCAGCACGACCGCAAGGCTTGAATAAGCCAGGATGGCGAGCGTGGCGCCGATGGTGATCTCCAGCAGCACGTCGCTGTTGAGTGACTCGAGCACGGCGCGCATGGCCGGACTTTCGAACAGCGGACCGGTGGCCTCGACCACGAGCTGCAGCGCGAGCAACATCAGTCCGAGCCCGATCAGCACACGACCGACGCGCCCCGCCATGCTGGAGGGGCGTGTGATGAACAGCACCACGCCCACGAAGATGAAAAGCGGGGAGAGCCATGAAAGATCCGCCGAGAACAGCACCGACATCAGCGCCGTACCGATGTCCGCGCCGCGCATCACGGCGAGCGCCGCCGGCAGCGTGACCAATCCCTGGCCGACGAAGGACGAAGTCATCAGCGAAGTCGCCGTGCTCGACTGCACCAGTGCCGTCACCCCGACGCCCGACAACGCCGCCGTGAAGCGATTGCGCATGCTGTGCACGAGGATCCTGCGCAAATTGGCGCCGAAGACACGCAGGACGCCGGTGCGAACGAGTTGGGTACCCCACACCAGCAGCGCGATGGCCGCCAGCAAATTCAACAAGTGCTTCATGGAATGGAAGCACTATAGAGCACCCACCTGCGCGAATACGAGAAACACCGCGGAACCGGCTTCGCCGGCCCGCTGGTGTTGCCCCCGGTAGGCGCTAGGTTTTTCGGACGCGCCGCAACTCGTCAATGATCAGGCAGATCGCGCCGATCGTGATGGCGCTGTCCGCCACATTGAAGGCGGGAAAGTGCTGGCCCGCGAGGTGGAAGTCGAGGAAATCGACGACATAGCCGTGCATCATGCGATCGATCACATTGCCGATGGCGCCGCCCAGGATGGCCGCCATCGAGAACGAAAAGAGCTTCTGCCCCGCGTGCGACCTGAGCATCCAGATGATGAAGAGCGCCGCGGCAATGCCGATGGCCATGAAGAACCAGCGCTGCCAACCCGCGGCATCCGCGAGGAACGAGAAGGCCGCGCCGGTGTTGTGGGCGCGCACGACGTTGAAGAAGCTGGTGACGTAGGTGGCGTCGCCGTACTTGTAATAGCCGAGGATCAGTGTCTTGGTGAACTGGTCGATGATGACGATGACGAGTGCAAGGCCGAGCCAGGGCCAGATCCCGAGGCCCTGCGAGCCTGAAGACCGGCGGGCCATCAGGCGGCGTTCCTTGCTTCGCCAGCGCCGTAGAGGTTGCTCGTGCAACGTCCGCAGAGACCCGGGTGCGCGGCGTCGTGCCCGACATCGTCGCGCCAGTGCCAGCAGCGCTCGCACTTCGTCGCGGTGCTTGCCGTCACGGTCGCCGACAGCGCATCGCCGGTGGCCAGGGCGACCGCCGAGGTGATGAAGACGAACTTCAGGTCATCACCGAGCGACGTGAGCAGCGCATGGTCATCGACGGGCGCGGTGATCGTGACGTTGGCCTGCAGCGACGAGCCGACCTGGCCCGCCGTGCGCACGGTCTCGATCTCCTTGTTGACCGCGTCGCGGATTTCGCGGATGCGGGTCCACTTGGCGAGCAACGCTTCGTCGGGCGTGCCGAGATCGCTGTAGGTCTGGACGAAGATCGATTGCCCGTCGCCGCAGAACTTCCAGGCTTCTTCAGCCGTGAAGCTCAGGAAAGGCGCCATCCAGCGAAGCATCGCCTGCGTGATGTGCCAGAGCGCCGTCTGGGCGCTGCGGCGCGCATGCGAGCCCGGTGCGGTCGTGTAGAGGCGGTCCTTCAGCACGTCGAGGTAGAAGGCGCCCAGGTCTTCCGAGCAATACACCTGCAGCTTGGCCACCACCGGGTGGAACTCGTAGACCTTGTAGTGCGCGAGCACATCGGCCTGGAATTGCGCGGCGCGGCTCAGCGCGTAGCGGTCGATCTCGAGCAGCTGATCGAGCGGCACCGCATCCTTCGCGATGTCGAAGTCGCTGGTGTTGGCGAGCAGGAAGCGCAGCGTGTTGCGGATGCGGCGATAGGCATCCACCACGCGCGCGAGGATCTTGTCGTCGCCGGCGATGTCGCCGGAGTAGTCGCTCGCGGCCACCCAGAGGCGGGTGATCTCGGCGCCGAGCTTCTTGTTCACGTCCTGCGGGTCGATGCCGTTGCCGAGCGACTTGCTCATCTTGCGGCCCTGGCTGTCCACCGTGAAGCCGTGCGTGAGCAGGCCGCGATAGGGCGCGCGGCCTTCGAGTGCGGCGGCAATCAGCAGCGACGAGTGGAACCAACCGCGATGCTGGTCGTGGCCTTCGAGGTAGAGGTCGGCTTCGGGTCCGGTCTCGTGGTGCACGTTGGGGTGCGTGCCACGCAGCACGTGGAAGAAAGTCGAGCCGGAGTCGAACCAGACTTCGAGGATGTCGGTGCTCTTGGTGTAGTGCGGCGCGTCGGTATCGCCGAGGATTTCTTCGGCGGTGACGCGGCTCCAGGCCTCGATACCGCCCTTCTCGACAATGTCGGCGGCCTGGTCGAGGATTTCCATCGTGCGCGGGTGCAACTCGCCCGAATCCCGGTGCAGGAAGAACGGGATCGGCACGCCCCAACTGCGCTGGCGGCTGATGCACCAGTCGGGCCGGTTGGCGATCATGTCGTGCAGGCGCGCCTTGCCGTTCTCCGGATAGAAGCTCGTCTGCTCGATGGCTTCGAGTGCAGTCTGCCGCAGCGTCCTCGGCGCCTTGTCCTTGGTGAAGACGCCTTCGCCTTCGTCCATGCGGATGAACCACTGCGCCGCGGCGCGATAGATCACGGGCGTCTTGTGACGCCAGCAGTGCGGGTAGCTGTGGGTGATCTGCTCGGTCGTCATCAGGCGGCCGGCATCACGCAGCGCGTGGATGATGACCGGCACGGCCTTCCAGATGTTCTGGCCGCCGAAGAGCGGGAAGTCGGGCGCGTACGACCCGTTTCCTTGCACCGGATTCAGGATGTCGTCATAGGCCACCCCGTGCGCGATGCAGGAGTTGAAGTCGTCCACGCCATATGCCGGTGATGAGTGGACCAGGCCGGTGCCGTCATCCGCCGTCGCGTAGTCGGCCAGGTAGACCGGAGACAGGCGGCGGTAGCCCGCATCCACGTCGTACAGCGGATGCTCGAACTCCAGGCCACCGAGCTTCTCGCCCTTGACGGTGGCGAGCACCTTGCCATCGAGCGCATAGCGGGTCATGCACATCTCGACCAGCGAAGCGGCAAGCACGAGCAGGCCGCGCTCGGTGTCGACCAGCGCGTAGTCGAGCTCGGGGTTCAGGTTGATCGCCTGGTTGGCGGGGATCGTCCATGCGGTGGTGGTCCAGATGACCGCGAAGGCGTCCTTGGTCAGTGCCGGCAGGCCGAAGGCGGCCGCGAGCTTTGCCGGGTCGTGCGCCTTGAAGGCGACGTCGAGTGTCTGCGACTTCTTGTCGGCGTACTCGATTTCGAATTCAGCCAGCGAAGAGCCGCAGTCGAAGCACCAGTACACCGGCTTGAGGCCGCGGTAGACGAAGCCGCGCTCGATCACGCGCTTGAAGGCACGGATTTCGCCGGCCTCGTTGGCGAAGTCCATCGTCTTGTAGGGGTGGTCCCATTCGCCCAGCACGCCCAGGCGCTGGAAATCGGACATCTGCTGCGCGATCTGTTCGGTGGCGTAGGCGCGGCTCTTGGCCTGCATCTCGTCGCGGCTCAGGTTGCGGCCGTACTTCTTTTCGATCGCGTTCTCGATCGGCAGGCCGTGGCAGTCCCAGCCGGGCACGTACAGCGCGTCATAGCCTTCGAGCTGGCGCGCCTTGGTGATCATGTCCTTCAGGATCTTGTTGACGGCGTGACCCATGTGGATCTGTCCGTTGGCATAGGGCGGTCCGTCGTGCAGGATGAACTTGGGCGCGCCGTGGCGTGCGTCGCGCAGGCGGTGGTAGATGCCTTGTTCGTTCCATTCCTTGACCCATCCCGGCTCACGCTTGGGCAGGTCGCCGCGCATCGGGAAGGGGGTGTCGGGCAGGTTCAGCGTGGCGCGGTAATCGGTGCCGCCGTCGGTCTTGTTGTCAGCCATGGAAGTTCCAGAAATCTGCGCTGCCTTGCAACGCGCGAGGGGATCGGGAGCGTGCGGCCGTTGCAATGAAGGCGCGGCCGGACGCGGCGGAAAGCGAAGGTTCCGCTTTAAATTCGGTCGCGCGTGGTCTGGCGATGGGTCTCGGCGTGGGTGGAAGCAAAGAATGCGCGCGCGTCACGGCCATCCTTCGCGATGCCCGCCGTGAGGGCCTCGAGACTGGTGTAGCGCAATTCGTCGTGCAATTTGTGCAGCAGTTCCACGCGGACGATTTTACTGTAGGCCCCCTCGGAACCGAGATGGGCAGGCCAGTCGAGACAGTGGGTCTCGAGCAGGACCCGGCCGGCGTTGACGTCGTTGGCGTCCAGGGAAGGGCGCACGCCGAGGTTGGCGACGCCGTGAAGCGGGGCTTCGGCCAGGCCATGCACAAGCACCGCGAAGATGCCATTGGCCGCCGGCTTCCAATGCTTGAAGCGCAGGTTGAGGGTGCGAAACCCGTCGTCGCGGCCCGGTGCGGAAGCACCCAGCGCGCGGCCCAGCTTGCGGCCGTGGACTACGTGGCCGGAGATGGCGTAAGGCCGGCCCAGCAGAGCCTGCACGTCGGCCATCCGGCCTTCGGCGAGGGCCTCCCTGACCGCGGAACTCGAGACGCGAAGGCCGTGGACCTCGTAGCTATTCATGCGCGCCACGTCGAAGCCGTGTTGGTCGCCGGCCCGATCGAGCATGGCGTAGTCGCCGGCGCGCTTGGCGCCGAAGCGGAAATCGTCCCCGACCAGCACGTAGCGCGCGCCCAGGCCCTCGATCAACACGTGCTGGATGAATTCGTCGGGCGTCTGCGAGGCGAGGGCAGTGTCGAAAGGCAGCACGATCGTCTGCGCCACGCCGCCGGCGGCAAGCGCGGTCAGTTTGTCGCGCAGCGTGCCAATTCGGGCGGGGGCCAGTTCCGGGCGCTTGGTGATCGCTGCGAAATAATCGCGCGGATGAGGCTCGAAGGTCATCACGCAACTGGGCAGGCCGCGCAGGCGCGCCTCGGTGTTCAGCAGCCCGAGCATCGCCTGGTGACCGCGGTGGACACCGTCGAAATTGCCAATGGTCAGGGCGCAGGCCGGTGCCACGCCCGGATGCCGAAAACCCCGGAAAATCTGCATTGGTCGGTATCTTTTTGATAGCACTTTGCGCCCGTGGAATGGGCACATCAGGGCGTTTTGTCACAAAGCCGGTATATTGTGACGCAGTGCGTCATGCGCAAGCCCTTTTGGGCGAGCGTTGTGTGCAGGTCTTTCCGTGGTTCTCTTTGCTTGAGGAGGCGTGTGGTGAAGGTCTTGAAGCTGTCGGCCCAAGGGCTGCCCCAGTCGTGGATTTCGCTTGAACAGGCGGTGATCCACTACGCCTCCGACGAGGTGCGCTGGGAGGTGGGCGGGCAGGTCGCGGTCTTCCGGGGCGGCCACAACGCGATCACGGGCCAGCAGTCGCAGATCGCCATCAACAGCATCATCGGCACCAAGGGCGTGCCTCGCATCAACCCCTTCACCCAGCGGCCCGGACTGACCAACAGCAAGCTGTTCGCGCGAGATCGCAATGTCTGCGCATATTGCGGCGGTCACTTCCACGAGGAAGAACTGACGCGCGAGCACATCATTCCCTTTGCACAGAATGGAATCGATACCTGGATGAACGTGGTGACGGCCTGCCGGCCTTGCAACCACCGCAAGAGCAGCCGGACGCCGGAGCAGGCCGGAATGCCTCTGCTCTATACGCCCTACGTGCCCAGCCTTTGGGAAGACTTCATCCTGCGCAATCGCCGCATCCTCGCGGATCAGATGGAATTCCTGATGGCGCATCTGCCACAGACCTCGCGTTTGCACGGCGAGCTTTTCGCGCTTCGCGTTCAATAGGTCAATTCGAGCACGCTCACGTTGTTTTGCGCCGTGGGCCAGGAAAGGCCTGCGACGCGTTCACCATTGAATTCGGCCGCCACCGTGCGAGGCGAATCGCTGGTCAGCCTGATGGTCGAGGTCGAGACGCCCGAGCCCTGAAGGGGGACGCCGGGCGGTACCGCGTGGCCGTCGAAGCGCATGCTGTCACGCTCTGCATCGAAATAGCCCCGCGGCCGGGTGAAGATCACCAGCGCCTTGGCGTCGCGGTCGGCTTCCGGGATCCGCTCAGGCCGTAGTTGCACAACGGTGCTCGATCGTGGAAACGGGCTGCGGTAGGTGTGAGTCGTTGCGTAGCCCGCTGCGCTCAGGACGAACTCGTAGGCTGTGTCCGGTTGGGCGACGAGCGGCCCCCATCTCGCGTCCGGCCCGATGGTCTGCGCCCAAACCGCAGGGCCGTGTCGCTTGCCCGTCGCGGCGTCGATCGGGAAGATTTCGAGGCGGGCGCCAGTCAGCGGCAGGTTGTTGACGAATGTGCCGCTTGTCGGATCCTGCGGGTCGAGCCCCAGCCCTGTGACCCTGCCTGACAAGCTCACTTGCGCCTCGGGGACTGGCTGCAAGGTCTTCGGGGCTTCTCCGGTCAGAAAGCGCCAAGTCGCTGCGAATGCAGCCGGCGAGAAGGAGGTTTCACGGTGATCGACGCGCGGCAACACGACGTTGACCGCGCCCTTGAGTGCCGGTCCGTCGAACCCTATGTGGGTCGGCGTGCCTTTGGCACCGATCCAGATGCCGTCTGGCTGCGCGTATTTGTCGTTGTTGTCGGAGCGCAGCGTCAGCCATTTCACGCCGGGCGTGACTTCGTCGCCATTGCCGTTCTTCGCTGAATTGAGCTGCTGCAGGAAGGGGCTCAGCCCGGAGAACTCATTGCCTTCGCGGAGCCCCTTGATGGCCCAGATGCCGTGCGCCGGGTTGCCGCCCAGGACCACATGGCTGACAACGCGGTCGCCGCCGCCGTTCTGCACGTAGTTGCGGATCGCGTTGCCCCCGCGCGAATTGCCGATCAAGACGACCTGGCTGGCACCGGTCGATTTCAGGACGCGCTCGACTTCCTGCTTCAGGAAGGCCATTGATTCGGCGCTGGAACTGCGTCCCGGCTGCGGGACGGTGTCATCGTCCCGAGCAAGAGGAAAGGGCTGGTCGATCGCAAACAACCGATCACGCGGCCAGCCGTTCGATTCGAACCGCCAGATCGTCGTCTGCCAGAGCGCAGCCGAATCTCCGTTGCCGTGCATGAACACGATCGGTGGCCGATCTTTGGACGGCGGTACGCTGGTACAGGCGGCGAGCATGGTTGTGGCGAGGGTGCCAAGGATCAATGACCGACGAGTGTGCACGGCAATCTCCGATTCAAGAAAAAGCGCCCGCGAGCTCGAGGCCGGCGGGCGCTTCGCTACGGGCGAAGAGGGCAGTGGCTACTCACGCAAATACGCCGGCCGTGTCCTGCATGCGGGCCGACACTTCACCCAGATGGTGCAGCGTGTCGCCGAAGGTCATTTCCAGTTGCGTGAGCTTCTTGAAATAGTGGCTCACGATGTATTCGTCCGTCACGCCGATGCCGCCATGCAGTTGCACGGCCTGCTGGCTGACGAAGCGCATGGAAACGCCCAGCTGGTACTTCGCCCGCGCCAGTGCCTGACGACGCTCGGCAGGCGGTGCGTTGAGCTTCAGGCTGGCGTAGTAGCTCATCGAGCGGGCCAGTTCGAGTTGCATCTTCATGTCGGCAATGCGATGGCGCAGCGCCTGGAAGGTCGCGATCGCCACGCCGAATTGCTTGCGCGTGTTCATGTACTCGACAGTGATCGCGAGCGTCTTGTCCATCACGCCGACAGCCTCGGCACAGGTGGCGGCGATGCCGATGTCGACCGCATGTTCGAGGGCCGGCAGCCCGTCCTTGGCGATCAGCGTGGCCGCCGCCTTGTCGAACACGACTTCGGCCGCACGGCTGCCATCCTGCGTGCCGTAGCCACGGGCCGCGACGCCGTCGGCCGCACGTTCGACGAGGAAGAGGGCGATCTTGCCGTCGAGCTGTGCGGGCACGATGTAGGCATCGGCCTCGTCGCCTGCGGGCACCAGGCTCTTGGTGCCGCTCAAGTTCCAGCCGTCACCGGCCTTCGTGGCCTGTGCGTCGCAAACGTCGACGCGGTAGCGTGCCTTCCGTTCCTGGTAGGCCAGCACGACCATCGCCTGACCGCCCGCGATGCGCGGCAGCCAGTTGTCCTTGGTGTCCTCGTCCGCATGGCCTGCGAGCACCGCGCCTGCGATGAACGATTGCGCCAGCGGCTCCAGCACGATGCCGCGCCCGAGTTCTTCCATGACGACCATGCCCTCGACCGGGCCCATGCCCAATCCGCCTTCGTCTTCGGGGATGTAGAGACCGCCCAGGCCCAGTTCGGCCAGTTCGTCCCAGGCCTCACGAGAGAAGCCGCCCGCTGCCTCGGTGGCGCGGCGGCGCTCGAAGCCGTAGCCTTTTTCGACCCACTTGGCGACCGCGTCGCGAAGCTGTTGCTGGTCGTCGCTGAAATTGAAGTCCATTGCCTGATCCTTGTGAGCCCGCGTTCAACCCAAGACCGTCTGCGCGACGATGTTGCGCTGCACTTCGTTGCTGCCGCCGTAGATGGTGGTCTTGCGCATGTTGAAGTAGGTCGACGAAAGAGGTGCCAGTTGCGGATGACCGCCGGGGAAATCGCCTTGCCAGCCGGCTTCCATCGCTTCGCGAATCAGCGGCAGCGCGTAGGGGCCGCCTGCCAGCATCATCAGTTCGGAATAGCGCTGCTGGATCTCGCTGCCTTTGATCTTGAGCAGACCGGCGATGTCGAGCGAGTTCTTGCCCGACGTGGCGGCCGAGAGAACGCGCAGCACCAGCATCTCAAGTGCGACGACGTCGACTTCGAGCTTGGCGATCTCGTCGCGGAAGCGCTGGTCTTCCCAGACGCCTTCGCTCTTCGCGATGCGCTTGAGGCGTTCCAGTTCGCGCTTGGCGCGGTTCACGTCGGCGATGTTGGTGCGCTCGTGCGAGAGCAGGTGCTTGGCGTAGGTCCAGCCCTTGTTTTCTTCGCCGATGAGGTTCTCGGCTGGCACCTCGACGTTGTCGAACCAGACTTCATTGACCTCGTAGCCGCCGTCGAGCAGCTTGATCGGGCGCACCGTGACACCGGGCGACTTCATGTCGATCAGCAGGAAGCTGATGCCGGTCTGGGGCTTGCCCTCATTGCTGGTGCGGACCAGGCAGAAGATCCATTCGCCATATTGGCCGAGCGTGGTCCAGGTCTTCTGGCCGTTGACGATGTACTTGTCACCCTTGCGTTCGGCCTTGGTCTTGACCGAGGCCAGATCCGAGCCGGAACCCGGTTCGCTGTAGCCCTGGCTCCACCAGACTTCGCCGCTGGCGATGCCGGGCAGGAAGCGCTTCTGCTGTTCAGCGTTGCCGTAGGCCATGATCACCGGCGCCACCATGACAGGGCCGAAGGGAATGATCCGGGGCGCGCCGGCGAGGGCGGCCTCTTCTTCGAACAGGTGCTTTTCGACCGCGGTCCAACCCGGACCGCCGAATTCCTTCGGCCAGCCATAGCCCAGCCAGCCCTTCTTGCCGAGGATCTTGGCCCAGCGCTGCAGATCGTCGCGCGTCAGTTCGAGCGCGTGATGCACCTTATGGGAAATCTCTGCGGGAAGGTTTTCTTTGACCCAGGCGCGAATCTCTTCGCGGAACTTCTGTTCTTCGGGCGTGAAGCTCAAATCCATGCGTGCCTCGCTGTGTTGATCGAACGCCGCAGGGGGCGGCGTGTCTCCGGAATCGGCGGTTTTAGCACGGTCGTGCTAGTTCGAGGTGTCCGCGCGGCGACAAGGCCCGGACCCGCCGAACGAGCACAGATAATCCCGCGTCCCATGAAGAACATTGTGATCCTGATCTCCGGCAGCGGCTCCAATATGGCGGCCATCGTGCGGGCTGCCGAGAGTGGTCGCTGGGCCGCGCGTTTCGGCGCGCGCGTCGCGGCCGTCATCAGCAACAAGCCGGACGCCCAGGGACTGCTGATTGCCCGCGAGCACGGAATCCGCACGGCCGTGGTTTCGCACACGGATTTTTCGAGCCGTGAGGACTTCGACGTGGCGCTCGCCCGCGCGATTGACCTTCATTCGCCCACCCTGGTCGTCCTCGCGGGCTTCATGCGGATTCTTACGCCGGGTTTCGTTGCGCACTACGAACGCCGGCTTCTCAATATCCACCCATCGCTCTTGCCGGCTTTTCCGGGACTTCATACCCATCGGCGGGCCATCGAAGCTGGCTGCCGGGTGGCCGGGGTGACCGTGCATGAAGTGACCGTCGAACTGGACCATGGGCCGATCCTGGCCCAATCCGCGGTGCCGGTGCTGCCCGACGACACGCCTGAAACATTGGCCGCCCGGGTGTTGGCGCAAGAACACAGGGTTTACCCTCAAGCCATCGCAAGCTGGCTAGAACTGGAAACAAACTGACACAATCGAGCATCTCGTGTGCTCGGGGGAGTGTTGGATTGAAAAGTTCTCGTCGCTCATGGCCTCGGTCGACCCGGGCCCGTCGCGTATGCGCTTTCTCGCCTAGTCGAGCTTGACGAAGCGCAGCCGTGACGACCCCTCGACATCCACTGTTTCGCCGAACATGGCCGCGGGTCTCACCCAGAGCCCGTGCTCGCCATAAAGCGCCCGATAGAGCGTCATTGGCTCCAGCGTCTCGCTGTGGCGCACGGTGCCAAGCACTTCGTATTCACCGCCCTTGTAGTGGCGATACCGCCCCGGCGGTGTTTCGATCAGGGGCGGCAGGTTTTCGTCTGTCACGTGGTTTGTTTCCTTCGATAGGCTAAAAGGTCAGGATGAATCGGGCAGATTTTGTTCATCTCGTGCGACTGAGCGAGCACGCCAGCGCGGATGACAGCACGGGCTACCGGCGCGGCGTCGCCGTATTTGCCGCGCTCGGGTATCTGTGGGTGATCGCCTGTTTGGCGCTCGCAATTGGCATCATCGTCTGGGTCGCCGGTTCTTTCGGGGCGGGCGGGCGATTTGGCGTGACGCGAGGCTGGCTTCTGCTGTTCGCGCTCGGTTTGCTCTGGGCCACGCTGCGCGCCCTGTGGGTGCGTCTCGAAGAACCCGAGGGGATCGTGCTGGAGCGCGAAGACGCGCCAGGCCTCTTCGAATCGCTCGATCGCATCCGGCAGAAGATCGACGGACCGCAAGTGCATCGCGTCTATCTGGACAGCGAATTCAACGCGAGCATCCGCCAGTTGCCGCGATTCGGCCTGTTCGGCGGCGCCATCAACTATCTCAGCGTGGGGCTGCCGCTCCTCATGGCGCTCGACCGGCGACGCGTGCTTTCTGTCCTGGCCCATGAATATGGTCACCTGCGCGGAAACCATGGCAAGTTGAGCGCGTGGATCTACCGTACGCGCCTTTCGTGGCTGCGGCTGGACGCGAACTTCCAGCGCGACGACGGCGTGATGGCATTCGCATCGCAGGCCTTTTTTCGCTGGTACTTTCCGCGCTTTGCCGCAAAGACCTTCGCGCTGGCGCGGCAGGATGAATACGAGGCCGACCGCGTCGCCGCCCGACTCCTGGGTACGCGCGTGGTCGCCAGTGCGTTGAAGGAGATTGCCGTCAAGAGCGCTTGGTACGCGGAGCAATTCTGGCCCGCGCACTGGGGACGCGCGGTCGATGATTCCTTGCCGGTCGGGCCTTTCTCCGCGATGGCCCCCAGGTTTTGCGCACCTGTCGAAGAGGACTGTGCCCGCGCTGCGTTGCGTGATGCGCTCCGCAGCGTGAGTGACGTCGACGACACCCACCCCGTATTGCGCGATCGCCTCGAAGCGCTGGACGAAAAATCCGCCATGCCGTCCTGGTCGGAGAACTCGGCGCTTGGACTCTTGGCCGACGCGCCGAAATGGATCAAGCATTTCGACAGTGAATGGTGCAGCGATCACGCGAGCGACTGGAAGCAGCATCACGCCTACCTGGTCCGCGTCCGCGAACGCGTTGAGGCGCTCGCAGCCAGCGCCGGCCGGAACAGTGCCGACGAGATGGTCGAGTGGGCCGATTGCGCGCGGCGAATCGATCGGGCCGCTGATGTATGGCGTTTGTATGAGCGCGCACTGGAGATCACGGCGAACCACCCTGGGGCGCTGCGCGGTCTGGCCCAGGTGCTTCCTGCCAGTGATCGCCAGGCTCGCCTCGCCTTGCTGGAGCGCTTGCACGAATCGAGCACAGCCAGTCGGTGGTGGGCCGCCAAGACGGCGGTGGCGGCCCTCGAGGACCTGGACACCGGAGCGCACGACGACCGGGCGCTCAGGCTCTGGCGTGAACGAGCCAAGACCGCGGAGGCCGCCGAGCAACGCGCCTGGGAAGAAATCACCGAGACGCCGTTTTTCAGCCAGATCGCACGCCACGACCTGAGCGAGTTCGAACTCGGCGAACTGAGGGCGGACTTCGTCCGTTGCAGCGCAATCACGCGGGCCTGGGTGGTCCGCAAGAACCTGCGCGAGTTTCCATGGCGCCGCGCCTATGTCATCTTTGTCGAACTGCCAACACTCGCGGACGAAGAGCGCTGGAATCTGTGCCGCGAACTTGAACACACGTTGAGCATTCCCGGCGCGGCGCTGGTTCTGTGGGCCGGGCACTCGCCGACGCTTGCAGAGATCGAGCGACAGGCTTACGGAGAGGTTTGGACACGCGCATCCGCTTGATGTCGGCTTCGGCTGAGACAATGGGGCATGCATCCCAAAGCCCTGCTTGAGGCCAGCGCCGACCTGGTCGGCCTCGTCCTGAAATTCGATCATCCGGCCGATCAGGTCGTTTCCCGGTTCTTTCGCGATCATCGCGAGTTGGGGCCGCGCGAGCGCGCCACGCTGGCGGAGACCGTCTATACCGTTCTACGCAAAAAGCTGCTGTTCGACCATTTGTCACCCTCCGGCAGCGGCTCCAAGGAGCGCCGGATGGCGATCCTGGGCTTTCATGGTCCTCGCGACTTCCTCAAGAGTGCGTTGAACGACACCGAAAGGCGATGGCTCGACAACTGCGATGCCGTCAAGCAAGACGATCTGCTCGAACGCCATCGGCACAACCTGCCGGAATGGCTTGTCGCGCCGCTCAAGGCGCAGCTCGGTGGTCAGTTCTGGCGACTGGTGGAAAGTTTGCAGCAGCCGGCCCCGCTCGATCTGCGAGTCAACGCGCTCACGGACAAGCGCCCGGACGTGCAGAAAGAACTGGCGCTGGCCGGCATCAAATCTGTTGCGACGCCGTTCTCGCCCTGGGGGCTTCGAATCGAAGGGAAGCCGGCGCTCACCAAGCTAGACGCTTTTGCCCGAGGCGCAGTCGAAGTCCAGGACGAGGGATCTCAATTGCTCGCGCTCTTGCTCGACGCAAAGCGTGGCGAAATGGTGGTCGATTTTTGTGCGGGCGCGGGCGGGAAGACGCTTGCGATCGGCGCGACGATGCGAAATACCGGCCGCCTCTATGCCTTCGACACCTCGGCGCACCGTCTCGACGCCCTGAAGCCCCGGCTGGCGCGCAGCAAGCTTTCCAACGTCCACCCAGCGGCAATTGCCCACGAACGGGATGACCGCATCAAGCGCCTGGCGGGCAAGATCGACCGCGTACTGGTCGATGCGCCTTGCTCAGGCCTTGGTACTCTGCGGCGCAATCCCGATCTGAAGTGGCGCCAGTCGCTGCAATCCGTACAAGAACTCACCGTCAAACAGGCTGCGATTCTGCAAAGCGCGGCGCGGCTCGTGAAGTCGGGAGGACGGCTTGTCTATGCGACCTGCAGCATCCTGCCCGAGGAGAACGAAGCCATTGCCGAAGCTTTTGGCGCCGCGAATCCCGATTTCGTGGCGCAGGACACCTCCGAATTGCTGCAAGGACTCAAGGTCGCGAATGCCGAATCCCTTTGCGCTGGAGGCGAAAGCGGCGGCCGTTTCCTCCGCCTCTGGCCTCATCGCCATGCGACCGACGGCTTCTTTGCGGCGGTCTGGAACCGCAAATAGGCACAAAGCTCCAAAGAAGGTCAAAACTTGCGATATATCAAGGCTTTAGCCCCCTTTTCAGGGCCGGACCCTTAAAATCACGGGTTACCTGGAGGCTGCACCTTCGTGCGGCCATGGAGTATGAATTTCAATGTTGCTTCCTGACTCTGCCGTACTGAGCGCGGCCATCGATTGGCTCGGACACGGCTTGTGGGACCTCACCTGGTGGCAGATCGTGCTGTACACGCTCGTCACTACGCACATCACGATCGCAGGAGTCACGATCTTCCTGCACCGCACGCAAACGCATCGGGCCATGGATCTGGGCCCGATTCCTTCTCATTTCTTCCGCTTCTGGCTCTGGCTCGGCACCGGCATGGTCACCAAGGAATGGGTGGCCATTCACCGCAAGCACCACGCAAAGTGCGAAACCGAAGAAGACCCGCACAGCCCGCAGGTCAAGGGTATCGACGAAGTCATGTGGCGCGGCGCCGAGCTCTATCGCAAGGAATCGAAGAACAAGGAAACGATGGAGCGTTTCGGCCATGGCACGCCGGACGACTGGCTCGAGCGCAATCTTTATTCGCGCTACAGCTGGCAGGGCGTCGGCCTGATGCTCATCCTCAACCTGGCGCTGTTCGGTGGTATTGGCCTGACGGTCTGGGCTGTGCAGATGCTCTGGATTCCGTTCTGGGCTGCGGGCGTGGTCAACGGCATTGGCCACTTCTGGGGTTATCGAAACTTCGAGGCCACCGACGCGAGTACCAATCTGATTCCGTGGGGCATCATCATTGGTGGCGAAGAGTTGCACAACAACCACCACACCTATCCGACTTCTGCGAAGTTCTCGGTCAAGAAGTACGAGTTCGACATCGGCTGGGTCTACATCAGCCTGATGCAGAAAATCGGCTGGGCCAAGGTCAAGAAGGTCCCGCCGAAGTTGCAGATTGGCGATGTGCGCCCCGTGGCCGACGCAAAGACGTTGGAAGCTGTCATCGCGAATCGCTACGAGGTCATGGCTGGCTACGCGCGTGAAATGCGCCGCACAACCCGCGACGAATTGGCGCTACTCAAGGCGAAGGGCGCTGACCTGTCGGTCCTGAAGGCAGCCAAGCGCTGGCTGCATCGCGACGACGACAAGGTGCCTGCAGCCGCCCGTTCGCAGTTGGTGCAGGCACGTGCTGCTCATCCGGTGCTCGACAAGATGATGACCATGCGTGAGGAGCTTCGCCAGCTTTGGCTGAACACTTCGCAGTCGCGTGAGCAGCTTGCTGCGGACCTCGCTGCCTGGTGCCATCGCGCTGAAGCCAGCGGCATTGCGGGCCTGCGCGAATTCTCGACACGTCTGCGAGCTGCGCGCGCCTAAGAGTCAACAGCGTCGGCAATGCCGATTCAAAAGCCGGCCGTCGAGCCGGCTTTTTTGCGCCTCGTGAAATTGCGCAGGCAACAAAAAACCCGCTGGGTCTCAGCGGGTCTCTTGTTGGAAGCAGGGCCGAATTACTTCAGCTTGATTTCCTTGTACTCGACGTGCTTGCGTGCCTTCGGGTCGAACTTCATGATCGACATCTTTTCAGGCATCGTCTTCTTGTTCTTGCTGGTCGTGTAGAAGTGGCCGGTACCCGCAGTGGATTCCAGCTTGATCTTTTCGCGTCCGCCTTTGCTCGTTGCCATGATTCAGCTCCTTAAGCTTGGCCGCGCGCACGCAGGTCTGCGAGCACGGCGTCGATGCCATTCTTGTCGATCAGGCGCAGGGCAGCGCTGGAAACGCGAAGGCGAACCCAACGATTTTCAGATTCGACCCAGAAACGGCGGTATTGCAGGTTCGGCAGGAACCGGCGCTTGGTTTTGTTGTTGGCGTGGGAAACGTTGTTTCCGACCATCGGGCCTTTGCCCGTTACTTCGCATACGCGTGCCATTTGGACACTCTTTCTTGAACAGCTGGCACCTAGGCGCAACGGAGGTTGCGAGGTGGTTTGCAGCTTGACCTCGCCAGAAACGGGTGGCGGTACCCCGACTTGCTGCAGAAAACCCAGTCCTAAACAGACCAGACAAACTCAGCAAAGCCATCGATTATAGCCCGCTCGCATGCTTTGATTGGGGAAAAAGAGAAACACTGCGGAACCAGCTTTGCCGGGCCGCTGGTGTCGCCCCCCGGTCGGGGGGTGGCGAAGCGACACGAAGTGCGCGCAGCTTGGGGGCGAGCCTTACTCTTGCTCTAGAAACCGCTGGGCATCCAATGCCGCCATGCAGCCGGTGCCGGCGCTGGTGATGGCTTGGCGATAAACGTGATCCTGCACATCGCCGGCGGCGAAGACACCCGGAACGCTCGTCATGGTCGCGAAGCCCTGCAACCCCGACCGGGTCAAGATGTACCCGTCCTTCATTTCGACTTGGCCCTGAAATATGTCGGTATTCGGATGGTGTCCGATCGCGATGAAGCAACCCTTCAGATCCAGCTGCTCGGTGGCGCCAGTCTGAGTGTTCTTGAGGCGAATGCCCGTGACGCCGGAGTCATCCCCCAGAACTTCATCCAGGGTGTTGTGTACCTTGAGTTCGATCTTGCCCTCAGCGACCCTTTCATGGAGCTTGTCGATCAGGATCGGCTCCGCGCGGAACTTGTCGCGACGATGCACCAGCGTCACCTTGCTGGCGATATTCGAGAGGTAGAGTGCCTCCTCGACCGCGGTGTTGCCTCCGCCGATTACGCACACTTCCTGTTCGCGGTAGAAAAAGCCGTCGCACGTGGCGCATCCCGATACGCCGCGGCCCATGAAGTGCTGCTCGGAGTCAAGGCCGAGGTACTTGGCCGACGCGCCCGTGGCAATGATGAGCGCATCGCAGGTGTAGGTGCCGCTGTCGCCTGTCAGTGTGAAAGGACGTTTGCTCAAGTCGACCTTGTTGATATGGTCGAAGACGATCTGGGTCTTGAACCGTTCTGCATGCTCCAGGAAGCGCTGCATGAGATCGGGACCCTGCACGCCGTGGACATCGGCCGGCCAGTTGTCGACATCGGTCGTGGTCATGAGTTGGCCGCCCTGGGCGATGCCGGTGATGAGCATGGGCTCGAGATTGGCTCTGGCAGCGTAGACTGCGGCGGTGTAACCGGCCGGGCCGGAGCCGAGAATGAGAACCTTCGCGTGGCGTGGGGAGGACATGAGTAGAAAACCTAAGATTGACGCTGCGGCAGCGTGTACATTTTCAGGGTGATAGATATGGAGTATCACCGTTCGGTTCCAGACCGGGCGGGGGCTGTTTTCAATGCGCGCGATTGTATTAATCCATGGATTTGTGAATCGTGCGGAATCCGGGAATTGATGAATGTCGATGCTGTCCAATCTTGAATTGCTCCGCCGCGTACCACTGTTCGCGGCACTGACGCCTACGCAGTCCGCGAGCATCGCGGATGCGATCGTCAAGAAGCGCTTCAAGCGCGCCGAGGTGATCGTGGAACAAGGCAAGAAGTCCGACGCCCTCTACATCATTCTGACCGGACGTGCCCGGGTGATGAGCACCGACAGTCGAGGCCGCGAGGTCATCCTGGCGACCTTGCAGCCGGGCGACTACATCGGCGAGATGAGCATGATCGACGACGAACCGCATTCGGCCACGGTGCGTACCGAGATCCAGACGGATGTGCTGATGCTGGGCCGCGAGGCCTTTGCCCGCTGCCTGCCTGAAAGCTCCTCGATGTCGTACAACATCATGCGAGGCTTGGTTGCGCGGCTGCGACACGCTGATCGAAAGATCGAGTCGTTGGCGCTGATGGATGTCTACGGACGCGTCGCGCGCTCGTTGCTGGAGTTTGCCGTGGATGATGGTGCGGGCAACCTCAAGGTGCGCGACAAGATTTCGAGGCAGGACCTGGCCAAAATGGTGGGGGCTTCGCGCGAGATGGTCAGCCGCGTCATGAAGGACCTCGAAGAGCGCGGATTCGTGCAGACGTTGCCCGATGGCGCCATGATCATCAAGGAACGGCTTTCATCGCTTGCCTGATCGTCCGGCCGGGACTGCTGCGGCGCACCGGCCCCTGCATCGACGGCCCTGACAACGCGGCTGCGATGGTATTCGTTGTAGTTTCCTCAGGCCACTGGTCCATCGATGACGGCCGGTCGCTGTGCCTTTCATGACTTATTCGCTCAACACTCTCCAATCGTCTTCCTCGGCCGAGGGGCAGCCGGTACGGTTGCGCGCGATGCGCTTCGCGCATGAGATCACGCTCATCGCGGGGTTCGTCGCACTGCTGTTCTGGCTTATGGCAATGCTGAGCTTCACCCCTTCGGATGCGGCCTGGTCCACATCAGGTACCGGGGGTGAGATCAAGAACTGGGGAGGGCGCATCGGTGCGTGGCTCGCCGATGCCAGCTATTTCCTCGCGGGCTATTCGGTTTGGTGGTGCCTGGCCGCTGGCTTGCGCGTCTGGCTTTCCTCCCTGGCTGGCTGGATGCGCGGGGGTGGTGCCGCGATCCCGGACGAGCCTCCGCGTGGTCCGTTCAATCGCAGCAGGCTTACGTTCTGGTTCGGTCTCATCCTGTTGCTGTGCGCCAGCGCGGTACTTGAATGGTCGCGTCTCTATCGACTCGAATTTCGGTTGCCGGGGCACGGCGGCGGCGTCTTGGGCTATCTGGTCGGACCAGCGAGCGTCAAATGGATGGGGTTCACCGGGTCGGCATTGATCGCCATTGCCGGCGGTGTGATCGGGTCGGCGCTCGTGTTCCGGTTTTCCTGGGGGCAGATCGCCGAGCGCATCGGGTCCCGCCTCTATTCGCTGTTCGAGTCACGCCGCGAGAGGCGTGAAATCGCGCAAGACATCGCCATGGGCAAGAAGGCCGTGCGCGAGCGCGAAGAACTGGCATCGATTGACCAGGGTGATGATGCCGAAGCACCCGATGCGGAACTGCGGGCTGTCCCACGTCCGAAGCGACGCGCGCCTTCGCCCCCAGTCCAGATTGAACCCGCACTCGCGGAAGTGCCCAAGAGCGACCGGGTCGCGAAAGAGCGGCAGAAGCCGTTGTTCCGCGAATTGCCCGACAGTAAACTGCCGCAAGTGGATCTGCTCGACGCCGCGCAGGCACGACAGGAGACCGTCTCGGCCGACACGCTGGAGATGACCTCACGCCTGATCGAGAAGAAGCTGAAGGACTTCGGTGTGGATGTGCGCGTAGTGCTCGCTTCGCCCGGACCGGTGATCACCCGCTACGAAATCGAGCCAGCCACCGGCGTGAAGGGCTCGCAGATCGTCAATCTCGCGAAGGATCTTGCGCGCTCGTTGTCGCTGGTGTCGATTCGCGTGGTCGAGACAATTCCCGGCAAGAACTACATGGCGCTCGAACTGCCCAACGCCAAGCGGCAGTCGATCAGGCTGAGCGAAATTCTGGGCTCGCAGATCTACAACGAAGGCAAGTCGATGCTCACCATGGGCCTCGGCAAGGACATCGTCGGCAATCCGGTGGTGGCTGATCTCGCCAAGATGCCGCACGTGCTGGTGGCCGGCACGACCGGCTCGGGCAAGTCGGTCGGCATCAACGCGATGATCCTGAGCCTGCTCTACAAGGCCGAGGCGCGCGACGTTCGGCTTCTGATGATCGACCCGAAGATGCTGGAAATGTCGGTCTACGAAGGCATTCCGCATCTCTTGGCGCCGGTGGTGACCGACATGCGGCAGGCCGCCCACGGGCTCAACTGGTGCGTGGCCGAGATGGAGCGCCGCTACAAGCTCATGAGCAAGTTGGGTGTGCGCAACCTGGCGGGCTACAACACCAAGATCGACGAGGCGAAGGCGCGCGAGGAGTTCATCTACAACCCCTTCAGCCTCACGCCCGACAGCCCCGAGCCGCTCGCACGCGAGCCTCATATCGTGGTGGTGATCGACGAACTCGCAGACTTGATGATGGTCGTCGGCAAGAAGATCGAGGAACTCATCGCGCGACTGGCGCAGAAGGCACGCGCGGCGGGTATTCACCTGATCCTGGCGACGCAACGGCCCAGCGTGGATGTGATCACCGGTCTCATCAAGGCCAATATTCCGACGCGTATCGCGTTCCAGGTGTCGAGCAAGATCGATTCGCGGACGATCCTCGACCAGATGGGGGCGGAAGCGCTGCTGGGCATGGGCGACATGCTGTACATGCCGAGCGGCACCGGACTGCCGATCCGTGTTCATGGCGCGTTCGTCAGCGACGAGGAAGTCCATCGCGTTGTTGCCTACCTGAAGTCGCAGGGTGAGCCGGACTACATCGAGGGCGTGCTCGAAGGCGGCACGGTCGACGGTGACGGCGATATGCTGGGCGAAGGCGGCGGCGAAGGCGGCGAAAAAGACCCGATGTACGACCAGGCGGTCGAGGTCGTGCTGAAGAACCGCAAAGCCAGCATCTCGCTGGTCCAGCGTCACCTGAAGATCGGCTACAACCGCGCAGCGCGGCTGGTCGAGGACATGGAGAATGCCGGGCTCGTCAGCGCGATGAGCGGCAGCGGCCAGCGCGAGATTCTCGTGCCCGCACGCACCGAATGAGCCTGCACAGAAGAGTATGTCGATGAAGAAGTTGATTGCAGGTGTGGCGCTGACCCTCTTGGCTGCAGGCGCGTGGGCCGGCGGGATGGAAAGCCTCGAGGCGTTCGTGAAGACTGCCAAGTCCGGGCGTGCCGAATTCACCCAGACCGTGACCTCGCCGCCGAAGGAAGGTGTTGCTTCGCGGGACAAGGTCTCTACCGGTACCTTCGAATTCCAGCGGCCGGGCAAATTCAGGTTCGACTACAAGAAGCCCTTCGTCCAGAGCATCGTCGCCGATGGAGAGACGCTCTGGCTCTACGACGCCGATCTCAACCAGGTCACGCAGCGCAAACAGTCGCAAGCCCTTGGATCGACGCCGGCAGCGCTGATCGCGGCCGCCCCCGATCTTCGAGCTCTTCAGACGGATTTCGCTCTCGAAGGTGCGCCCGAGCGCGACGGATTGCAATGGGTCAAGGCCACCCCCAAGAACAAGGACGGCCAGCTCCAGAGCGTGCAGATCGGCTTTCAGGGCGACGCACTGGCGGCCCTCGAAATCCTCGACAGCTTCGGTCAACGGTCGGTGCTGAAGTTTGGCAAAGTCGAGGTCAACCCGTCGCTTCCGGCCAGCACCTTCGTGTTCAAGCCGCCTGCGGGCGCCGACGTGGTACGGCAGTAACGTCCGCGACCCGCCGGACCGGCGGGCGGCTCTTCGATGGCTACCTCCACGCATCAACCTCTCGCAGAACGCCTTCGCCCCAAGACTTTGGGCGAGGTCATCGGGCAACAGCATCTGCTTGGCCCCGGCATGCCGCTGCGCATCGCCTTCGAATCCGGACAACCGCATTCGTGCATCCTGTGGGGACCGCCTGGAGTAGGCAAGACGACCATTGCGCGGCTGATGGCGGATGCGTTTGATGCGCAATTTCTCAGCATCAGTGCCGTGCTCGGCGGCGTGAAGGACATTCGCGATGCGGTCGATCGGGCCAACACGGCACGCGATGGCCTTGAGCAGCGGCGCACGATCGTCTTCGTCGACGAGGTGCATCGATTCAACAAGAGCCAGCAGGATGCCTTCCTGCCTCACGTGGAGTCGGGCCTTTTCACCTTCATCGGCGCGACCACCGAGAACCCTTCGTTTGAGGTGAACTCTGCCTTGCTGTCGAGGGCGGCGGTCTACGTGCTGCAGCCGCTCAGCGAGGACGATCTCAAGCAGATCGTGACGCGCGCACAGGACATCCAGGCGGTGCCGGCGATCGAGGCGAAGGCCGTCGACCGGCTGATCGCATACGCTGACGGCGACGCGAGGCGGCTCCTCAACACACTCGAAACGCTATCGATTGCAGCCGGTTCAGAGTCGCTCGACAACATCACCGACGATTGGCTGATGCGCGTTCTCGGCGAACGCATGCGCCGCTACGACAAGGGCGGCGAGCAGTTCTACGACACCATTTCCGCGCTGCACAAGTCCGTGCGCGGAAGCGATCCGGATGCTGCACTCTACTGGTTCGTGCGCATGCTCGACGGAGGCGCTGATCCCCGATACATGGCACGCCGACTCGTGCGCATGGCCAGCGAGGACATAGGGCTGGCCGACCCTCGCGCATTGCGCCTGGCGCTCGATGCCGCAGAGGTCTACGAGCGTCTCGGGACGCCCGAAGGCGAACTCGCGCTGGCCGAGTGCGTGGTCTACCTGGCGATCGCTCCGAAGTCGAACGCGGTCTACAAGGCCTACAACGAGGTCAAGGCCTTGATCAAGTCGGACGGCACGCGCCCGGTGCCGATGCATTTGCGGAACGCCCCGACGCGCCTGATGAAGCAACTCGACTATGGCAAGGGCTACCGATACGCCCATGACGAGGACGGCGGATTCGCAGCCGGCGAAAGGTACATGCCCGACGGTCTCGACCCGCCGCCGTTCTACCGACCAGTCGAACGCGGACTCGAAATCCGCATCGCCGAAAAATTGCGTGAACTGCGCCGACGCAACAACGACGCTGGCCACTGATACGTAGAGTGAGGAGGGGCTATACCCTTATGCAAATCTTCTGCGCTTCCGACGTCCGAAGCGCTTGCGCCAGCGGGAAAACCCGATCGTAAATGCACCAAATCGGCGTTCCGCCGTGACTAAAATTCCGCCCACAAACCCGCCGTCGACACATGCTGGCGGGTTTTTTGCTAAGTGAAGCCTATGGCGTCAATTCAGGACGCCGGGTCAGCCGAGGCACCTCTCAAGGGTGCCACCACAAAAAAAGGGAATCCTCGTTATGGACATCTTGCTGCAACAGATCATCAACGGTCTGGTACTGGGCAGCATGTACGCCTTGATAGCCTTGGGCTATACGATGGTGTACGGCATTATCAATCTCATCAATTTCGCACACGGTGAAGTGCTCATGGTCGGGGCATTGACCAGTTGGACCATCATCGGACTCATGCGGGAATCGATGCCGAGCACGCCGGGGTGGCTCATCCTGATCGTCGCGCTCATCATTGCCTGCGTGGTCGCCGCCGCGCTCAACTTCGTCATCGAGAAGGTTGCCTACCGGCCGCTGCGCAACAGCCCCAAGCTGGCACCGCTCATTACCGCGATCGGCGTGTCGATCCTGCTGCAGACGCTCGCGATGATCATCTGGAAGCCGACCAACAAGGCCTACCCCAACCTGCTTTCGACAACACCGATCCATTTGGGCGGCGCCGTGATTTCGCCGACGCAGGTCATGATCCTGAGCGTTACCGCCGTTTGCCTCGCGATCCTGACCTGGCTGGTCAACTACACCAAACTGGGCCGCGCGATGCGGGCTACTGCCGAGAACCCGCGGGTGGCGGCGCTCATGGGCATCCGCCCCGACATGGTCATTTCGGCCACCTTCATCATCGGCGCCGTGCTGGCGGCGATCGCCGGCGTCATGTATGCCTCCAACTACGGCATCGCGCAGCACGCGATGGGCTTCATTCCCGGTCTCAAGGCCTTCACGGCCGCGGTGTTCGGCGGCATCGGCAACCTCGCCGGTGCCGTGGTGGGCGGCATCCTGCTCGGGGTGATCGAAGCCATCGGGTCAGGCTATCTCGGTGCGCTGACTGGCGACGTGCTGGGCAGCCAATACAGCGACATCATCGCGTTCGTCGTGCTGATCATCATGCTCACGCTGCGGCCCTCGGGCCTGCTCGGCGAGCGTGTGGCGGACCGTGCCTGAGGAGAAAGCCATGAAACAAGGCAAGAATCTCCTGATCATCGTGATCGCGGCCATCGCACTGCTGGTGCTTCCGCTGCTGCTGCAGTCCCAGGGCAATGCCTGGGTCCGCATCGCCGACGTCGCGCTCCTCTACGTGATGCTGGCGCTGGGCTTGAACATCGTCGTCGGCTACGCCGGCCTGCTCGACCTCGGCTATGTGGCCTTCTTCGCCATCGGGGCCTACATGTATGCGCTCTTGGAGTCGCCGCACCTGAGCGAGACCTTCCCGGCCTTCAAGGCCATGTTCCCGAACGGCCTGAACAGTTCGCTGTTGATCGTCGTACCGCTGGGCTTAGGCCTCGCCGCGACGTTCGGTGTGCTGCTCGGCGCACCCACGCTCAAGCTGCGCGGTGACTACCTCGCGATCGTGACGCTCGGATTCGGCGAGATCATCCGCGTGTTCCTGAACAACCTGGATCAGCCCTTCAACATCACGAACGGGCCGAAGGGCATCACGGCCATTGAGCCTGTCCATTTCTGGGGGCTGAACCTTGGCAAGGCGTTGAAGTTCAACGGCTTCACGATTTCTTCGGTCACGCTCTACTACTACCTCTTCCTGGCGCTGGTGCTTGTCACCATCCTGATCTCGCACCGGTTGCAGGTTTCGCGCATCGGCCGCGCGTGGATGGCGATCCGTGAAGATGAAATCGCCGCCAAGGCGATGGGCATCAACACGCGCAACATGAAGCTGCTGGCCTTCGGCATGGGCGCGAGCTTTGGCGGTGTGTCAGGTTCGATGTTTGCCGCCTTCCAAGGCTTCGTGTCGCCCGAGTCCTTCGCCCTCAGCGAGTCCGTGATGATCGTCGCGATGGTCGTGCTGGGTGGCATCGGGCACCTGCCGGGCGTGATTCTCGGCGCGGTGCTTCTGTCGGCACTGCCCGAGGTGCTGCGTTACGTGGCGGGCCCATTGCAGGCGATGACCGACGGCCGGCTTGATGCCTCCATCCTGCGCCAACTCTTCGTTGCGCTCGCGATGATCATCATCATGCTGGTGCGTCCGCGCGGACTCTGGCCGTCGCCAGAGCACGGCAAGTCCTTGGCGCGCAAGGGCATGGCTCCCGCGTCGGGCATGCCGGCCGCGGCACCGGGGGTTGAAGTCCCGTCCGACGAAGTCCCGGGCGTGGCCTCGCGCCCGATGTCGATCAATCCGTGAGGGATGGGAGAACGAACATGAGCGACACCGTCCTCAACGTCCAAGGCATTTCGAAGCGATTCGGGGGCCTCCAGGCACTGTCCGATGTGGGCATGAAAATCGAGCGCGGCCAAGTCTACGGACTGATCGGCCCCAACGGCGCGGGCAAGACTACTTTCTTCAACGTCATCACCGGTCTCTACACGCCCGACAGCGGCACGTTCGAACTGGCCGGCAAGCCCTATCAGCCGACCGCTGTGCACGAGGTTGCCAAGGCCGGCATTGCGCGTACCTTCCAGAATATCCGGTTGTTCGCGGAGATGACCGCGCTCGAGAACGTGATGGTGGGTCGCCACATCCGTACCCATTCGGGTTTGTTCGGTGCGATCTTCCGCACCGGCGGCTTCAAGGCCGAAGAGGCCGCGATCGCCAAGCGCGCGCATGAGTTGCTTGATTACGTCGGCATCGGCAAGTTTGCCGACTACAAGGCGCGAACCTTGAGTTACGGCGATCAGCGCCGACTGGAAATCGCGCGCGCACTCGCCACCGATCCGCAACTGATCGCGCTCGACGAGCCCGCCGCAGGTATGAACGCGACCGAGAAGGTGCAGTTGCGCGAACTGATCGATCGCATCCGCAAGGACGATCGCACCATCCTGCTGATCGAGCACGATGTGAAGCTGGTGATGGGCCTGTGCGACCGCGTTACGGTGCTCGACTACGGAAAACAGATTGCCGAGGGAACGCCCGCGGATGTACAGAAAAACGAGAAAGTGATCGAGGCTTACCTCGGCACGGGGGCACACTGAGATGGCGCAAACCCTCTTGAAAATCAGCGGCTTGAAGGTCGCGTACGGCGGCATCCAGGCCGTGAAAGGCGTGGATTTCGAGGTGCGCGAGGGCGAACTGGTTTCGCTGATCGGCTCCAACGGCGCCGGCAAGACCACCACCATGAAGGCGATCACCGGGACGCTGCCGTTTCTTGCCGGTGACATCGAGTTCCTGGGCAAGAGCATCAAGGGTCGCGGCGCGTGGGACCTGGTCGGCGAGGGCCTCGTGATGGTGCCCGAAGGCCGTGGCGTGTTCGCGCGCATGTCGATCACGGAGAACCTGCAGATCGGTGCCTACATTCGCAAGGACAAGGCGGAAATTGCGAAGGACATCGAGCGTGTCTTTGCGACTTTCCCGCGTCTCAAGGAACGGGCAACGCAACTCGCCGGGACCATGTCCGGCGGCGAACAGCAGATGCTCGCGATGGGACGCGCGCTCATGGCGCGGCCGAAGGTGCTGCTGCTCGACGAGCCATCGATGGGCCTGTCGCCGATCATGGTCGACAAGATCTTCGAGGTCGTGAAGCAGGTCTACGACCAGGGCGTCACTGTGCTGCTGGTCGAGCAGAACGCCAGCCGTGCATTGCAGCTGGCCGATCGCGGCTACGTGATGGAGTCGGGCCTGATCACCATGAGCGGCGACGCCAAGGTGATGTTGAGCGACCCCAAGGTCCGCGCAGCCTACCTCGGCGAATAACGCTGATCGCCCCCGGAGGGGCGATCAGCTCAATCCACCTGTGCGCCGGTGGACTTGACGACCTTCTCGTACTTCGCGAGTTCGCTCTTCATGAAGGCGCCGAACTGTTCGGGAGTACTTGCGACAGGTTCGGCCAGCAGAGACCCGAACTTGCTCTTGGTCTCAGGCGCATGGAGCGCGTCGACGAAAGCGTGATTGAGTTTGGCCACCACTTCTGGCGGCGTGCCGGCCGGAGCGACCAGGCCCCACCAGGTGTCCACCGAGAAACCCTTCAGCGTCGAGGCGACTGTCGGCACGTCCGGCAAGGCAATGCTGCGCTCGGCGGTCGTCACGGCGATGGCCTTGAGCTTTCCCGAGCGAATGTTCGGCGCCGCAGTCGCGAGGTTGTCGAAGTTGAAATCGACCTGCCCCGAGATCAATGCCAGTTGCGCCGGATTGCCGCCGTTGTAAGGAATGTGCACCGCGAAGATGCCCGCTTCCTTCTTGAACATCTCGCCGGCCAGGTGTCCGGCGCTCCCGTTGCCGCCGCTGCCGTAGTTCAGCTTTGCAGGGTTGGCCTTCGCATAGGCGATCAGGTCGGCGAGGTTGTTGATCTTCAGGCGTTGCGCGGTCTGCGCATTCATCACCAGCACGTTGGGCACGCGGACCATCTGGGTGATGGGCGCGAAATCCGTGGCGGCGTTGTAAGGCATCTTGGCGTACAGCCAGGGATTGACCGCATTCGTCGCCGTCGCGGCGATGCCGATCGTGAGGCCGTCGGGCGGGGCCTTGGCCACGATGTCCGCGCCGATGTTGCCGCCCGCACCAGGCTTGTTGTCGACGATGACGGGGCCCAGCGAGTCCTTCACGCGCTCGGCCAGGATGCGCGCCGTGACGTCGATCGGCCCGCCTGCTGCGTAAGGGACGACAAGGCGGATCGGGCGCTGCTGGGCAGTCGCTTGTGCTGTGACGAGGATAGCTGCCGTGGAGACGAGCGTGAGGAGGAAGTGTCTGGCGTTCATGAATCCGTTTTTGCTGGGTTGGTTTCTCGGTCGGGTGGGCGTCAGGGCACCGCCTTGTCCGCCTCTGTCGTGAAGGCGTCGGCGAAAAATTCCTCTTCGGGCAGTCCGCGCTCGGCCACGTAGTCGTGCTTCGCGGAATCGACGACGACGGGCGCGCCGCACGCATAGACTTGATGGCCCGAGAGGTCGCTGAAGTCTTCCATGACTGCCCGGTGGACGAACCCGGTTCGTCCTCGCCAGTTGTCCTCCGGCACCGCGTTCGAGATCACCGGCACATAGCGCAGACGGGGCATCTCCGCGATCTGCGCACGGATCCAGTCGTCCATGTAGAGGTCCTCGGGGCGGCGGCCGCCCCAATACAGGGTCACCGGCCGCTCGATGCCCTTGAGCTTCATGTGTTCGAGCACGGCCTTGATTGGTGCGAATCCGGTCCCCGAAGCGAGAAAGACCAGCGGCTTGTCGGATTCCTCGCGCAGGAAGAAGCTGCCATAGGGGCCTTCGACGCGAAGGATCTCCTTCTCTTTCATCGCGCCGAACACGTGATCGGTGAACTTGCCGCCCGGGAGATGCCTGATGTGCAACTCGATACCCGTGCCCGGCTCCAGCAGCGTATGCGGCGCATTGGCCATCGAATAGCTGCGGCGCGTGCCGTCGCGAAGGATGAACTCGATGTACTGCCCTGCATGGAATTGCAGCGGCTCGCCGGCAGGTAACTGCAGGCGCAGCAGCACCACGTCATGGGACTTCTTCGTCAGCGCGAGCACGCGCACCGGCATTTTGCGAATCGGGAACGCACCTGCTTCCGTCACTTGGCGGGATTCGAGCACCACGTCGCTTTCCGCGCGTGCGCAGCAGGTGAGAATGAAGCCGGCCATTTCTTCTTCGGCGCTCAGGGCCTTGCTTTGGTGCAACCCCAGCGTGACCTTGCCCGACAGCTTCTTGCATTTGCACGAGCCGCATGCGCCATCCTTGCACCCATAAGGCAGTCCGATGCCCTGGCGGATGCCGGCCGCGAGAATGGTTTCGTCCGGATGAGCGTCGAAATGGCGTCCGCTGGGCTCTACCGTGATGTGAAAGCCCGATTCGCTCGGCGCTGCGCTGGTCATGGTTATTCTTCGCTACTACTTCAAAAGGGAGATGGATTTTGCCCTCAATCAACAGCCCCCTGGGCGCGAGGCCCTCGCGCTTCCGGCGGGAGCGCGTGCTTGTTGTCGGTTGCGGCGACATCGGCCTTCGGGCTGCGCGCCTGCTCCGGGGGCGCGTGAATCTGATCGCGTTGACTTCTTCGCCTGGGCGCGTGCCCCTGCTGCGACAGAACGGCATTGCACCGCTCGTGGCGGATCTAGATGCTGCAGCCACATTGCGTCGCATCTCGGGCCTTGCGACCCGCGTACTTCACCTTGCCCCGCCGCCACGCGCCGAGGGGGCGCAATGGTGGCGTGATCCTCGCACGCTGGCGCTTGCGCGCGCGCTGCGTCTGCGCTCGCTTCCTTCATCCTTCGTCTACGGTTCGACCAGCGGCGTCTATGGCGATTGCGGCGGCGCGCGAATCAGCGAGACGCGCGCGGTGCGCCCCGACACGCCGCGCGCGCACCGGCGCGTCGATGCCGAACGCACTGTGCGGTGGCTCGGACGGGCGGGCGTGTCGACGCGCATCCTGCGCATCCCAGGCATCTATGCACCCGACCGCGAAGGCGGTACGCCGCGAGAGCGGCTCCTGAAAGGCACACCGGTATTGCGCGCGGAAGACGACGTGTTCACCAATCACATTCACGCCGACGATCTGGCGCGCGCCTGCGTTGCCGCGTTGTGGCGGGGCGGCCCTCAGCGCGTGTTTCATGCGAGCGATGACAGCGAACTCAAGATGGGTGACTACGTCGACCTTGCGGCCGGCATCTACGGTCTTCCCCGCCCGCCGCGCATCGGCCGCGCAGAGGCACGGGCGCAGCTTCCTCTGTCGCTACTGAGCTTCATGGGTGAATCGCGGCGCCTCGACAACACGCGTCTCAAGCGAGAGTTGCGCGTCGGGTTGCGCTATTCGACGGTGATGTCAGGGCTTCAATCCGGCGCCTGAGCCTACGTCAGGGAAGTCGTGCCGCCGCGATAGAGGCAAAATCGCGGGCTTCCTGCAAGCACATCCACAACCCAAAGGCGCGGTCTTGCTCGGCCCATCGCTTTTCGGGCTTTTCTTTCCTGAGATGCAGCGCGCGCTCTTTCCCAAGGAGACGCTGGGCATGCTCTATGTGGGCGGGCAGTTGGGCGTGGGGATGTACATGTTCCTCGTCGGCACCGAATTCCGCGCCGATCATTTCAAGAGCCGCTTTCGCAGTGCCGCCTCGGTGTCGGCTCGCGCTGACTGCCGGCGCAATCGACGATGCGGCAGCGTGGTGCATTCTCGCGGTGGTGCGCCCTGACGCGCCATTGAGCGCGTCGCTTCTCGCGCTCGTGCTCGCCCTTTTCAGCCTCAGCGCCTTCGCGATGGATGCGATCGGCATCCATGCCGTCTTCGGCGGCTTTCTCCTGGGTGCGGTGCTGCCGCGCGGCGCGCTGACCGAAAAGCTGCGCATCAACATCGGGCTTCAGGCCGGCGTCATCTTGCCCGGCCTGTTTTCGATCCTGGTTCTGATGACGATCCTGTCGACCTTGATGGCCACGCCGCTTTTCAACTGGGTGGAGCGCGAGCGCCGCGTGGGGCGCGCTGCCGAAGCGCCGATTTGAAGGCCTCCTCGGCGAGACGGATCTGCCAAGCTGCATAGGCCCCTTGCCATGGGGAATTTCGATTGCGACCTGTAAACGCTCTTTGTAAGATGAACGCTTTCAGAAATTGACAAAAATTTCTGATGCTCACATTCATTTGAGGGTCCGGAAGCGGACCCAAAGGTTCGAAGATGCTGGCCAACCTCCCGCCGCTGCGCCGCCTGCGCGAATCAGCGTACCGTCGCAAGTTTGTCGACAACGTCGACCAGCACCTGTTCATGGGGTCGTATGAAAGTTTTGACGCCGCGCTGGCGGCGGCGCCAACGTCAAAGCCGATCGGTTTCGACAATGTCGCGGAAGCCAGGCGTCTCTTCACGCCGCAGGTCTTCTTCTATGACTACCCGGCCTTGTTCTGGTTGACCCGTTCATTCGAGAACGGGTTGCGTACCGTGTTCGACCTCGGCGGTCACGCGGCCATCAAGTACCACGCCTTCCGGCGCATGCTGCACTACCCACCCGACATGCACTGGAGGACCTGCGATGTGGAGGGCGTGATCCAGGCCGGCCGCGAGATCGCCGCCGAACGCGGCATTGGTGACGAACTGAGCTTCACCACCGACTACAAGGAAGCCAGCGGCTTCGATATTCTTTTCATTGCGGGCTGCCTGCAGTTCCTGCCCGAGCGCATGCCGGAGATCCTGGCTGCCTTGCCAGTCAAGCCCAAGCGCATCATCCTCAATACGACGACGGTGCATCCCGATCGCACGATCTTCACGGTCCACAGCATCGGTTTTGGATTCACGCCTTACCGGATCCAGAAGTACGACGAGTTGATCGCCGACCTGGTGCAATCAGGCTATGTGCGACGCGACGCCTGGCGCAACGAGGGGAAGTCGATCGAGGTGCCCTTCGTAGAGGGCGGTGACCAGGCGTACTACGCCGGTTGCTGCTTCGACTTGCAGACGAACGCGGCCTGAGTCATTGACGTGGGGAATGTGTCCGAACCAGGGCGTAGCGCCGTGGTGCCCGGGGCCGGAATCGAACCGGCACGCCTTGCGGCGGGGGATTTTGAGTCCCCTGCGTCTACCAATTTCACCACCCGGGCAGGGAGGAGGGAAGCCCGAAATTATGGCACAGTGCCTTCCATGCAATATCCGACGATTGAAGACGCGATTGGTCGAACGCCATTGGTTGCGCTGCAACGCATTGACGCGAACGCGAACGCGAAGCGCGGCAACGTGATCCTTGGCAAGCTCGAAGGCAACAACCCCGCCGGGTCGGTCAAGGACCGGCCGGCACTGTCGATGATCAAGCGCGCCGAGGAGCGCGGGGAGATCAAGCCCGGCGACACCCTGATCGAGGCCACTTCCGGCAACACCGGCATCGCGCTCGCGATGGCGGCGGCCATCAGGGGCTACCGCATGGTGCTGATCATGCCGGAGGACCTGTCGGTCGAACGCGCGCAGACCATGAAGGCCTTCGGCGCCGAGTTGGTCCTGACACCGAAGAGCGGCGGCATGGAATACGCGCGCGACCTGGCCGAGCAGATGGTGCAACAAGGCAAGGGCCGGGTGCTCGACCAGTTCGCGAATCCTGACAACCCCCGCATCCACTACGAGACGACGGGGCCCGAAATATGGGCCGATACAGGCGGGCGTATCACGCACTTCGTGAGCGCGATGGGCACCACGGGCACCATCACCGGCGTGTCCCGGTTCCTCAAGGAGAAGAATCCTTCGGTGCAAATCGTCGGCGCGCAGCCCGAAGAGGGCTCACGCATTCCCGGCATCCGCAAGTGGCCGCAGGAATATCTGCCCAAGATCTACGACCCGAGCCGCGTCGACCAGGTGGTCAACGTGAGCCAGGACAACGCCGAAGAGATGTGCCGCAGGCTCGCACGGGAAGAGGGCATCTTCGGTGGCATCTCGGCAGCGGGCGCGCTCTGGGCCGCGCTCGAGATCGCGAAGACGGTCGAGAACGCAACCATCGTTTTCGTGGTGTGCGATCGTGGCGACCGCTATCTGTCGACCGGCGTCTTTCCGGCCTGAACCGCGATGAACGAGCCCCGCTTTTGCCCCTCTTGCGCGACGCCCCTGACCTGGATCGAAGCCCGAGAGGATGGCGGCCCGAAGTCGCGCCTGCGTTGCCCCGCCTGCGATTGGACGCACTGGAACAATCCGACCCCCGTGCTGGCCGCGATCATCGAATACCGCGGCCAGGTGCTCCTTGCGCGCAACGCGGCCTGGCCTCACAAGATGTATGCGCTGATCACGGGCTTCATGGAAGCCGGCGAAACGCCGCAGGAAGGCATCGCGCGCGAGATCAAGGAAGAAACCAACCTCGACGCAAGCGAGCTAAATCTCGTCGGCGTCTACGACTTCCAGCGCATGAACCAGGTCATCATTGCCTACCATGCGATGGCGGATGGCGAGGTGATGCTGTCGCCCGAGCTGGTGGACTATCGCCTGTACGACCTTCCCGCGCTGCGCTGCTGGCCGGCCGGCACGGGATACGCCTTGGCCGACTGGCTGCGCACGCGAGGGCATGAGCCCCAGTTCATGGAATGGCCGAGACCGGCCTCCTAAAATCGTTGGACTTTCAAGGAATGGCCATGCAGATCCACAAAGAGCTCGACGCCCGTGGGCTCAATTGCCCTTTGCCCATCCTCAAGGCCAAGAAGTCGCTCAACGAAATGGTGAGCGGCGAACTGTTGAGGGTCGTGGCCACCGACCCCGGTTCGGTGCGCGACTTTCAGGCCTTTGCGCGCCAGACAGGCAATGACCTGATCGAACAGCAGACTGTCGGAGACGAATTCATCCACGTGTTGCGGCGTCGGTGACATGGCCGCGACGGTCATTCGTCGATTCGAAGTTGCGGTCCGGGACCGGCTTCACAAGGACTTTCCGCGCGCCTACGTAGTCGTCAATTTCCTCCGCAACGTCGCGATCGACGTCGTGGTCGCCATCTTTCCCAGGAAGTTCATCGGCCGCTACGTGCTTGCGGACGAAGAGGCTGCCAAGGGAGGCGGTGTCCGCGACGTGCGCGTGATGCTGCCCGCGGCTCGGGTCCAGATCGGCACCGGCGACAAGGATCCGTTCGCACGAGTGGCCCAGTACTACAACGACGGCTGGTTCGATCGGCCCGATGTCTTTGTCTGCGAGATACCCGACGCCAACGTATTCGTGCGCAGCGGCATGGTGTGCACCAACGATTTCAAGTTGATCGCGGACAAGGGCATGGAGCACCGGCGCTTCCTCTATCCCGCCTTCCGCAAGCGCCGCCCCAGGTCGGTGCGGCGGGTCGAGGGCGCCTGGACCACACTCGCCTATTGCAATTCCGAGAACTTCTGGCATTGGATGATCGACTGCCTGCCCAAGCTCCGGACCCTCGAGCAGGCGATGGCGGGCCAGCCGCTCACTGTTTGCATGCCGTCGACGGTGCTCGGCTTTCAGCGCTTCACGCTGGAGTCCAGCCTGCCGCCGAACTTCCACCTCGTATACCTGGACCCGGAGACCGATCCCTGGATACAGCCGGAACGCTTTGTCTGGGCTTCCATGATTTCGGGCCTGTGCATGGGTGTATTGCCACAGGACTACTACGACGCAATCCGCGGTCCGATCTTCAAGCGCCTGGGTCTGCCGGCGACGCATATGAAGACAGAGCGCCTCTACATCAGCCGGCGCAACGCGGGCCATCGCCGCGTCCGCAACGAGGATGCGCTGGTCGAACTGCTCGCCGACTACGGCTTTCGCAGCGTTCAGCTGGAAAAGCTCCCGTTCGAGGAGCAGGTCGCGCTGTTTCACCGGGCGGAGATCGTCGTTGGACCGCACGGCGCCGGGCTCGGCACCATCTTTTTCTCAGGCGACATCGATCTCGTCGCCCTCTACTCAACCAACAACCCGGGCAACTACTTTCATTCGCTGGCCTGCGGGCTCGGTCAACGCCACCATTTCCTCTGCAGCAACGAAGCCCACGAGGACGACTGGCTGGAAGCTGACCTCCCGGCCGTGCAGCGCTTGCTAGAGACCGAGCTCGGGCTCGTCAGGACGAGGGCAATTGCATGAGTGTGAAGCTGCTGCTCGTCGGCGGCGCTTTCGTCCTCGCTACGGCTGGCCTACTGACTCTCGCATGGTGGCCCCAGGGAGATGCCGGCCGTGATGCGCGGCCATCCAGCCCTGGCGCGATCCCCTTGGCGGTGGTCGGTGATTCCGGTAGTCACTCCTATCAGGACCAGATCTCCTTTCCGCCAGGGTCTGCGGATCGCGGCGGGGCGTTCCGGTCGAACACCTTCCAATGGACCGAGATCATCGCGCGGCTGCGCGGCAAGGAGCTCGATCTCGGGCCTTGGGTCGATTGGGGATTCCCGCCTGACGTGGCCTGGGCTCGCGAACTGGTCGGAATGAGCGGCGGCCGGGCCCCGAGAAAGCAGGACTATCTCTACAACTTCGCGAATTCCGGCGCCAGTTGCACTAACTTGCTCGGCGTCGGCATGCGGCAGCGATTTCACCAGGTGCCCCGTTTGATCAGCATGATGGACCGCGACCCGGAGCTCTGGAAAAACGGCATCGTGGTGATCCGCATCGGTGTCAACGATTGGGACGTTTTGCTCGATCTACAGGCACAGCATCCGGACGCTCCGGAAGTGCGCAGCGTGGCGGACTTCTGCGCCACCCAGATTCGCGAGTCAGTGGCGCGGATTCGCGCATCCCATCCGTCCACGCGCATCATGGTGGTGGGGCTCGCCAACGATTCCGATGATCCCTCCGTCACCGATCGCTGGCAATCGGACGAGGAGATCGCCAATCTCAAGGCGGCCAATGCCCTGTTCAACAACCAGCTGCGCAAGGTGGTCGAGGCCTTTCCGAACATGAGTTTCTTCGACGACGCAGCCTGGGCCGAGAAGCGTTGGTTTGCGCACAGTTCGCCCAAGAAGCCTTATCACAACACCATCGTGATCGGCAAAACGCTGGCGGTCACCAATACGTTCGGGGATGATCCGCACAACGCGCTGGTGCAGGATACTCATGGTGGGCTCGCGTGGAACGCGCTCTGGGCGCAGTCGTTCGTCGAGCAACTGCGCCAGGACTTCAAATTGCCATTGACGCCGATCAGCGATGACGAGGTCGCAGCCTTCGTGCTGCGTCTCGCGGTACCCGCCCAGTAGCGCAGCGCCGCTCAGAGCTCCAGGGTCTTCAGGTACTCGCGGAATGACGCCCCGACTTCGGGGTGCGCCAATGCCAACTCGACCGATGCCTGCAGAAAGCCTTCCTTGCTGCCGCAGTCGTAGCGCGTGCCCTGGTAGGAATAGGCATAGACCGATTCCTTCGCCATCAGCGCGGCGATGCCATCGGTGAGTTGGATTTCGCCGCCCGCGCCCTTGGGTTGGTTGCGGATCTCGGCAAACACACCGGGCGTAAGGATGTAGCGGCCCGCGACGCCGAGGCGCGAAGGCGCGTCCTCGGGCTTCGGCTTTTCGATCATCCGGTTGACCTTGATCAGGCCGTCTTCGACCGCATCGCCGGCCACGATGCCGTAGCGCCTGACGTGCTCCAACGGCACTTCCTGCACGGCCAGCAACGATCCTCCCAATTTGGCGAAAGCGCTTGTCATCTGTGCCAGCACGGGTTCGCCGCCTTCAGGGCCGACCATCAGGTCATCGGCCAACAGCACCGCAAAGGGTTCGTTGCCGACCAGATGCTCCGCGCAGAGCACGGCGTGTCCGAGTCCCAGCATGCGCGGCTGGCGCACGTAGGAACAGGTCATGTCGTCGGGCATGACCGACCGCGCGATCGCGAGCAGTTCCTTCTTTCCGCTGGCTTCTAGCTGGGATTCGAGTTCGTAGGCGGCATCGTAGTGGTCCTCGATCGCGCGTTTGTTGCGTCCGGTCACGAAGATCATGTCGCGAATGCCCGCGGCATACGCTTCCTCGACCGCGTATTGGATCAAGGGCTTGTCCACCACCGGGAGCATTTCCTTGGGTTGGGCCTTGGTTGCCGGCAGAAAGCGGGTGCCGAAGCCTGCGACAGGAAACACGGCCTTGCGAATGCGCGTCGGGGAGTTGGACATGTGCTTTGGATGAATTCGAAGTAAATCGGAAAAGGGCGGCGTACGAGACGCTAGGCCTTGATACTAAATCCCTCGATACCTTTCGTCTGTCAGCCGAGGCGGACAAGCTGATCGCGCAGCCGCTCGACCGTGGCGCTGAAGTCTGCCAGCCGCTTGCGCTCCTGCTCGATCACCGCAGGAGGTGCCTTGGCAACGAAGGCTTCATTGCCCAGCTTGCCGTTGACCTTGGCGATTTCGCCCTCGACGCGAGCAAGCTCCTTGCCGATGCGGGCTTTTTCCGCCGCCTTGTCGATTTCCATGTGGAGGCAGAGACGGGCCCCGCCGACCACAGCCACCGGCGCGGCTTCCGCAGCGGCGGCCCAAGCGGTCTCGTCGTCGAAAACCTTCACTTCCTTGAGCTTCGCCAGCGCCTGGAGCACAGGGGCCGCTTCGCGCAGGAACGCGCTCCCGGCGTCGTCGTCGGCGACTGCGTAAAGCGGAAGCCGCGTCGCTGGTGACACGTTCATCTCGCCGCGCAGCGTCCGGCAGGCGTCCACCACCGATTTGAGGCGCGCGACGTGCGCTTCGGCCGCCTCGTCGATCTTTTCCGGCTGGCTCTTCGGATAGGCAGCCGTCATCACCGATTCGCCTGCGCGGCCGGCGACCGGTGCCACCTTTTGCCAGAGTTCTTCGGTGATGAACGGAATGACCGGGTGTGCGAGACGCAGCAGCGTTTCGAGTGTTCGGATCAACGTGCGGCGCGTCGCGCGTTTCTGCGCGTCCTCGCCTTGTTGGATCTGCACCTTGGCGATCTCCAGGTACCAGTCGCAGAACTCGTCCCATGCGAACTGGTAGATCGCATTGGCAACGTTGTCGAGGCGGTACTCCTCGAATCCCTTGGCGACATCCGCTTCGACGCGTTGCAACTGGGACGCGATCCAGCGATCGGCCTGGCTGAACTTGAGGTAGCCGTGCGCGGGACCGCCGACGGCGCATTCTTCCTTCGTGTGTTCCCTCAGGCCGCAGTCATGGCCTTCGCAGTTCATCAGCACGAAGCGGGTCGCGTTCCAGAGCTTGTTGCAGAAGTTGCGGTAGCCCTCGCAGCGTTTGGCGTCGAAGTTGATGCTGCGGCCCAGCGAAGCAAGTGAAGCGAAGGTGAAACGCAGCGCGTCGGCGCCAAAGGCCGGAATGCCGTCCGGGAATTCCTTCTGCGTGTTCTTGCGGACGGTCGGCGCGGTCTCCGGGCGGCGCAGCCCTTGCGTGCGCTTCTCGAGCAGTTCGGGCAACACGATGCCGTCGATCAGGTCGACCGGGTCGAGCACGTTCCCCTCTGACTTGCTCATCTTCTTGCCGTGCGAGTCGCGGACCAGGCCGTGGATGTAGACGTGCTTGAACGGCACTTTGCCAGTGAAGTGCTTGGTCATCATGATCATCCGGGCGACCCAGAAGAAGATGATGTCGTAACCAGTGACAAGCACGGTCGAAGGCAGGTACAGATCGAGATCCTGCGTCTTCTCGGGCCAGCCGAGCGAGGAGAAGGGCACAAGAGCGGACGAGTACCAGGTGTCGAGCACGTCCTCGTCGCGTGTGAGGGTCTTGCCCGGTGCCTGCGCTTGCGCTTCCGCTTCGTTGTTCGCTACATAGACCTTGCCGTCTTCGTCGTACCACGCGGGGATCTGATGGCCCCACCACAGTTGGCGAGAGATGGTCCAGTCCTGGATGTTCTCCATCCAGTGGTTGTAGGTGTTGACCCAGTTTTCCGGGACGAATGTCACCTCGCCCGAGCGGACTGCGTCGATGGCCTTTTGTGCAATGGACTGGCCGTTGCCGTCGGGCTTGGTCATGGCGACGAACCACTGGTCGGTCAGCATCGGCTCGACGACCGCGCCGGTGCGCGCGCAGCGCGGCACCATGAGCTTGTGCTTCTTGGTTTCGACCAGCAGCCCCAGCGCGTCGAGATCGGCCACGACGGCCTTGCGTGCCACGAACCGATCGAGGCCGCGGTACTTCGCGGGCGCGTTGTCGTTGATGGTGGCGTCAAGGGTCAACACACCGATGATCTGAAGGCCGTGGCGCAAGCCCACGGCATAGTCGTTGTGGTCGTGCGCGGGCGTGACCTTGACCACGCCGGTGCCGAATTCCTTGTCCACGTAGTCATCGGCGATCACGGGAATCAGCCGGTCGACCAGGGGCAGCCTGACACGGTGACCGATCAGGTGCTTGTAGCGCTCATCCTCGGGATGCACCATCACCGCGACGTCGCCCAGCATGGTTTCCGGGCGGGTGGTCGCTACCGTAAGGGAGCCGGAACCGTCCTCCAGCGGATAGGCGATGTGCCAGAGAGAGCCGTCTTCTTCCTCGCTCTCGACTTCGAGGTCGCTCACCGCCGTCTTGATCACCGGGTCCCAGTTCACCAGGCGCTTGCCGCGGTAGATCAGGCCTTCGTTGTAGAGCTGCACGAAGGTCTGCGTGACGACCTTCGAGAGCTTGTCGTCCATGGTGAAGTATTCGCGGCTCCAATCGACCGTGTCGCCCATGCGGCGCATCTGGTTCGTGATGGTGTTGCCCGACTTTTCCTTCCATTCCCAGACGCGGGCAACGAAGTTCTTGCGGCCCAGATCGTGGCGGCTGATCTTCTGTTCCTGGAGCTGGCGTTCCACGACGATCTGCGTCGCGATGCCCGCGTGGTCGGTGCCGGGCACCCACAGCGTGTTGTCGCCGGCCATCCGGTGATACCGTGCGAGGCTGTCCATGATGGTCTGGTTGAACGCATGACCCATGTGCAGCGTGCCCGTGACGTTCGGCGGCGGAAGCTGGATTGCGAAGGAGGGCGCGCCTTCCTTGGGTTTCTGCGTGCCCCGGAAGCCGGCGGCCGAATAGCCGCGCCGCTCCCATTCGGGGCCCCATTGCGCCTCGATGGCGGCTGGTTCGAAGGATTTGGAAAGGCTCTCGAGGCCGGGTTGGGGCAAGGTTTCGCTCATGGCGGTACAAAGACGAACGGCATCCCGCAGGATGCCGCTTGTGGGTGGAAGTGATGGGATTTTATTCGACAGCAGAGAGTGGCGTGCTCGATGGGGCGCCTCGTCGTTGGCGGGCAGGGCGCACTCGATGCCCTTCGCGGCCTTCCGTCGCGCCGCAGATAATTCAACGATGCTGTTTTTGCTCTCCCCTGCCAAGTCTCTCGATTACGAAACCCCGGTGCCCGAAACCCTACCCAACACGCAGCCGCGCTTTGAAGGACCGAGAAGCCCGGCGGCGGAACTCATCAGGATCCTGCGCGAGAAGTCCCCTCAGGACATTGCGGGCCTCATGCATTTGTCCGACAAGCTGTCCGCGCTCAACGTGGCGCGCTACGGGGCCTGGGCGTCCAGGGGGACAGCCAAAAACGCGAAACAGGCCGCGTTGGCATTTGACGGCGACGTCTACGGCGGGCTCGACGCGAAGACTCTGAGCCCGACCCACCTTGCCTGGGCGCAGGACCATATCTGCATCCTGAGTGGGCTCTACGGTGTGCTGCGCCCACTGGATCTGCTGCAGCCGTACCGGCTCGAAATGGGAACGCAGCTTGCCAATCGTCATGGCAAAGACCTGTACGCCTTCTGGGGAACGCGTATCTCCGACCATCTGAATGAGCGGCTTGCCGCTGATCGCACACCGGTTGTCATCAACCTGGCTTCGCAGGAATATTTCAAGTCGGTCGATCAGAGCGTGCTCAAGGCACGCGTGGTCGAGTGCGTCTTTGAAGAGTGGAAAGGCGGCACCGGCGCCAAGGGCGATCCGGGGCGCTACAAGATCGTGAGCTTCTTCGCCAAACGGGCGCGCGGTCTCATGGCGCGCTGGGCCATCCTTCACAAGGCGGCCACGCCCAAGGCGCTGGAGAAGTTCGACCTCGAAGGCTATGGTTTCGACGTCGCCGCGTCGAAACCCGACCGGCTCGTTTTTCGACGGAGATCATCATGAGTCACGGACAGGCGATCAGCCCGGAATTGCGCGAATGGATCGCCACGCAGCTGGCGGTCGGCCATTCGGTACCGAGCTTGCGTGCCTCCATGCGGGCGGCTGGTTGGCACGACGACGCGGCAGACGCCGCGCTGTCAGAGGTCGAGATGAAAGTGGCCGGCATTGCGGCGGTTCCCGAGCCAGGCAAGGCCATGCCCGGCCCTGACCTGTCGGCTGCGCCGCTTTACGTCGACGCTGGCGATCGTCGTGTCCAGGTGCTTCAGACCATGCGCAATCCACGCGTGATTGTGTTCGGCGACTTGGTGTCCGACGAAGAGTGCGAGGCGTTGATCGCCGCCGCACGCCAGCGTCTGGCGCGCTCGCTCACGGTCGAGACCCAGACCGGTGGGGAAGCGCTCAATGTCGACCGAACCAGTGACGGCATGTTCTTCGAGCGCGGCGAGAACCCTGTGGTGGCCCGCTTGGAGCAGCGCATCGCCAAGCTGTTGCAATGGCCGCTCGAATTCGGCGAAGGCCTGCAGATCCTTCGTTACGCGCCGGGTGCTCAGTACCGTCCGCACTACGACTATTTCGACCCGGGCGAGCCCGGTACGCCGGTCATTCTTCGACGAGGCGGGCAGCGCGTGGCCACCCTCGTCATGTACTTGCAGGAGCCCGAACAGGGCGGGGCGACAACTTTCCCCGACGTCGGACTCGAAGTCGCGCCCAAGCGGGGAACCGGGGTGTTCTTCAGCTACGAGCGGCCTGATCCTGCCACGCGGACCTTGCATGGCGGTGCGCCGGTGCTCTCGGGCGAAAAGTGGGTCGCAACCAAGTGGCTGCGCGAACGCGAATTCATCTGACCCTTTACTTACGGCGTCCGCAGGGCTCGCCGACAGCGCCATGAAAATCACAGCGAACGGCATTCAGATCGAGGTGGAAGATACAGGCGGCGAAGGTCGTCCGGTCGTCCTGCTCATCATGGGTCTCGGCATGCAGCTGTTCGCTTGGCCGGAGGAGTTCGTGCAGTCGCTGGTCGATGCCGGATTCCGGGTCGTGCGTCACGATAACCGCGACATCGGACTCAGTCAGGGCTTCGACGAAGCAGGAACCGGGAACCTGATCTGGCAGGGTATCCGGCAACGCATCGGGTTGCCGGTGCGTTCGATCTATTCTCTTCAGGACATGGCCGACGACGCGCTCGGGGTGCTCGATGCACTCGGGGTCGAGCGCGCCCACGTCGTCGGGGCCTCGATGGGCGGGATGATCGCCCAGCGCCTGGCGGCCAGTGCGCCAAGGCGCATGGCGAGTCTCGTGAGCATCATGAGTTCGAGTGGGGGACGTCATCTCCCCGGGCCGCGCCCTGACGTGGCAGCTGCGCTGATGCGACGGCCGGCCAGCAGGACGGAGGCCGCTCTAGTCGCGCACAGCTTGGGGCTGGTGCGGCTGATTTCGAGCCCGGCGTACCCGCAGGACGACCGCGCGGTGACGGATCGCATCACTCGCGCATTGCGTCGCGCGTACCGCCCGACAGGCGTCGTGCGGCAGATGCTGGCGATCGGTGCGGACGGCGATCGCGTTGCGGTGCTGCCGCGCATCTCCAGCCCGTCATTGGTGCTGCACGGCGACGCCGATCCGCTGGTTCCCATGGCTTGCGGCGAGGACACCGCGCGGCGCATACCTGGCGCCCGCTTCGTCGCCGTACCCGGCATGGCGCACGATTTGCCACCTCAAGTGGTCCGGATACTTCTGGGCCACATGGTTCCCTTTCTACAGACAGCCGAGACACGCCCATGAGCCTCGACAACACTCCGGAACAGTCGCAGTTGGGCCACGCTTCGGCCTACGTCGATCGCTATGACGCGAGCCTGCTGTTTCCCATTCCGCGCGCGGCGCAACGTGAATCCATGGGCATTGGTGGCAATGTGCTGCCGTTCTTTGGTGCCGATCTCTGGACGGCGTTCGAGCTAAGCTGGCTCAATACGCGTGGCAAGCCGCAGCTGGCCATTGCTCACTTCACGGTGCCCTGCGAAACGCCCAACATCATCGAAAGCAAGTCGTTCAAGCTGTATCTGAACAGCTTCAACAGCACGGTGTTTGCCGACCTGGAGGGCGTTCGGGAGCGTCTGCGCGCGGACCTGAGCGAAGCAGTCTGGCGTGGCAGCGATCGCACCGCGAGCATTGGCGTGAAGCTGCTGGCGCCCGCCGTGTTCGATCAGCTCCCGGTGCACGAGCTGAATGGCCTCGACCTTGACCGGCTCGATATCGAGTGCACGCAGTACCAGCCGGCGCCCGAGCTACTCTCTAGCGACCTCACGCAGGCGCCAGTGACGGAGATGCTCACCAGCCGGCTCCTCAAGAGTAATTGCCTCGTGACGGGACAGCCGGACTGGGGCAGCGTACAGATCCGCTACAGTGGCCCGCCGATAGACCAGGCTGGTCTACTGGGGTATATCGTGAGCTTTCGCGACCACAATGAATTCCACGAGCCTTGTGCTGAGCGCATCTTCATGGATGTCTGGCGCCACTGTCGTCCGACGAAACTCGCTGTCTATGCGCGCTACACCCGCCGCGGTGGCTTGGACATCAATCCGTTCCGCACAAGCTGGCCTCAGGCGCTGCCTGAGAACGTGCGCACCGCACGCCAGTAGATACTGGTTCCAGGGAAAGAAGTTTCGGGGCATATTGCCGTGAGGGGAAAAGTAGTGCCATAATCTGAGGCTCCGCTGAACGCGGATCTTGACGGGCTCTTCGGGGTAAAGTCGTTGGGTCAGGCGGAGAGGGAGAAAAAGGAAACTTAAAAAGTTTTTCGATTCTTCTGAAAACCGTGTCATAATCGCAGGCTCCGCTAAACACGGATCTCGAAGGAGTTCTTCGGAGCGAGGTTGAGGTGAGCGGAGGGGGGAAAAGAAAAGCTTAAAAAGTTTTTCAGATCTTCTGAAAAGCGTGTAATAATAGAGGGCTTCGCTG
>NZ_JBFTJF010000027.1:0-54495 GCF_056395305.1 Variovorax sp. 10L426 | reverse complement strand
CACTTCACCGCCGAGGTGTACGTTCTGTCGAAGGACGAGGGCGGCCGTCACACGCCGTTCTTCAACAACTACCGTCCGCAGTTCTACTTCCGCACGACGGACGTGACTGGGGCGATCGAGTTGCCCAAGGACAAGGAGATGGTCATGCCTGGCGACAACGTGTCGATCACGGTGAAGCTGATCAACCCGATTGCCATGGAAGAAGGTCTGCGCTTCGCGATCCGCGAAGGTGGTCGCACCGTGGGCTCGGGCGTCGTGGCAAAGATCCTCGACATCTGATTTAAGGATCGCGAAGGGGTATAGCTCAATTGGCAGAGCGTCGGTCTCCAAAACCGAAGGTTGTAGGTTCGATTCCTACTGCCCCTGCCACCTGAGGGTGGCCTCCAAAAAAAGCCCGTCATGCCCTGACGGGCTTCGGCGTCTCAGAAGGCGCTTTGAATGAAGGCCGAAAGGCCCAGGAATATTGCCCAAGATGGCTTCTTCTCAAATCGAAACTGTGAGCACCAACGCGGACAAAGCCAAGTTGGCGATGGCCGTCGTGCTGGCGGTAGGCGCCATCGTGGCGTTCTATTTGCTCGCCCGCCAGGGCGCAGTCGTGCAGTGGATCGCTTTGCTCGTTGGTCTTGCTGCCGCCGTGGGAGCGTTCGCGAGTTCGGAGAGTGGTCGGCAGTTGTGGGCCTTTGGTCGTGATGCCTGGCGAGAGGTCAAGAAAGTTGTTTGGCCGACGCGTAAGGAAGCAATCCAGATGACGGCGTATGTGTTTGCCTTCGTCGCAATCATGTCCATCTTCCTTTGGCTCACCGACAAGACGCTCGAATGGGTGTTTTTCGACCTCATTCTGGGCTGGAGAAAATAAATGACTGACGATGTCGTCGAAGCAGCGCCGGAAGGCGCGCCCGTGCTGGCCGCTGCCACCAACCCCGACTTTCGCTGGTACGTGGTGCACGCGTATTCGGGCATGGAGAAGGCTGTTGAGCGCAACATCATCGAGCGCATCACGCGCGCCGGCATGCAGGACAAGTTCGGCCGAATCTTGGTTCCGACTGAGGAAGTGGTCGAGATCAAGAATGGCCAGAAGCGTACGACTGAGCGTCGCTTCTTCCCGGGCTACGTCTTGGTCGAAATGATCATGGATGATGAGAGTTGGCATCTGGTGAAGCACACCAATAAGGTGACCGGCTTCGTCGGCGGGGCAAAGAATCGACCTGCGCCGATTTCGCAGAAGGAAGTCGAAGACATCGTCAGCCAGATGCAGCAGGGCACCGAGAAGCCGCGTCACAAGGTGGAGTTCGTCGTTGGCGAATTCGTGCGCGTCAAGGAAGGTCCATTCACTGATTTCAACGGCACGGTCGAAGAAGTCAACTACGAGAAGAGCAAGGTGCGTGTGTCCGTCATGATTTTTGGCCGCGCCACGCCCGTTGAGCTCGAGTTCGCGCAGGTCGAAAAGACCTAATCGGACAAGCGCGCCCCGCATGTGCCGGGTCGCGAGTTTTTGGTTTCTTGCTCCTCCGGCTCGGCAAGAAACGTCAACAGAGAGTCGTTAACCCCGGGGAGCTGAGGCTGAGGCAGCCAAGGCGTTATCACCCGCAAGGAGAAAAGCATGGCGAAAAAAATCGTCGGCTTCATCAAGCTGCAAGTGCCAGCTGGTAAAGCCAATCCGTCGCCGCCGATTGGTCCCGCACTGGGCCAACGCGGTTTGAACATTATGGAATTCTGCAAGGCGTTCAACGCGCAGACCCAGGGCGTCGAGCCGGGTTTGCCGCTGCCGGTGGTCATCACCGCGTTCGCCGACAAGAGCTTCACCTTCATCATCAAGACGCCCCCGGCGATCACCTTGATCAAGAAGGCCATCAAGCTCGAAAAGGGTTCTGCACGTCCGCATACTGACAAGGTCGGCAAGATCACGCGCGCACAGCTCGAAGAAATCGCCAAGACCAAGATGAAGGATCTGACTGCTGCAGACCTCGACGCCGCAGTTCGTACCATCGCCGGTTCGGCTCGCTCGATGGGCGTGAATGTGGAGGGCGTGTAAATGGCCAAGATCACCAAGAAGCAAAAGGCCCTCGAGAGCAAGGTCGACAGCGGCAAGCTGTATGCGCTCGCTGACGCGCTCGGTCTCGTGAAGGAAGCCGCCACGGCGAAGTTCGACGAATCCATCGACGTTGCGGTGCAACTCGGCATCGATGCGAAGAAGTCTGACCAGGTCGTGCGCGGCGCCGTGGTGATGCCCAACGGTACCGGCAAGACCAAGCGCGTGGCCGTGTTCGCCCAGGGCGCCAAGGCTGAGGAAGCCAAGGCCGCTGGCGCCGACATCGTCGGCATGGACGACCTGGCCGCGATGGTGAAGGCTGGCGACATGCCTTTCGACGTCGTGATCGCCGCGCCGGACGCGATGCGCGTGGTCGGTACGCTGGGCCAGATCCTCGGCCCGCGCGGCCTGATGCCGAACCCGAAGGTCGGCACGGTGACGCCCGACGTCGCGACCGCCGTCAAGAACGCCAAGGCTGGCCAGGTCCAGTTCCGCGTCGACAAGGCCGGGATCGTGCATGGCACGATCGGCCGCCGTTCGTTCGACAACGACAAGCTGCAGGGCAACCTGGCTGCGCTGATCGACGCCCTGGTCAAGGCCAAGCCGGCGACCAGCAAGGGTGTTTACCTGCGCAAGGTGGCTGTGTCTTCGACGATGGGTGTGGGTGTGCGTGTGGACACGCAGACCATCGCTCAAGGCTGATGTATTTGCCCGGCGGCCGGTCAAACGGCAGTCGGGCAATGTGGTGGGTCGGGGTCGCGTCAACGCAATCTCGGGCCATCCAAGACCGCTGGTGTGCAGGGATGCCTGTACTTAATCGCTTCACCATCGTGTGGCGGCCAGCGCAGATGGCGATCCCACTGCAAAGGAATTCGTTTCCCGAACGGTTGGTCGCTGCATGAAGCGCGTCCTGAGGCCCCGGCCGAGGGATGCATTGAAAAGGAGTAGACCTTGAGTCTGAATCGCAGTGAGAAAGAAGCGGTCATCAGTGATGTGACCAGCCTCGCCGCAAAAGCTCAAACGCTCGTGATGGCGGAATACCGTGGCATCACGGTTGCCGATATGACCAAACTGCGCAACGACGCGCGCAGCAAGGGTGTGAGCCTCAGCGTGTTGAAGAACACGCTGGCACGCCGTGCTGTCGCTGGTAGCGCGTTTGAGGTCGTCGGCGACCAGATGACCGGTCCGCTGATCTATGGCTTCTCCGAAGACGCTGTGGCCGCCGCAAAGGTGGTGGCCGATTTCGCGAAGACCAACGACAAGTTGGTGATTCGCGGCGGCGCATTCGGCGGCAAGGCCCTGGACGTCGACGGCGTGAAGCAACTGGCCAACATTCCTTCGAAGGAAGTGTTGCTGGCACAGTTGCTGGGCTTGATGCAATCCCCGATCTCGCGCACGGCCCGTGTACTGGCCGCGCTCGCCGAGAAGCGTGGTGGTGGCGACGCACAAACCGATGCACCGGCGGAAGCGCAGGCCGCTTGAGCCTTGCGTTTAAAAAATTCAACCCAATTGTTAGGAAACAAAAATGGCATTCGATAAAGACGCATTTCTGACCGCGCTCGACAGCATGACGGTCCTGGAACTCAACGACCTGGTGAAAGCCATCGAAGAGAAGTTCGGCGTGAGCGCCGCAGCCATGTCGGCCCCGGCCGCCGGTGGTGGCGCTGCCGCCGCTGTCGTCGAGGAAAAGACCGAGTTCAACGTCATGCTGATGGACGCAGGCGCGAACAAGGTTTCGGCGATCAAGGCAGTGCGCGAAATCACCGGCCTGGGCCTCAAGGAAGCCAAGGATCTGGTTGAAGCCGCTCCGAAGGCTGTCAAGGAAGGCCTGTCCAAGGCTGATGCTGAAGCCGCCAAGAAGAAGCTGGAAGACGCTGGCGCCAAGGTGGAACTGAAGTAATTCGGTCTCCCCGGAGGGCTGGAGTGTGCCGAAAGGCCCTCCAGCCTTTGCCGCTTTCAGAGCGCACCCAAAAGCCGATGTTTCCGCACGGTTTTTGAGTGTCTTCTGACCCCGACTGCAGAAGACCCCTTGGTTCGGGTGATGTGCAACGCATCACTGTCCGCCAACGGCTGGTAGTGGCCAGCCGCCAAGCAGTGGTGCGAAAGCATTGCTGACAAGTCGCTGAAGATCTCAAGCTCCGGAGCTCTCATGGCCCAAACGTCCACGTACAGTTACACCGAACGCAAGCGCATCCGAAAGAATTTCGGCAATCGCGACAGCGTCGTCGAAATCCCCTACCTGCTGCAGATGCAAAAAGACGCGTACACCGCGTTCCTGCAAGCGGGCGTCCCGCCCCAGAAACGGACGGTGGAAGGTCTGCAGGCTGCGTTCGACGCGGCGTTCCCCATCGTCTCGCACAACGGTTTCGTCGAGATGAAGTTCCTCGAGTACAACCTCGCAAAGCCCGCATTTGACGTGCGCGAGTGCCAAACCCGCGGACTCACCTTCGCTTCGGCCGTGCGTGCCAAGGTCCAGTTGATCATCTATGACCGCGAATCGTCGACCTCTCAGTCGAAGGTGGTGAAGGAAGTCAAGGAGCAAGAGGTCTACATGGGCGAAGTGCCGCTCATGACGGACAAAGGCTCGTTCATCATCAACGGTACCGAGCGCGTCATCGTGTCTCAGCTCCACCGGTCGCCGGGCGTGTTCTTCGAACACGACAAGGGCAAGACGCACAGCTCAGGCAAGCTCCTGTTCTCGGCTCGCGTGATTCCCTACCGCGGCTCGTGGCTCGACTTCGAGTTCGATCCGAAGGACATGCTGTACTTCCGCGTCGACCGTCGCCGCAAGATGCCGGTCACGATCCTGTTGAAGGCCATCGGCCTGAACCCGGAATCGATCCTCGCGAACTTCTTCGTGAACGACAACTTCCGCCTCATGGACAGCGGCGCGCAGATGGAGTTCGTCTCCGAGCGCCTGCGTGGCGAAGTCGCGCGCTTCGACATCACTGACAAGTCGGGCAAGGTCGTGGTCGCCAAGGACAAGCGCGTCACCGCTCGCCACACGCGTGAACTCGAGCAATCGGGCACCACGCACATCAGCGTGCCGGAAGACTTCCTCGTCGGCCGCGTCGTGGCCCGCAACATCGTGGACCCCGATTCCGGTGAAATCCTGGCGAAGGCCAACGACGAGTTGACCGAAGCGTTGCTGAAGAAGCTTCGTGCCGCCGGCGTGCAGGACGTGCAAGCAATCTATACGAACGAACTCGACCAGGGCGCCTACATCTCGCAAACGCTTCGCATCGACGAAACGGTGGACGAATTCGCCGCGCGCGTGGCCATCTATCGCATGATGCGCCCCGGCGAGCCGCCGACGGAAGACGCGGTGCAGGCCCTGTTCCAGCGCCTGTTCTACAACCCGGACACGTACGACCTGTCGCGCGTCGGCCGCATGAAGTTCAATGCCAAGGTCGGCCGCGACGAATCGACCGGCCCGATGGTGCTGACCAACGAGGACATCCTCGCCGTGGTCAAGATCCTCGTGGACCTGCGCAATGGCCGAGGCGAAGTCGACGATATCGACCACCTCGGCAATCGCCGCGTTCGTTGCGTTGGTGAATTGGCCGAGAACCAATACCGCACCGGCCTCGCCCGCATCGAGAAGGCTGTGAAGGAACGTCTGGGTCAGGCGGAGCAAGAGCCGCTGATGCCGCACGACCTGATCAACAGCAAGCCGATCTCGGCCGCGCTGAAGGAGTTCTTCGGCGCCTCGCAGTTGTCGCAGTTCATGGATCAGACCAACCCGCTGTCCGAGATCACCCACAAGCGTCGCGTCTCGGCCCTTGGCCCGGGCGGCCTGACCCGCGAGCGCGCAGGCTTTGAAGTGCGCGACGTGCACGTGACCCACTATGGCCGCGTGTGCCCGATCGAAACGCCTGAAGGCCCGAACATCGGTCTGATCAACTCGCTGGCTCTGTACGCCCGCCTGAACGAGTACGGCTTCATCGAGACGCCGTACCGTCGCGTGGTGGACGGCAAGGTGACGAACGAGATCGACTATCTCTCCGCCATCGAAGAAGGCAAGTATGTGATCGCGCAGGCGAACGCTGCCCTCGACAAGGACGGCAAGCTGACCGGTGATCTCGTTTCGGCTCGCGAAACCGGCGAATCGATCCTGGTGAGCGCCGAACGCGTCCAGTACATGGACGTGTCGCCCGCGCAGATCGTGTCGGTGGCTGCTTCGCTCGTGCCCTTCCTGGAGCACGACGATGCGAACCGCGCATTGATGGGCGCCAACATGCAGCGTCAGGCCGTGCCGGTACTGCGTCCCGAGAAGCCGTTCGTCGGTACTGGCATCGAGCGCGTCTCCGCGGTCGACTCCGGCACCGTGGTGACCGCCACCCGCGGTGGAACCGTCGACTATGTCGACGCGACCCGCATCGTGGTGCGCGTGAACGACGCCGAAGCGGCGGCCGGTGAAGTCGGCGTGGATATCTACAACCTGATCAAGTATCAGCGTTCGAACCAGAACACCAACATCCACCAGCGTCCGATCGTCAAGCGCGGCGACAAGATCGCCAAGGGTGACGTGGTGGCTGATGGCGCATCGACCGACCTCGGTGAACTGGCCCTTGGCCAGAACATGCTGATCGCGTTCATGCCGTGGAACGGCTACAACTTCGAAGACTCGATTTTGATCAGCGAACGCGTGGTCGCCGAAGATCGCTATACCTCGATCCACATCGAGGAACTGGTGGTGATGGCTCGCGACACCAAGCTGGGTGCCGAGGAAATCACGCGCGACATCCCGAACCTGGCCGAGCAACAGCTCAACCGCCTGGACGAATCCGGGATCATCTACGTCGGCGCCGAAGTGCAACCGGGCGACACGCTTGTCGGCAAGGTCACGCCCAAGGGCGAGACCACGCTGACGCCTGAAGAGAAGCTTCTGCGCGCGATCTTCGGCGAGAAGGCTTCCGACGTGAAGGACACCTCGCTGCGTGTTGACCAGGGCTCGCAGGGCACGGTCATCGACGTGCAAGTGTTCACTCGCGAAGGCATCACGCGCGACAAGCGCGCCCAGCAGATCATCGACGACGAGCTGAAGCGCTTCCGGCTCGACCTCAACGACCAACTGCGTATCGTCGAAGCCGACGCTTTCGATCGTATCGAGAAGCTGCTGACCGGCAGGGTCGCCAACGGCGGTCCGAACAAGCTGGCGAAGGGCACGAAGCTCGACAAGGCCTACCTCTCGTCGATCGAGAAGTTCCACTGGTTCGACATCCGCCCGGCGGAAGACGAAGTCGCTGCACAACTCGAGTCGATCAAGAACTCGCTCGAGCAGACGCGCCACAGCTTCGACCTCGCTTTCGAGGAAAAGCGCAAGAAACTCACGCAAGGCGACGAACTGCCTGCAGGCGTGCTGAAGATGGTCAAGGTCTACCTGGCCGTCAAGCGCCGCTTGCAACCCGGCGACAAGATGGCTGGCCGTCACGGCAACAAGGGTGTGGTGTCCAAGATCGTTCCGGTCGAAGACATGCCCCACATGGCCGACGGCACGCCGTGCGACATCTGCCTGAACCCGCTGGGCGTGCCCTCTCGGATGAACGTGGGTCAGGTGCTGGAAGTGCACCTGGGCTGGGCCGGCAAGGGCATTGGCCAGCGCATCGGCGACATGCTGCAGGCAGAGGCCAAGGTGGCTGAACTGCGCAAGTTCATGGACCAGCTTTACAACGGCTCGGGCCGCAAGGAAGACCTCAGCAAGCTGAGCGACGACGACGTGCTCGAAATGGCGAACAACCTGTCGCAGGGCGTGCCTTTCGCGACGCCGGTGTTCGACGGCGCTTCGGAAGAGGAAATCCGCGGCATGCTGAAGCTTGCCTACCCTGACGACATCTCCAAGCTCAAGGGACTGACCGAGACCCGCACGCAGGCGTACCTGTACGACGGACGTACCGGCGACCAGTTCGAGCGCCCCGTCACTGTCGGCTACATGCACTTCTTGAAGCTGCACCATCTGGTGGACGACAAGATGCACGCCCGCTCGACCGGCCCGTACTCGCTGGTCACGCAACAGCCGCTGGGCGGCAAGGCACAGTTCGGCGGCCAGCGTTTCGGGGAAATGGAAGTGTGGGCGCTCGAAGCCTACGGTGCTTCCTACGTCCTCCAGGAAATGCTGACCGTGAAGTCCGACGACGTGCAGGGCCGTACCAAGGTGTACGAAAGCATCGTCAAGGGCGAACACTCGATCGAAGCCGGCATGCCGGAATCGTTCAACGTGCTGGTCAAGGAAATCCGTTCGCTGGGGCTCGACATCGAGCTCGAGCGTTCTTAATTTGAAAAGGGAAAGAGTCTTATGAAATCGCTACTCGACCTGTTCAAGCAATTCACTCCGGATGAGCATTTCGATGCCATCAAGATCGGCATGGCTTCGCCCGAGAAGATCCGTTCGTGGTCTTTCGGCGAAGTGAAGAAGCCCGAGACCATCAACTACCGGACCTTCAAGCCCGAGCGCGACGGCCTGTTCTGCGCCAAGATCTTCGGCCCGATCAAAGATTACGAGTGCCTGTGCGGCAAGTACAAGCGCCTCAAGCACCGCGGCGTGATCTGCGAGAAGTGCGGCGTTGAAGTCACGCAGACCAAGGTACGTCGCGAGCGCATGGGTCACATCGACCTGGCAGCTCCCTGCGCGCACATCTGGTTCCTGAAGTCCCTGCCGTCGCGTCTGGGCCTCGTGCTCGACATGACGCTGCGCGACATCGAACGCGTGCTGTACTTCGAAGCCTATGTGATCACCGACCCCGGCATGACCCCGCTGAAGAAGTTCGGCATCATGTCCGAGGACGACTACGACGCGAAGCGCAAGGAATACGGCGACGAGTTCATCGCCAAGATGGGCGCAGAAGGCATCAAGGACCTGCTGATGGGCATCGAGCTCGACAGCGAGATCGAGAAGCTGCGTGGCGACCTCACGGGTTCCGAAGTCAAGGTCAAGAAGAACTCCAAGCGCCTCAAGGTGCTGGAAGCCTTCCGCAAGTCGGGCATCAAGCCCGAGTGGATGGTGCTGGACGTGCTGCCGGTGCTGCCGCCGGACCTGCGTCCGCTAGTGCCGCTGGACGGTGGCCGCTTCGCGACCTCCGACCTGAACGACCTGTATCGCCGTGTCATTAACCGCAACAGCCGCTTGCGCCGCCTGCTCGAGCTCAAGGCGCCGGAAATCATTGCGCGCAACGAAAAGCGGATGCTTCAGGAAGCGGTCGACTCGCTGCTGGACAACGGCCGCCGCGGCAAGGCCATGACGGGTGCCAACAAGCGCGCACTCAAGTCGCTGGCCGACATGATCAAGGGCAAGAGCGGTCGTTTCCGCCAGAACCTGCTGGGCAAGCGCGTCGACTACTCGGGCCGTTCGGTCATCGTGGTGGGCCCGACGCTCAAGCTGCATCAGTGCGGCCTGCCGAAGCTGATGGCGCTCGAGCTGTTCAAACCTTTCATCTTCTCGCGCCTGGAAGCCATGGGCATCGCGACCACGATCAAGGCGGCGAAGAAGGAAGTTGAATCCGGTACGCCAGTGGTGTGGGACATCCTTGAAGAAGTGATCAAGGAGCACCCGGTGATGCTGAACCGCGCACCGACGCTGCACCGCCTTGGCATCCAGGCCTTCGAGCCCATCCTGATCGAAGGCAAGGCAATTCAGCTGCATCCGCTGGTCTGCGCGGCCTTCAACGCCGACTTCGACGGTGACCAGATGGCCGTCCACGTTCCGCTGTCGGTGGAAGCGCAGATGGAAGCCCGCACGCTGATGCTGGCCTCCAACAACGTGCTGTTCCCGGCCAACGGCGAACCGTCGATCGTGCCATCGCAGGACGTGGTGCTGGGTCTGTACTACACGACCCGCGATCGCATCAACGGCAAGGGCGAAGGCCTGATGTTCTCGGACATCGGCGAAGTCCAGCGCGCGCTCGACGCCAACGTGGTCGAGCTTACCGCCAAGGTCAGCGTGCGCATCACCGAGTTCACGAAGGACAAGGATACGGGCGAATTCACGCCCTCGACCTCGCTCGTCGACACCACGGTGGGTCGTGCGCTCCTGTCCGAGATCCTGCCGAAGGGCTTGGCGTTCTCGAACATCAACAAGGCGCTGAAGAAGAAGGAAATCTCCAAGCTCATCAACGCTTCGTTCCGCAAGTGCGGCCTGAAGGAGACCGTCGTGTTCGCCGACAAGCTGTTGCAGAACGGCTTCCGCCTGGCGACGAAGGCCGGTATCTCGATCGCGATCGACGACATGCTGGTGCCTGCAGAGAAGCACGGGATCATCGACCGCTCCGCCAAGGAAGTGAAGGAGATCGAGCAGCAGTATGTCTCCGGTCTCGTCACTTCCGGCGAGCGCTACAACAAGGTGGTCGACATCTGGGGCAAGGCCGGCGACGAAGTGTCGAAGGTCATGATGGCCAAGCTGTCGAAGGAGAAGGTCATCGATCGCCACGGCAAGGAAGTCGAGCAGGAGTCCTTCAACTCCATCTACATGATGGCCGACTCGGGCGCTCGCGGTTCCGCGGCGCAGATTCGCCAGGTGGCCGGCATGCGGGGCCTGATGGCCAAGCCGGACGGCTCGATCATCGAGACGCCCATCACCGCGAACTTCCGCGAAGGCCTGAACGTGTTGGAGTACTTCATCTCCACCCACGGTGCCCGTAAGGGTCTGGCCGATACCGCGCTGAAGACCGCGAACTCCGGTTACCTGACGCGTCGCCTGGTGGACGTGACGCAGGATCTGGTCGTGATCGAACAGGACTGCGGCACGCAGGACGGCGCAGTGATGCGCGCGATCGTTGAAGGCGGTGAAGTCATCGAATCCCTGCGCGAGCGCATCCTGGGCCGTACCGCGGCCGAGGACATCCTGCATCCGGAAACGCGTGCAGTGCTGGCCAAGGCCGGCGACATGCTCGACGAAGATGTGATCGAGGCGCTCGAAGCCGAGGGCGTGGACGAAGTCAAGGTTCGCACGGCGCTGACCTGCGCGACCCGCTTCGGCCTGTGCGCCAAGTGCTACGGACGCGACCTCGGCCGCGGTGGCCTGGTCAACAACGGCGAAGCAGTCGGTGTGATTGCTGCCCAGTCGATCGGCGAACCCGGCACGCAGCTCACGATGCGGACCTTCCACATCGGTGGTGCGGCATCGCGTGCGGCCGTTGCCTCGAGCGTCGAAGCCAAGTCCACCGGCGTGATCGGCTTCAACGCCACGATGCGCTACGTGACCAACAGCAAGAACGAGCTGGTCGTGATTGCGCGTTCGGGCGAGATCGTCATCCATGACGAGCATGGTCGTGAGCGTGAACGCCACAAGGTGCCGTACGGCGCCACGCTGGCGGTGAAGGCCGACCAGCAGATCAAGGCTGGCCACGTGCTGGCCAACTGGGATCCACTGACGCGCCCGATCATCACGGAATTCGCCGGTACGTCGAAGTTCGAGAACGTCGAGGAAGGCCTCACGGTCGCCAAGCAGGTGGACGAGGTCACCGGCCTGTCGACGCTGGTCGTGATCGATCCGAAGCGCCGTGGCGCAGCCAAGGTCGTTCGCCCGCAAGTGAAGCTGATTGACGCCTCCGGCGCCGAGGTCAAGATCCCCGGTACCGACCATTCGGTGACCATCGGCTTCCCGATCGGTGCGCTGGTCCAGGTGCGCGACGGTCAGGACGTGGGCCCCGGCGAAGTGCTGGCGCGTATTCCGGTCGAAGGCCAGAAGACTCGCGACATCACCGGCGGTCTGCCGCGCGTGGCTGAGCTGTTCGAGGCGCGTTCGCCGAAGGACAAGGGCATGCTGGCCGAGATGACTGGTACCGTGTCGTTCGGCAAGGAGACCAAGGGCAAGGTCCGCCTGCAGATCACTGACCCGGAAGGCAAAGTCTGGGAAGAACTCGTGCCGAAGGAAAAGAACATCCTGGTGCACGAAGGCCAGGTCGTGAACAAGGGCGAGTCGATCGTCGACGGTCCGGCCGATCCGCAGGACATCCTGCGCCTGCTGGGCTCCGAGGAACTGGCGCGTTACATCGTCGACGAAGTGCAGGACGTGTATCGCTTGCAGGGTGTGAAGATCAACGACAAGCACATCGAGGTGATCGTTCGCCAGATGCTGCGCCGCGTCGTGGTCGAGAACCCGGGCGACACCACCTACATCGCCGGTGAACAGGTCGAACGCAGCGAGATGCTCAACACCAATGACGCCCTGCGCGCCGACGGAAAGATCCCCGCGACGTTCACGAACCTGCTGCTTGGTATCACGAAGGCATCGCTCTCGACCGACAGCTTCATCAGTGCCGCATCGTTCCAGGAAACGACGCGCGTGCTGACCGAAGCCGCGATCATGGGCAAGCGCGACGAGTTGCGCGGACTGAAGGAAAACGTCATCGTCGGCCGCCTGATCCCTGCAGGCACCGGCATGGCGTACCACCAGGCACGCAAGGTGAAGGACGCGATGGACGAAGCCGAGCGTCGTGCGATCGCCGAAGCCGAAGCGGCGGAGCTGTCCGGCTCCTCGGCCGCGGCCGACGAAGCCACGACGACGGTCGATGCCAGCGAAGGCGCTGCCACCGAATAGTTGGTTAGCATCGCCGGCCATGACCGGTAGCAAACGCCCCCTTTCCGCCTGCGGATCGGGGGCTTTTTCTTTTCCCTTATCGCGATGTTTACCTGGATGAATGGCATGCCCGATTCACTGCCGTACTGGATTGGCGGCGCGCTTGCGCTGTTCTGGTTCGTGGGCGCCTACAACCGCCTCATGCGACTGCGCTCGGCGGCGTTGAGTGCTTATGCGGTTCTCGACGCCGCAATGGCCCGTCAGCTCGATTTCGTCCTGGCGCGTGCGGCGCAGGATGATGTGCCCCCCGCCGCGGAGATGCCTCCCGGCGCGTCGCTGCAGGCCGCCGCGAATCAGCTGTCGACCCTCTTGGCCGCGACCCGCCTTCGACCGCTGGACCCGGCAGGTGTTGCTGCTATGAGTACGGCGATGCACGTGATGGTCGGCGCTTGGCAGCGCTTGTATCCGGATGCTGTGGTCAGCTTCGAGGCCGATGGCACGTTGTCGCGGCCAGCCAACCTCGAGGGCAAGGACGAGTTGCCTGAAGGTGCCGTCCCCATCGCGTGGCCCGAGCCGTCCGCCGCCGCCGAGATGGCCCGCAGCCAGTTCAATCTCGCCGTCGGCCGGTACAACGCTGCAATCACTCAGTTTCCTGCGCTCTTGGTGGCTTGGATCATGCAGCTCAAGCCTGCAGCTCCGCTACGCTGATCGACGCGCCGCGCTGCTGACGCATCACCCCATTACCATCGACCCAATTTGCCAGACCTTCCAGATTCCAATTTCGCATCGCCGCCGCTCTGGCGCCAGCTGCAACTGGTTGCCACGGCGCTCGCTTCGATCCGTGCCGGAGTTTCCGGTTCTGTCGCCTTCGCGGCGATCGAGCCAGCCCTGCGGCCGGGCGTGCAGGCGCTCGGCTTCCAGGTGCTGCGCTGGCTCGGCCGTGCCGAGGCGTTGCGCCGCCATCTGGCCAAGCGAACGCCTCCTCCAGCGGCGGACGCGCTGCTTTGCACTGCGCTCGCGCTGGCGTGGGATGCCGAGCGATCCCCCTACGAACCCTTTACCCTGGTCGACCAGGCCGTCGAGGCGGCGAAGCGCAATCCGGGTACGAGGGCGCAAGCGAGCTTCATCAACGCCTGCCTCCGGCGATTCCTGCGAGAACGCGACGACCTGGTCGCGGCCACCGAGCACGAGCCGGTTGCCCAATGGAATCACCCGCGCTGGTGGATCGAGCGCCTGAAGCGCGACCATCCGCGTGAATGGCAACGCGTCCTGACCGCGGACAACACGCAGGCGCCAATGACATTGCGCGTCAACGCCCGCAAGACCGATGTCGCGTCCTATCTGCGTGCACTGGAAGCCGCGGGGTTGCACGGCATTCCCGTCGGTGCCAGCGGCATCCAGCTCACGCGTGCGCGGCCGGTACAGCAGTTGCCGGGATTCGTTGAAGGCGAGTGCTCGGTGCAAGACGCCGCAGCTCAGATCGCTGCGCCCCTCCTGTTGAATGGCCTCGGCAAGAGGTCGACACCGCTGCGCGTGCTGGATGCATGTGCCGCGCCGGGTGGCAAGACGGCCCATCTGCTCGAGACCGGTACCCCCGGAAACCTTGACGTCGTCGCCCTCGAGGTGGACGCAGCGCGCAGCCGGCGCATCGACGAAACCCTCTCACGGCTTGGAATGAGTGCCAAAGTCGTCGTTGCGGACGCTTCGCGTCCGGCGGGATGGTGGGATGGTGTGCCCTTCGACGCCATCCTGCTCGACGCGCCGTGCACGGCTTCCGGCATCGTCCGGCGGCACCCGGACGTGCGCTGGTTGCGCCGCGAGAGCGACATCGGGCAGCTCGCGTTGCAGCAGGCGATGCTGCTCGCAGCCCTTTGGCCGCTGGTCCGGCCGGGTGGGCGCCTGTTGTATTGCACCTGTTCGGTGTTTCGCAAAGAGGGTTCGCACCAGATTGAGGCGTTCCTTGCGCACAACACCGACGCTCGTTTACTGCCCTCGCCGGGGCATTTGCTACCCCAAAGCGGGGTGAATGCGGGTGGCGTCCCGGACAATCCGTTGGGTGATCACGACGGTTTCTTCTACGCCCTGCTCGAGAAGCTGCAGCGCTGACAAACGTTCCCCGACCTGGCTGGCCGTGTTGCTGGTGCTCGTCTGGGTCCTGGCCTGGTTTCCCGGGCCGGCCGCTGCGGACACGCACAGCACATCCGTCACCCAGATGCGGCTCGAGGAGGCGGACGACGGCGTCTACCTCAGCGCCCAAGTTCAATTCGAACTCCCGCCGCTGGTCGAGGAAGTCCTCGACAAGGGTATCGCCGTCTATTTCGTGGCCGAGGCCGAGCTCTACCGGGAACGCTGGTATTGGACCGATCTCAAAGTTGCACAGGCTTCGCGGTACATGCGGCTGGCCTATCAGCCGCTTAGCCGCCGCTGGCGCCTCAACGTGTCACCCGTACCCATCACCAACGCTGGCTTCGGCGTTTCGCTGAACCAGAATTTCGAGACCCTGGCCGATGCCCTCGATGGCGTGCGCCGGGTGGGGCGCATGCGGCTGGGCGACGTTTCCGAGATCGGTGATGAGCCGACCCATCCGGTGATGTTCCGATTTCGCCTCGACACTTCACAGCTGCCGCGTCCCTTTCAAATCGGCGCCTTCGGTCAGTCGGACTGGAACATCTCCGTCGAAAAGAGCACGCGGCTCCCGCTGGAGAAGGCGAAGTGAGCACCGAAGCGCGCGGCCGCTCCCGGTCGCCGGCGGCGCGCCGCTCGCGTGCGGTTCGATGGGCCATTGGCGTCGGTGCGGCGATGGTGACAGCCATCGGCCTGGTGCTGATGTTCCTGCTGGCGCAGGCCACCAACAACCGCGCGTTCTACGAGCGCAATTACGCACGGCTTTTTTATATCAACGTCGTTGTGGCGGCGGTGCTGATCCTCGTGATCGGCTGGGTCGCATTCCGGCTTCTGAGCCGCTTGCGCCAGGGCAAGTTCGGCAGTCGCCTCCTGATCAAGCTGGCTGCCATCTTCGCGCTTGTCGGCGTCGTGCCGGGCATGCTCGTCTACGTCGTGTCCTATCAGTTCGTCGCGCGTTCGATCGAGAGCTGGTTCGACGTCAAGGTCGAGGGTGCGCTGGATGCGGGCCTGAACCTCGGCCGCGCCACGCTGGATTCGCTGTCCGACGACCTCATGAGCAAGACGAAGACCGCCAGCGGGCAATTGGCCAACGTGTCGGACGCAGGCGCCGGCCTCGTGCTGGAACGCATCCGCGACCAGTTGGGTGCCACAGACGTCGTGCTCTGGACCGGCAACGGCCAATTGGTGGCCGGGGCGGGCGCATCACGCTTTCAGCTCAACCCCGAGCGGCCCACGCAACAGCAACTGCGGCAGGTGCGTGCCGATCGAGCCATCGCCCACATCGAAGGTCTCGACGAGGCGCCGGCGCCGGGCGCGGCGGCGCCACCTCCGGCCAGCGTGCGGGCCATCGCGCTGGTGCAAAGGCAGGGCTTCGAATTCAACACAGAACCCCGCTTCCTGCAGGTCACCCAGCCGCTTCCGCCCGCAGTCGTCGCCAACGCGCTCGCCGTGCAGGAGGCGAACCGCGAATATCAGGAAAGGGCGCTCGCTCGCGAAGGTCTGCGCCGGATGTATATCGGCACCCTCACGCTGACATTGTTCCTTGCCGTGTTTGGTGCCGTGCTGCTCGCCGTGCTCTTCGGCAATCAGCTTGCGCGGCCGCTTCTGGTGCTGGCCGATGGCGTGCGGCAGGTGGCGGGCGGGGATCTGCGACCCACTGCCGTTCTGCAGGGCAAGGACGAACTCGGTGGCCTGACGCGCTCGTTCGCCGTCATGACGCAGCAACTCGCCGATGCACGAGGTGCGGTCGAGAAAACCATGGGCGAGCTGGATGCCGCACGTTCCAACCTTCAAACGATCCTGGACAACCTGACCTCGGGTGTGATCGTGCTTCACGCCGACGGCGTCATCGTCTCGACCAATCCCGGCGCCACACGCGTGCTGCGCGCGCCGCTGGCGGCCTACGAAGGTCAACACCTGTCCGACGTACCGGGCCTGTCCGAATTCGCGCAAAGTGTGCAGCAGCAGTTCGACGACTTCGATGTGGAACGCCTGCAGCACGGGCTCGATCATTGGCAGCACGCATTCGAACTTCACGCGGAGGGCGATGCGATGTCCGAGGACGCCATCAACATCGTGGCGCGCGGAGCGGAACTGCCAGGCGCGACAAGACTGCTGGTGTTCGACGACATCTCCGAGATCGTGTCGGCGCAGCGCGCCCAGGCTTGGGGCGAGGTCGCGCGCCGCCTGGCCCATGAAATCAAGAATCCGCTGACCCCGATCCAGCTTTCGGCGGAGCGGCTTGAAATGAAGCTCTCGGGCAAGGTGGCGCCTCCCGAGCAGGCGGTACTTGCGAAGTCGGTCAAGACCATCGTCGATCAGGTCGACGCGATGAAGCGCCTTGTCAATGAATTCCGAGACTACGCACGCCTGCCCGCGGCCGAGTTGAAACCCGTGGATCTCAATGCGTTGGTGGCAGACGTTTTGCATCTCTACCCCTCGGAAAGTTCTGCTGTCCCATTGCATCCCGAGCTGGATGACCGCTGCCCGCCCATTCGCGCCGACGCGCAGCAGATCCGGCAGGTCATTCACAACCTGTTGCAAAACGCCCAGGATGCGGCCGAAGTCAACTCCGCGCGGACGGGGCATGCGGGCGAAGTCACCATCCGGACCCGGCTCAGCGAATCGGGCCAGCGCGTGCGCTTGACTGTCCAGGACAACGGAGCAGGCTTTGCCGAACACATCCTCAAGCGCGCCTTCGAGCCCTACGTCACGACCAAGTCCAAGGGGACCGGGTTGGGTCTGGCCGTCGTCAAAAAAATTGCCGACGAGCACGGGGCGCGTGTCGAACTTTCGAATCGTATGGTTGATGGGGGTGTGGTTGGCGCGCAAGTCTCGTTATCATTCGCGCTTGCGGGAGGACCGCAGGGAGCGGTTGCTCACACCGAGGATTCGAGGTCGTCTGTCACCTGAGCACGCATGATGCTCGGTTCGGAACAGGCAGCGAAGACACCCCTAACTACACAAACATCGGCGCACATCTCAAGCACACATGGCAAACATCCTCGTGGTCGACGACGAGCTGGGTATCCGAGACCTGCTCTTCGAAATTCTCAATGACGAAGGCCACAACGTGGAACTCGCCGAGAACGCAGCTGAAGCGCGCGCCGCGCGACAGCGTGCACGTCCTGATCTGGTTCTCCTCGACATCTGGATGCCCGACACCGACGGCGTGACCTTGCTGAAGGAATGGTCCGCGGCCGGCCTTCTGAGTATGCCGGTCGTCATGATGAGCGGTCACGCCACGATCGATACGGCCGTCGACGCCACGCGCATCGGCGCTTTTGCGTTCCTCGAAAAGCCGATCACCCTGCAGAAGTTGCTCAAGGCCGTCGAGCAGGGCCTGGCCCGGGAAAACGCCCGTCGCGCAGCTGCCAGCGTCGTGCCGCCGGCGAGCAGCTTCTCGGCGGTGGTCACGACGGTAGGCGACAGTGCGCTGGTGCCTGCCGCGCCGCAGTTGTCACCTGCTGAACTGGGACCACAGGCCACGCAGAGCTTCGACCTCGATCGACCGTTGCGTGATGCGCGCGACGGCTTCGAAAAGGCGTACTTCGAGTTCCACCTCGCGATGGAAAACGGTTCGATGACGCGCGTGGCCGAAAAGACCGGCCTCGAACGAACCCATCTATACAGAAAACTGAAGCAACTCGGGGTCGATCTGTCGAGGGGGCGCCGCAGCACTGTATAATCGCGGGCTGCACACAATGGCCCGGTAGCTCAGTTGGTAGAGCAGCGGATTGAAAATCCGCGTGTCGGTGGTTCGATTCCGCCCCAGGCCACCAAATTCATGCGCCCCAGCGCCCGTTTCGGGTTCTGGGGCGTTTCTACGTGTATTGCACTCTTTGGCTGCGTTGGTGCCGAGTCCCAATCCTGGTGCCGATGAATTGGCTGACACGGCGGCGCCTTCGCGTCCGACGTTCGCGCCGCGCCGCAAACGCTAGGTTCGCTGCACATGAACCGCATGCGGGTCACGTGCACCTATGGAAATTCTTGTCGTCGTCGGTACCCTGTCCGGCCTGGGAGGCATCGAAGTCTGCGTGCGGTCGCTTGCGGAGGAGGCGCAGGCCAACGGTGATCGCGTTCGCGTGCTGGCGCTATGCCCCAGCGTTCGTGATGCCAAGTGGCACGAGGGGATCGCATATTCCGAAGTCGAGAACGGCTCGACATCTCTGAAAAGGCAGATGCTCCGCGGCTTGCCCGTTTTCATCCGCACGTGCAAGAAGCAACTGCCGGACGCAGTCGTGGTCATCTACAGCTCCACGCTTCTACTCGTGAAATTGGGACTGTGGATTGCGCGCCTCAAGCGGCCGGTGTTGGCGTGGTTGCACTTTTCGACGGCGCACCGGCAGCGAACCGAGCTCCTTAGGCTGGCGGATGGACATCTCTGCATCAGTCCTCAGATCGCGGACGCAACCAAACACGTCCCAGGCGTGCGGCCCGAGGCGGTGCATCTGGTCTACAACGGTACACGCATGGACTCGGTCACGCCGGTGCCTCGATCTGACCAAGGCCCACTGCGCCTGCTTCATGTCGGACGCCTCATGCGCGGCGACCAGAAGCGTACGGACGATCTGCTGCGTGCGCTGGCGCAGGTGCAGGCCGACTGGCAACTGGATCTCATCGGCTCCGGCAGCCCCGAGACTGAGATCGCGGAGCTTCGGTCGCTGGCGGAGCAGTTGGGCATCTCGAATCGATTGAATTGGCTCGGCCGCCAGACTGAGCCCTGGTGCGCGGTCCGGGAGGCCGACGCCCTCGTTCTCTGTTCATCCTATGAAGGCTTTCCGCTTGTCCTGATCGAGGCCATGGCGCGCGGCATTCCTTGCATCGCGAGCGATTGCCCGTCCGGACCTGGCGACATCGTCCGTCCGGGCGAGAACGGATGGCTGTTTGAGGTCGGCGATGTCCGAGGCTTGAGCGAACGCATCCAGCGCCTCGCCAGCGACCGCACTCTGCTGCCGTCGAGCGACGCCGTGCGTGAATCCGTTCAGAACTTCAGCAGCCCCAGGGTGTTCCGGCGCATTCGGGAAGCGATCGAGCATACGGTCGCTGACTGACAGGGCGTGTGCGTGTGTTGGCACAGTCGTGCCATTTCGGTGCGGCATGCTGTGATTTGGACCCATTCGGCACCATGGTCGCGCCGAGTCGGCACCACTTTTGCTTGCGGTCGTTGTGCATTCGCACAAAAGCGGCGAATTGCACCACTTCAAAGCCAAATCTCCCGCAAGTTTTCATGGACGCACTAACACAGGGCGCGAATGCGCTGTTCCTTCTCCTGGGCGCCGTCATGGTTCTCGCCATGCATGCCGGTTTCGCCTTTCTCGAACTCGGCACGGTCCGCAAGAAGAATCAGGTCAATGCGCTGGTGAAGATCCTCGTGGACTTCTCGGTGTCGACAGTCGTGTATTTCCTCGTGGGCTACGGCGTGGCTTACGGCACGCACTTCTTCGTCGGGGCCGAAGCGCTGGCTGCCAAGAGCGGCTTCGAACTGGTGCGGTTCTTCTTCCTGCTGACGTTCGCTGCCGCCATTCCTGCCATCATTTCCGGTGGGATCGCGGAGCGCGCCAAGTTCTGGCCGCAACTGATCGCAACGGCGGTCATCGTGGGCTTTGTTTATCCCCTTTACGAAGGTATCGCCTGGAACAAGGCCTTCGGCATCCAGGGCTGGATCGCGTCGCTGACCGGTAGTGAGTTCCACGATTTTGCGGGGTCGGTGGTTGTCCACGCGGTCGGCGGATGGCTGGCGCTGCCCGCGGTGCTCCTGCTGGGGGCGCGTCGCAATCGCTATCGAGGCGACGGCTCTCTCAGCGCGCATCCGCCATCGAACATCCCCTTTCTCGCGCTGGGCGCGTGGGTGCTGTGCATTGGCTGGTTCGGTTTCAACGTGATGAGCGCGCAGACGCTCGACAAGATCTCCGGCCTGGTCGCGGTGAACTCGTTGATGGCCATGGTGGGCGGCACGCTGGTGGCGCTGGCGCTGGGCAAGAACGATCCAGGGTTTGTCTACAACGGTCCATTGGCTGGCTTGGTGGCCGTGTGCGCCGGCTCCGACGTCATGCACCCGCTTGGGGCGCTGGTCGTCGGCGGCGCAGCGGGGGCGATCTTCGTGGTGATGTTCACGCTCACTCAGAACAAATGGCGGATCGACGACGTCCTTGGCGTCTGGCCCCTTCACGGCCTGTGCGGCACCTGGGGTGGTCTTGCGGCGGGCATCTTCGGCAGCAAGGCGCTGGGCGGCATCGGCGGCGTGAGCTTGACCGCCCAGGCGATCGGCGTCGCGATCGGTGTGGTCTGGGCTGCGCTGGCTGGCGCCGCCGTGTACGGCACGCTCAAGGCGACGCTCGGCTTGCGGCTGTCGCAGGAAGAGGAATACGACGGCGCCGATCTGTCGATTCATCACATCACGGCGACACCGGAACGCGAACCGACCTGGTAGTCCCGTTCGGGAGCCGTCCCCCTGTCGCCAGGACGGAATTCATAAGCATATTTATAATCACGGCGCTTATGAAAAGAGACTTTTCCCAGCGCTTCGGCTTCCTGGTCAACGACGTCGCCAAGCGATATGGCGAGCAGTTCGACCGCCTGTCGCGCGAGCGAATCGGCCTGTCACGTGCGCAGTGCCGTGTTCTCGGGGTCCTGGCCATGCACGGCGATGAGCGTCCGCTTTCGCAGGCCGAACTGGCGCAGCGCCTCGACCTGAGCGCGATGGCGGTGGGCGGCCTGTGCGACAGGCTCGAAGCCGCGGGATGGGTCTATCGCCAGCCGAGCGCCAGTGATCGGCGCATCAATGAAGTCCATCTGGCGCCCAGCGCCGAGGAGGCGCTCGATGCTGCGCTGACCATCAGCGACGCATTGCATGCCCGGGCGCTCGCGCATATGACTCCGGCGGAACGCGCTCAACTCCTCACCCTACTCGGCAAGGCGCGTGAAGGGCTGATCGCCCTGGACGCCGACGCCACGGCAGCCGGCAAATGACCACACCTTCCATGCAAGGCGCGATTGCGCACCGCGGATTGATCACGGTCTCGATCATGCTCGCGACCATCATGCAGGCGCTCGACACGACCATTGCGAACGTCGCGCTGCCGCACATGCAAGGCAGCCTGCAGGCGTCTCAGGATCAGATCACCTGGGTGCTCACCTCCTATATCGTTGCCTCGGCCATCGCGTTGCCGCTCACGGGTTGGTTGTGCGGGCACTGGGGGCGGCGCAAGGTCTTCATCGTCTCGGTCGTTGGCTTCACGATCGCGTCTGCCATGTGCGGGCTTGCGAATTCGCTCGTCGAGATCGTTGCAGCCCGACTGCTGCAAGGCGTCTTCGGCGCGGCGCTCGTGCCCCTGTCGCAGGCCGTGCTGCTCGACATCAACCCGCGAGAGAAGGTCGGCCAGGCCATGGCGATCTGGGGCGCGGGCATCATGGTCGGTCCCATCCTCGGCCCGTTGCTGGGCGGTTGGCTGACCGAGAACATCGATTGGCGATGGGTCTTCTTCATCAACCTGCCTGTCGGCATCTTCGCGCTCTGGGGCATCGTGCGCTATCTGCCGGAAAGCCGTCCACAGGGCGAGCGCCTCGACGTGTTCGGCTTCGTCACGCTCAGTATCGCGATCGGCATGCTGCAACTCTTCCTCGACCGCGGCGAGCAGATGGACTGGTTCGACTCCTGGGAAATCCGGCTCGAAGCCGTGACCGCACTGGTCGCTTTCGCGTTCTTCGTGATCCACACGTGGACCGTGCAAGGTGTCTCGTTCTTCAATCGCGATCTGCTCAAGGACCGCAATTTCGTCACCGGCCTGCTGTTCGCCTTCATCGTGGGAATGATCCTGTTCGGCACCATGGCACTGCTGCCGAGCTTCCTGCAGGGCCTGATGGACTACCCTGTGATCTACACCGGCCAGGTCACTGCGCCGCGCGGCATCGGGACCATGATTGCAATGATCGTGGTAGGCCGGCTGGTGCAGCGGATGGATGTGCGCGCGATCATGGCCGTCGGCTTCAGTCTGACCGCGTTCTCGCTTTGGCAGATGACCCGCCTGACGCTGCAGATGGACAGCACGCTGATCGTCACTTCAGGATTCATCCAAGGCCTGGGTATCGGATTCACCTTCGTGCCGTTATCGACGGCGACCTTTGCGACGCTCGCATCGCGCTTGCGCAACCAGGGCACGCCGATCTTCAGCCTGCTGCGCAACATCGGCAGCAGCGTCGGCATCTCGATCGTGCAGGCGCTACTGACCGAGGGTTCGAGCAAGGCCCACGCCACGCTGGCGGCGACGGTCGGCCCCGGCAATCAGGCTCTTGCCAACCTGCCTCAGATGCTGAACCCTGCCACGTCGGCCGGACTGGCAATGCTGAACAGCGAGGTCACACGGCAGGGGGTGCTGATCGGCTACCTCGACGATTTCGGGATCATGATGGTCATCACCCTGGCGGCGATCCCGTTGCTGCTGCTCATCCGCAGTCCGCGTCACGCGGCTACTGCGGGTGCGGCAGTCGAAGTGCCGCATTAGTGCTGCACCAGGTGCCTCAGAAGTCCACCAGCGCCAGTCCAACGCTGAACACCGTGCGCTTCCGGTTGTAGTCGACCAGCGTGTCGCCGTAGCCGTAGAAGAGCTGCGTCTGGAAGCGCAGGTTGCTCCGGACAGGGTCACCGATCGCCTTCAGCCATTCGAGCTTGATGGCGCCCTTGCCGCCATGAACCGAAACCCCGAGCTGGTTGCTTCGGTCGACCTGCCAGCCAACCCTGAGGTCGGCATTGCCCAGGTATTTCGTGATATCGGGGTTGTCGTCATTGGCTGCGTCTTCCTTGATGCGGTGCCAGACGCGTCCGGTAATGACGAACTGATCGCCAAGTTCTGCACCGGCCATCAGGTAGACACGGTTCCAGCTTCGCGAGTAGGGCAAGTCCTGGCCGTTCGACTGGTGCACCAAGCCCAGGCCGGTGTAGCGCAGACGCCAGCCGCCGGGTAGTTTGTAGTCGGACGGATAGGTGTACATGAACTCCGGTTCATGATCCGTGGTGCGGAACGGGCGTGAGAGCTCTTCGTTGAACACCTGCCAGGTCGATGCCTGCGAGTAGGCGAACCAGAGGCCGTCCTTCTTGACCGGATCATCTCCGGTGAGCAACCCTTGTGCGAGCTTGGTGCGCAGCGACAAGCCGATGCGCATGTCCTGCGCCTGGTAGGGTCGATCGGCGCCTGTATGGTCGGGTGCGGGCGAGGTCGGGATTTCCGGGTCCCGGGCCGCAACACCGATGCCCACACTGAGCGGTCGATAACCGCGGAAGCCGAGGGTGCCGCAGTTGCTGCCGGCTTCGAGTTCCCAGAATCGCGACAGCGGCGAGTACTGGCGGTCGCGGCAGCCGTCCTCGGTGGTCAGCGTGATCACTCGCGTGGCCGGCACCGTGGCGTCCACCGGCGGCAGGGTTTCTGCGAGCACTGGCGGCGCCGGGGGCACCGCGGCGGCCGGCAGGGTTTGCTGCTGAGCCCAGCGATCGAAACAGGCGAGCCGCGCCTCACTGTTGCCGGGCCCTGAGAGCCGTTGGCACTCCTGCCAGGTCAACTCCGCTTGGGCCAACGGGCTCGGCGGCTTGTCCACGGCTTGCGCCATCGCGCCCGTGGCGCCGATTCCGTTGAAGAGCGCGGCGATTAAGAGGATGCGTTGATTCATCGTTCTGTTCCCGAGTTGCCAACCTTGTTCAGCGTGAAGGGACGATTGCTGTCGTCTGCGGCGTTGCGCCAGACGCCCCTCCATTGCTTGCCGCAAGATCCGGGCGCCAGTTCGCCGAGCCAGACACCGCTGATGGCCCGGCCGTCCAGCGATTCGTCGAGGCTCAGCATGCCTTCGTCGTCGATGTCGCCTGCGAGTTGGGCGACCATGCCGGGGGAGACATCATTGCGCGTGATAGTGCCTCGCACACCCGCATAGTCGGGGTGCTTGGTGAGCTGCACCTTCGCAACGCCAGGGACGCCATCGAAGCGTGCCTCCCATTCGCCGAAGAGCACTTCGAGCGGCATCTCCGATCCGTTCGCAGGGCAATTCGCAGCTTGTGCGAGCGCAGGTGCTGGCGAGTTCTGGGCAGCGGCGTCGCCTGAAGCGAGGCAGAGGACTGCCAGCCAGACCCACATCGTGCGCTTCATGGTGCCGATGCGGCAGCCGCGGCTGCGGCTGCGTTGTCCTGGACTTTTCGAGCGAACTCCGCGCGCAATGCCTTGAGCTTTTCGCGCGGGTCTTCCTTGGCGGTCTTCTTGTCGAGTGCCATCTCCGCGATGAAACGGCTCGGCTGCGCCGCGACCATCTCGCGGCCCTGCTTGCGTCGCTTGGTCCAGCTCACAGCAAGACTGCGTTGCGCGCGCGTGATGCCCACGTACATGAGGCGGCGCTCTTCCTGCAGGCGTTCCAGCGTGCTCTCGCTGACCTTCTCCTGGCGGCCGCCATCGTCGTCGAGTTTGAAGGGCAGCAAACCTTCGGTCACGCCGATCAGCATTACATGCGGCCACTCCAACCCCTTGGACGCGTGCAGCGTGGAGAGCGTGACGACGTTCTGGTCCTGTTCGCGTTCGCTGATCGTGGACAGCAGCGAGATGGTCTGCGCCACTTCGAGCAGGCTCTTGCGCTCGCTCTCGACGGTCGCTCCGGAGGCATCGTCGATCTGCCCGCCGCAGCGCTGCGACATCCAGTCGCAGAACTCCAGCACGTTGGTCCAACGGCTGGCCGCGGCCTGTTCGCTGTCCTCGCCGTCGTAGAGATGCTTCTCGTAGTCGATTTCCTTGAGCCATTCGCCAAGGAATGCGCGCGAGTCCTCGGCGCCCATCGTGTGGCGCGCCTTGTATTCCAGGTCGTTGATGTAGCGGCCGAACTCGTGCAGGCCTTCCAGCGCGCGCTTGGGCATCACGCTCGGCAGCGAAGGGCTGAACAGCGCCTCGAACAGGCTCAACTTGTATTGGCTGGCGAAGGTGCCGAGACTCGCGAGCGTAGTGTGTCCGATGCCGCGCTTCGGCGTTGTCACCGCGCGCAGGAAGGCCGGATCGTCGTCGTTGTTGACCCACAGGCGGAACCAGCCGCACAGGTCCTTGATTTCGGCGCGATCGAAGAAGCTCTGCCCGCCAGAGACCTTGTACGGAATCTGGGCCTTGCGCAGCGCCTGCTCGATGACCCTGGCCTGGTGGTTGGCGCGATAGAGGATCGCGAAGTCGCGAAACTCCCTGTGCTGCTGGCCCTGCGTGGCTGCGTCGCCGGCACGCAGGCTCTGGATGCGGGCGACCGCGCGCTCGGCTTCGTGCGCCTCGTTGTCGGCATCGACGACGCGAACAGGTTCGCCTTCGCCGAGTTCGCTGAACAGCGTCTTCGGAAAGAGCTTGGGATTCGGACCGATGACGTTGTTGGCTGCGCGCAGGATCGCGCTCGTGCTGCGGTAGTTCTGCTCGAGCTTGATGACCTTGAGCGTGGGGTAGTCGACCGGCAGCTTCTTCAGGTTGTCGAGCGTGGCGCCGCGCCAGCCGTAGATCGACTGGTCGTCATCGCCCACGGCAGTGAAGCGCCCGCGTTCGCCGGCCAATGCCTTCAGGACCTCGTACTGCGTGGCGTTGGTGTCCTGGTATTCGTCGACCAGGATGTGGCCGAGCGCCGCCTGCCACTTGGCGCGCACTTCATCGAACTGCTGCAGCAACTTGAGCGGCATGCCGATCAGGTCGTCGAAGTCCACGCTCTGGTAGGCGACGAGCCGCTCTTCGTAGCGACCCATGATGCGAGCGGTGATGCGCTCGTTGTCGTCGGCGGCCTGCGCTTCGGCCTGCGCGGCGTTGAGGCCCATGTTCTTCCACTTGCTGATGGTCCACTGCCAGATGCGCGCGGTGGCGGCATCCGTGGTGCCGCCCGCATCCTTGAGGATCTTCGTCACGTCGTCGCTGTCGAGGATGCTGAAGGCAGGCTTCAAGCCCAGCACGGCGCCGTCTTCACGCATCATGCGCACGCCGAGCGCGTGGAAGGTGCAGACCACCACTTGTTTCGCATCGCGCCCGATGAGGCCCTTGGCGCGTTCGCGCATTTCGGCCGCAGCCTTGTTGGTAAAGGTAATGGCGGCGATGCGCTTGGGTTCCAGCCCCGCCTGGATCAACCGTGCGATCTTGTGGGTGATGACGCGTGTCTTGCCGGAACCCGCACCTGCGAGGACGAGACAGGGGCCATGCATGTAGTTGACCGCTTCTTGCTGCGCGAGATTGAGACCGGAAGACATGGAGGGGGACGGGAGAACGGGAAGCGCAAAGCGGGCAATGATACGGGGCGCCCGGCCGCCATCGGGCCCAGCAGATGTGCTAGACCGGCGTTGCTTTTTGCGTTAGGCCCGCGCAGGGACAATCGCCCCGTGCTTCAGATCTTCCTCGTCACCGTTCCCTTCTTTGCATTGATTGCAGCCGGCTATGCGGCCGCCCGCGGCGGTGCACTGCCCCTGGTGGCCATTCCGGGTCTGAATGTCTTTGTCCTGTATTTCGCGCTGCCGTGCTTGTTGTTTCGCTTCGGCGCCGGCGCGCCCATCGACCAGTTGCTCGATGTTGGCGTCGCACTGGTGTGGGGCGTGAGTGCCCTGATCGTGGTGGGCGCCACGGTAGCCGTGAGCCGCAATGAGCGCATCGGCTGGAACGATGCGGCCTTTGGTGCACTGGTCGCCGCGTTTCCGAACACCGGCTTCATGGGAGTACCGCTGCTGGTGGCGATTCTGGGCGCACAGGCGGCGACGCCGACGATCATCAGCATCGCATTCGACATGATCGTGACGTCGTCGCTGTGCATCGCCCTGTCGCGTCTCGACGGCGCGGACGAACACGGCGCCACCAAGGCCATCCGGCAGTCGCTGCGCGCCATTCTGCAGAACCCGATGCCATGGGCGATCCTGCTCGGCGTTCTGGCCTCCGCGACGCACTTGAATCTGCCGGGTCCGCTCGATCGGACCATCGCGATGCTGGCGGAGGCCGCATCGCCAGTCGCGCTGTTCACCATCGGTGCGGTGCTCGCACGCTCGGCGCTGCTGGCGCGCGAACATCAGGCCAGTGCGGCCGTTGCCGAAGCCATGGGGAGTGCGTCGATACCGCCGCACCCGGCACCGCTGCGCGACGTGTTGCCGGTGATCGCGATCAAGCTGGTCGCACACCCGCTGCTGGTCTACGGCGTCGCTCGCAGCGCGATGGCGCTCGGACTGCCGCTGGCGCGACCGGCCCTGGTCACGATCGTCCTCGTGGCGTCGCTGCCTAGCGCAAGCAACGTGTCGATGCTGGCCGAGCGATTCGGCGCCGACAACAACCGCATTGCCCGGATCATTTTCTGGACGACGGCAGCGGCCTTTTTCACCTTCCCGCTGGCGGTGGGCTGGTTGCGATAGGGAGGATTGGAGGATTCGCACTAAGGCGTCAGGACGCCCAGCTTGTAGGGATCGGCATCGGAGAGCAATTCGCAACGCGACATGTCGCGCCCCTGCGTGCCGTCGCAATAGAAGCTGTTGTAGACGCGGCCGAACAGCGTCGGCGTGGATACGAAAAGCACGCCCTGATTCGGTTGCCAGCGTTCCCTCGGCGCGGCGGCGGGGGACGCCGTGGCGGGAGCGGACGTCGCTGTGGCAGCGGCGGTGGGATCCTGTCCGGGTGCGGTGTGCTCGCCCATGAACTCGGACAACGTCCGGAAGCTGTCCTCCCCATTCCAGCGGCTTGTCAGATCGGCGGGACGCGGACGTCCTGAAATCGGAATGAGCAAGCCGTTGACCTGGAAGCCGCGCCCGAAACGGTGCTCCTTGCCCGCCAGGAATGCATAGGCGCAGGCGGCTTGGCACTGACCCTTGACTTCTGTATTGACACCGGTGGTCCGGATTGCGCGCGCATAATCGCTGGCGATTTCCGGCGTGCCGCCCAGGGAGTTTTCGAACACCACGGTCCGCACCCGGCCACTGACAAGGTGTTCTTCGAACGCCTTGATGGCGCTGCCGTCGAGCATGCCGCTGACCAGCAGTCGGTCGCCTTCCAGTTCCAAGTCAGCCGCTCGCGCCCCCCAGGCCAGACATGCGAGCGACAGAACCCACAGTACTCCGAACGGCGATTTCACGATTCCACCCCTTTGCAAGACTCGAAATGAGTCCCGCCATTTCCCTAGATTTGACATCGCCTCTGCGCATCGTCAAGCCCTGTTTGGGGGTATTTCTTACGCAGCATGTTCTGCAAGAAGGTGATAGTGCCAAATATTGCTTATGAATAATGCTTAGGTTCTCAAAGTCACTGTAAAGTGGATTCTTGATCGGGAGAGTTGAGATGACGACCTTGATGAGAGGGGTACTTTGTCTGGTCTTGCTCGCCGTTGTCACTTGGCTGTGGCATACGGGCGCGCTGGGCACAGGTGCGGCGCTCGCTACCTACCTGTTGAGCGTGGTGTTGCTGCTGTGGCCGGGTGCCGCGCATCGAAGGCGACGCTCCAGCCTGCAGTACGTTGAAATGGGCAAGGAGCCGGTCGGGCTGCTTTGAGCTCGGATGTTGCTGGCAATCAGATGCTGTGCGGGTCGACGTCGACCAGCCATCGGATGACCCCCTTGCCTTCGGGGGTGCGCCGCAATTCATGCAAGAGGGGTTGCCAGCCTGCGAGCAATCGCTGCAAGGCTGTGCGTGACTGGCTCTCGATCAACATCTGCGCCCTCTCCACATTGGCCACGCGCTGGATCGCCAGCGGAACGGCGGGGTAGCGCGTGACCCGATCTGCCCCGGGCAGGTCCTCTGCCGCCAAGCTCGCTGCACCTAGAAATGCCTGGGCGATCTCTTGGGTTCGGGCGTCAGCCCGCAGGAGCGCCTGAAAGGCGAACGGCGGCATGCCGGCGGCGGCCCGGTCCTCGAGTTCGCGTTGGGCAAAGGCGGAATAGTCATGGCGGCGCAATGCGGCGAAGAGCGGATGTTGCGGGTGATGGGTCTGGATCCACATTTCCGCGGTCGCACCTTGCGACGACAGGTAGGCCGCATCGCGACCCGCGCGTCCGGCCGATTGCATGAGCAGGCTGAACAGCCGCTCGGGCGCGCGGAAGTCGCTCGAAAACAGCGCTCCGTCGGGGTTGATTGCGGACACCAGCGTGATGCGCCTGAAGTCGTGTCCCTTGGCGATCATCTGTGTGCCCACCAGTACATCGACTTCACCCGCATGCACTGCAGCCAACTGTGATTCGAGGGCACCCTGCTTGCGCGTGCTATCGGCATCGATCCGGGCGATGCGCACCGCACTTCCGTCCGGCCGCCGGATCGGCGCGAAAAGTTCGCCCAAGTGTTCTTCGAGCCGTTCCGTGCCACGGCCCACCGGCGCGATGTCGGGGTTGCCGCAGGCCGGGCACGCACGCGGCACGCGCTCGGTGAAGCCGCAGTGATGGCAGCGCAGCGTGCGATCGATCTTGTGGAACACGCGGTAGGCGCTGCAGTGGGGGCACTCGCTCTTCCAGCCGCAGTCGCCGCATGCCAGCACCGGGGCATAGCCTCTGCGGTTGAGGAACACCATGCTCTGCTCGCCGCGCGCGATGCGCTGGCCGATGGCATCGAGCAATGCCCCGGACAGGACCGTCTTCGGCGGCTGAAGGTTCATGTCGACGAGCCGCACTGTAGGCAGCAAGCTGGAGCCGATGCGCGAGGGCATGGCCAGACGCGCGTAGCGTCCGCCCGTGTCTTCGCCCAAAGGCGGCCGGCTCTGGTGCCAGCTCTCCAGCGAAGGAGTGGCCGAGCCGAGTATCACCTTGATGTTCTCGCGGCGGCCGCGCCATACAGCCAGGTCGCGTGCGGAATAGCGCGCGCCTTCCTGCTGCTTGTAGCTGGGGTCGTGCTCTTCGTCGACCACGATGAGTCGCAGCGCGGGCATCGAGGCGAAGACCGCCATGCGCGTCCCGAGCACGATTCGAGCTGCGCCGCTGTGCGCTGCGAGCCAGCTCGCAAGACGTTGTGGATTCGTCATTCCGCTGTGCAACGAGACGACCGCGTCGACGCCGAAGCGGCTTGCGAAGCGCTCCTTGAAGCGTGCTTCGAGCTGCGGTGTGAGGTTGATCTCGGGCACCATGACCAGCGCCTGGGCCTCCGGTTCGCGTTCCAGCAGCGCCGCGACGGCGCGCAAATAGACCTCGGTCTTGCCGCTGCCGGTACTGCCGAAGAGCAAGAAGGGGCCGGTTTCAGCGTCGAATCTTGCGAGGGACTCGATCTGCTCGTCGCTGAGGGTCACCGGCGTTGGGGCTTGGGCCCTGGCGACCGTCGATGTCGATCCGCTCTTTCGCTTCAGGCGCCGAGCCAACTGCATGGCCGTCAGGTCTCGAAGCTGCGGCGGCAATGCGGCGAGCGCGATTTCGCCCAGAGAGCGCTGGTAATAGCGCGCCGCGAACGCCACCAGATCGCGCCAGGCGTCGCCCAGGGGCGGGAGCGCATCGAGTACCGCGCTCACGGGCTTCAGTTCAATGGTTGGCGCGCCGTCCCCGTTTTCTTTGGTATGCGTCGCCCAAGCGACCCCGAGCACCTCGCGGCGGCCCAGCGGCACGCGCACCAAGGCACCCGGCGTCACCGGCGCGCCACTTGCGTAACTAAGGACATCCCCTAGTGCGCTGTGCGCCGGAGTCTGCACAGCAACGTCGACGCGCCATTTCAAGGGCGGTCTCCGCTACGGGTGTTTGTTAAAGCGACTTTGAGCAAAACGACCTAAGTTGTTGATTTTGATGCGCTTTGCGGTCAGTCCAGATTTTCTGTGGATAACTTTGTTGATATCGGGCCTTGACACGCCGGCAGCCCTTGAAAATCAAGGCTTCGGCTGGAATGCTCGTAAAAAAAGCAAAGTTCAAAATCCATATGAATCAACGACTTAGCTTCGCTATCGCTTTAGGAGCACCGGCGATCGGACCTTAAATTTTTTTGCGCACCGCAACAGATGTTTTGTGCATAAGTCAGTCCCTCCTCACGCTTTTTGCCCCTTGACAAACGGCGGATCGTCCCTCTCACTGTTTACAACTGATAACAATCTGCTCAAGTGCGAAGCGCGCGGGACTGCGCGTGGACCGCATCGACGAGCGCGGCGACGTGGTCCGGGGGGGTGAACTGACTGATGCCATGACCCAGATTGAAGATGTGGGTCGGACCGGTGCCTTGAGCGTCGGCGTGTGGCCGGCCGAAGCTCTGCAGCACCTTTGCCACCTCAGATTCGATCTGCCGTGGCGGCGCGAACAGCACGTTCGGATCGATGTTCCCTTGCAACGCCTTGCCGCCGGGCCCTTCGCCGACCAGCGCGCGTGCCTTGCCGAGATTTGTCGTCCAGTCCAGGCCCAAAACCTCGCAGTCGAGGTCACGCATGTCTTCCAGCCAAGGCCCGCCGCCCTTGGTGAACACGATGCGCGGCACCGGCCGGCCGTCAGCGCCGTCGCGTTGAAGCTGGGCCAGGACCCGCGCGGTATAGGCCAGGCTGAATTCCTGGAACGCGCCATCGGCCAGCACGCCGCCCCAACTGTCGAACACCATGACGGCTTGAGCACCTGCAGCGATCTGTGCATTGAGATAGGCGGCGACAGCGTCAGCGTTCACGGCCAGCAGCCTGTGCATCAGGTCTGGGCGGCTGTATAGCAGCGTCTTGATCTGCCGGTAATCGCTCGAACCCGCGCCTTCGACCATGTAGCAGGCCAAGGTCCACGGGCTGCCCGAGAACCCGATCAGCGGCACGCGTCCGGCCAGCGCCCGGCGGATCGAGGTGACCGCATCGAAGACGTAGCGCAGCTTGTCCAGATCCGGCACGGCGAGCGCGGAAATTGACGCCTCGTCGCGCACAGGACGCGCGAAGCGTGGCCCCTCGCCAGCCTCGAACGAAAGACCGAGCCCCATCGCATCGGGCACCGTGAGGATGTCGGAGAAGAGAATGGCAGCGTCGAGCGGATAGCGCTCGAGCGGCTGCAGGGTGACTTCCGTCGCGTAGTCGACATTGGTCGCCAGCCCCATGAAGCTGCCCGCCTTGCCGCGGGTGGCGACGTACTCCGGCAGATACCGCCCGGCCTGGCGCATGAGCCAGACGGGCGTGTGGTCGGTGGCCTGTCGCCAGCAGGCGCGCAGGAAGGTGTCGTTCTTCAGGGGGGCGAAAGGCATCCTGCGATTGTCGCAGGGGGACGGCCGCAGGCCCCTGGACTCAGGACGACCTCAGGTCTTGTACTTGATCGAGCAGCCGTAGGGACGCGTCGTCGCGGCACTGATCGTCTTGCCGTCGAAGACTTCGCCCAGCGCCTGGTTCACGTAGTTGGTGGCCGTCTTGATGTCGTCCGGTCGCGCCGAAGCGATGCTGTCGATGCCGCCCGCGTAGACGAGCGTCCCCTTGGGATCGACGATGAAGATGTGCGGCGTCGTGCGCGCACCGTAGGCCCGACCGATCACCCCGTCTTCGTCCATTAGAACGGCGGTCGGTGCGGCCGCGTGTTCGTGCATCCAGGCATCAAGTGCCAGCGGTTTCAGGTAGTCGCTCGCGGCGCGCTCTGTCGAGTTGATGGCCAGCCAGACCACGCCGTTGGACGTTGCCGCCTTCTGGGTGGCCGGCATGTTCCCGCTGCCATAGTGCTTGCGGACGAAGGGGCAGCCGGGGTTGGTCCATTCGAGCACCACATACTTGCCGGCAAATTCGGAGAGGCGGTGCTGCTTGCCGGCGGTGTCGACGGCGATGAAATCGGGAGCTTGCTGGCCGACAGCGGGGGCCGCGATGGCCTGGGTCATGAGGAAAGTGGCGCCGAGCGCGACAGCGGCGGTCATGACCGCACGGCGCGAAGCGCGGTTCAAGGCGGCTCTGGCCTGGCGTGCGGCACGATAGGAGCGGGACTCTGAAGATGACGATGGCGACATGGTCAGCTTTGACCTCCAATGGATAAATACTTAACAACCACCACAGCTTAGAACGGATTCTTCAACCGCTTGTGACAACCCGTACGGCCGTAGTGGTCAAAGCGCCGCCAGCGCCGCCCGCACCTCATTCTTGCTCAGGATTTCAGTCAACACGACCGGTGCCTTGCCGGGCGCCTGGAGCACATAAACGGGCACGCCGCTGCGTCCCAGGGCCATCAGCGCGGCGGTGATGGCCGGGTCGCGGCGCGTCCAGTCGGCGCGGAGCATCGCGACGTTCTTCGTTTCGAAGTCTGCGAGCACGGCGTCGTCGGATAGCGTGCTTCTCTTGTTGTATTGGCAGGTCACGCACCAGGCTGCGGTGAAATCCACGAACACCGGGCGACCGGCTGCGTTGATTTCCGCCACCCGCTCGACGGACCAGGGCTGCCACCGTTCGCCTGCGGCTGCGGTGGTGGTGGCGGGTTCGGCGGTCCTGACGACATTTCCGCCGATTGCGACGGTCAGCGCGGCAGTCGCTGCGACGACGACACTGGTCAACACGACTCGCGTGCGGCCTTGCAGCGTCAGCGCCCACACGATGGCGGCCAGGCACACCAGCAGGCCGAGCAGCGCGCCCGCGCCGTCGATGCCGCTTTGCTGCCCCAGCACCCAGACCAGCCATGCGACGGTGGCGAACATCGGGAACGCGAGCAGGCGCCGCAGCGTGTCCATCCACGCGCCCGGCTTCGGCAACAGGCGCGCGACGGCCGGAACGAAACCGGCGGCGAGATAGGGCAGTGCCAGACCGAAGCCGAGCACGCCGAACATCAGCAACGCCTCCCCTGCGGGCAGTCCGATCGCGAAACCCAGTGACGCGCCCATGAAAGGCGCCGTGCAAGGCGATGCGATCACCACCGCAAGCACGCCGGAAAGGAAATCGTTGACCATGGGATGCCGCGCCTGCACCGCGCCGAGCGAGGGCGGCGCGATGTTGCCGAATTCGAACAGGCCGGCGAGGTTGAGGCCAATCAGCGTGAACAGCGCCGCTAGCGCCGCCACGACTGCGGGCGACTGCAACTGGAAACCCCAGCCGAGCTGAGTTCCCGCCGCGCGCAGCGCCAGCATCGCGCCGCCCAATGCGAGGCAGGACAGGATCACGCCGCCGGCATAAGCGAGCGCGGCCATGCGGTGGCCTCGCTGATCTTCTGCATGCCGGGTGAAGCTGAGAACCTTGATGGCCAGCACGGGAAAGACGCAGGGCATGAGGTTCAGGAGCAAGCCTCCCAGCAAGGCGCCGATCAGCGCAATGACGAGCGATCCGGAAGGGCGCGTCGGTGACGGCGCGCTGGTGTTGGCATCGAGGGCCGCCTGAAGGGCCGGTGAAACCTGTGCCTTGGCGACGCCTGTGGGCCAATTGCCGCTGACCGGGGCCTCGGCGCGCCACGCTATAGGCTGGCCGGGTTGCCGGTCGGCTTCGGAGAGCGCGACCACGACCGGCATCACTGTGGGGCTGGCGCTGCGTTGCTCGGCGAGCGGCACGGTCGCGGTCCAGGTCCCGCCCTCCCACGATTGCGTCCAGTCCTTTCCGAGAACCGCCGACGTGCGGATGACCTCGCCGGTTTCAGGGAAGAATTCCAGCGTCTTGCCGTGAGCGGATGCCGGCAGGCCTTCGAGGCGAACTTGCAGCTTGTCGCCATCAACGGCGATCTCGCCCGGCTTGGCGAGAGGGGCGGGCTGCGCTGCCCATGCCGCTTCGAATTCGCTCTTGTGAAGGGCGGTCGAACTTTGAAGCGGCAACTTGAGCTGGAACTCGCCCTCTTCGGGGATGCACTCCTTGCGGCAGACAAGCCAGGATGCCTTGAGCCGGACGTCGAGTTCGCCCGAGCCGGTGAGCGTGGCTGAAGGCTTGAAATCCGGGGCCACCGTGAGCGGCACGGGCAGCAGCACCGTGCCCTCGTAGCCGTAGTTGGCGAGATTGCCGATCGGAATTTTTCTCGGCACCGGCCAGGCGATATCGCCGTTTGAAACGCCCGGCGGAAGCGACCACGCGAGCTCCGTAGGGAGACCGGAGTCACCTGCGTTTTTCCAGTAGGTGTGCCATTCGGGCTGGTGCGTGATCTGCAGCCCGACCCAGACCGGTGCCCCGGCCGAGACGCCGTCGGGCGCATGAGCGACCAGTTCGGCGCGCACATGGGGTGTCGTGACGAACGAACCGACCTTGGAAGCCAACTGCGCCGTCGCCGGCATGCTGACGGCGAGCGCTGAAAGCGCTGTGAACCCAAGGGCCGCGAGACGTGGAGAGTAGAAAAATGCCATGCCGGTCAGTCCGAGCGGGTGTTCAGGGCGAAGTTCCGGGAGGAAATCAGGTCGCCCATCCGAGCACCACGCGCCGGCTGTTGGCGCTTTTCTTCTCGATCTTGGTCACGACGACGGCGCCGATTTCGCGCGTATTGGCGACGTGCGTTCCACCGCAGGGCTGGAAGTCGATCTGCTCGGCTTCGCCGATCCGGATCGTCCGGACGGTGCCGGTTCCGCGCGGTGGTTGCACGCTCATGCTCTTGACCAGGGCTGGGTTGGCATCCAGTTCGGCGTCGGTGATCGCGCCTACCGCGAGTGGATGTCCGGCGGCGACCAGGCGCGCCAGCCCGGCCGTGAGCGCCTCCTTGTCCAGCGGCTCGGTCATGTGGAAATCCAGCCGCGCGTACTCGGGCGTGATCGAGCAGCCGTTGACTGGCTGCGGCACCAGGTGGCACAGCAGATGGGTCGCGGTGTGGAAGCGCATCAGCTTGTGGCGGCGTTCCCAGTCGATCTGTGCTGCCACCGTGTCGCCGGGCTTCAACATGTCCAGGATTTCGGACTGTTCGGTCGACGGCACATGCAGGATGTCGTCGGTCGGCTTGCCCTCGGCATCCTTGGCCTTGCGCGTGTCGGCGATTGCGAGTCGGCGTCCGTCGCCGAGTGCCAGCCAGCCGCTGTCGCCGGCCTGGCCGCCGCCTTGCGGATAGAACACGGTACGGTCGAGCACGATGCCACCATCCTCGATGCGCAGGACGCGGGCTTCGCACTCGCGCAGATAGGCATCTGCGCGGAAAAGATCGTCGGTCATCGCCCGATGGTAGCGGCGCCGCCACGACGGGGTGTGCCCACGGCCAAAAGCGCCCGTCGCCGACAGTCGGATGCGCGGAATGCATCAAGATACAACCATGAACGCCATGCTCCGTATTTCCGCCCGCGCCACCCTCATCCCGCTGGCTGCCGCGATCTTGCTGAGTGCCTGCGGCGAAGCCGCAAAACTGCCGCCCGACGCCGGTATTGGCCCAAAACCGGAATTGCCGGCGCCCGTCACGACGCTGATTCCCACGCTCAAGATCGCGCCGGCCATCGGCTGGACGGACACCGCGGGCCCGACTGCTCCCGAAGGCTTTGCGGTGACAGCGCTGGCCCGAGGGCTCGACCACCCCCGCATGGTCTACACGTTGCCCAATGGCGACGTCCTGGTCGTCGAGAGCAACAAACCGCCTGCGCCGGAGGGCAGCCATGACGGTGGAGACGGAGTGATTGCGCGCATCAGGGCGAAGGTGCAGCACGTGGTCCAGAACCGCGCCGGCGCCGGCGTGCCGAGCGCCAATCGGATCACGCTGCTGCGAGACACCAACGGCGACGGCGTGGCCGACGTGCGGCAGGTCTTCATTGAAAACCTCAACTCGCCGTTCGGCGTGGTCCTGGTCGGCAACGAACTGTTCATCGCAAATGCGGATGCGCTGGTGAAGGTGCCGTATGCCGATGGCCAGACGAGCATTGCGGCCACACCGACGCGGGTGACCGATCTGCCGGCAGGCATCAATCATCATTGGACGAAAGACGTCGTCTCCAACGGGGACGGCTCGAAGCTCTATGTCACCGTCGGCTCTAACAGCAACATCGGTGAAAACGGGATTCCGGCCGAGGAAGGGCGTGCCGCGGTCTGGGAAGTCGATGTGAAGACCGGCCAGAAGCGCCTCTTTGCCGGCGGCCTGCGCAACCCCGTGGCGGCGGCGTGGGAGCCAGATTCCCAGACTCTGTGGGTGGTCGTCAACGAGCGAGACGAGCTCGGCAGCGATCTGGTGCCGGATTACCTCACTTCGGTGAAGGATGGCGCGTTTTATGGCTGGCCGTGGAGCTATTACGGCGGCCACGTCGATGCTCGCGTGATTCCGCAGCGGCCGGACATGGTCGCCAAAGCCATCGCCCCGGACTACGCCCTCGGCTCGCACCGGGCACCTCTGGGAATCGCCTTCTCGAGCCCGCGCGGGATGCCCGCGCAGTTCGCCAGCGGGGCGTTTGTCGGCGAGCATGGGTCCTGGAATCGCAAACCACTTGCCGGTTACAAGGTTGTGTTCGTGCCCTTCACTGGCGGTCGTCCCAGCGGGCCGCCGGTCGACTTCCTCACCGGCTTTCTGAATGCCGACGAGAAAGCCCAGGGGCGGCCGGTCGGCGTCGCGCTGGACCAGAGCGGCGCGCTTCTGGTGGCAGACGACGTCGGCAACGCGGTGTGGCGGGTCGCCAGGAAGAAATGACTCCGGGGCACTAAGATCGCCCGGATGAAAGCCCCCGCCAGCCGCTTCTGGTCTCGACTCACGACGCGCGACTTTCGCGCGCTCGATCCGGCGACGACCGTCGCGGTGCTGCCGCTCGGGGCAACGGAACAGCATGGTCCGCATCTGCCGCTCTGCGTGGACTCGACCCTGGTGGATGGCATCGTGGCGGCTGCGCTTCCGCTGCTGCCCGCCGACCTGCCGGTGCTTTTCCTGCCGACCCAGCAGGTTGGCCTGAGCCCGGAGCATGCGCGCTTTGCCGGCACCCTGACCTTGTCGTCCGAGACGCTGATCCGGCTCTGGAGCGAGATCGGCGCGGGCGTGGCGCGTGCCGGCGTCAGAAAGCTGGTGCTCTTCAATGCCCACGGGGGGCACGTCGGCGCCATGGACATCGTTGCGCGCGAACTGCGGGCGACGCACGGTCTCATTGTCTACAGCGCGAGCTGGTTCAACTTGCCGCTCGGCGATGCCGGCGCGCAGTTCAGCGCCGACGAGCACCGCTTCGGCGTCCATGCCGGGGAGATGGAGACCTCGATGATGCTGGCCCTCGCGCCCGATCACGTCGCCATGGAAGCAGCCCGCGATTTCGACTCAACCTCGCGCCAGCGCGCTGCCGACTATTCGATCCTCGGCAACGGCCGGAGCGCCAAGCTGGGTTGGGCGATGGAGGACTACAACCCCGAAGGCGCCGCCGGCAACGCCGCCGCGGCGACCGCGGAAAAGGGCCAGGCGCTGATCGATGCGGCCGCCGGGCAACTCGCCGCCCTGTTGGCCGAAGTGGCGCGTCTGCCGTTGACGACGGCAAACACCGAGCCGTTGCCTTGAAGGCGTAAAGTCAACGAATTTCAGCCTGCGGCCAAAGGGCCTGTCGGCGCGAAATCCTTGATCTTGATGGAGCCGTCGGGCCGCTCGCAGGTGCCGATGAGCAAGCCGCTCGCGATTGCATGCGCTTTCAGCGCGTCGAAGATTTCGTCACGGCCCGGTGTTGCCGAAAACTCATGCGCGGCCCCCAGCGCGAAGATCTGGAACGCGTAGCGATGCACACCATGGCCCGGCGGCGGATCGGGTGGCAACCACGTCGCCTGAAGATAGGAGTTGAGGCCCGCATGGACCACCGTGCCTTCGTCATCGTCACGCGAAAGCGCGCCTTCAGGCAACCCCCCATCGGCACCCGGCAGATCGACCGCGATGGCATGGACCAGGGGATGGGGCGTCGGCGAGTCCGCGTCCTCCACCAGCAGCACCAGCGAGACTGAAGCCGTCGGAACGTCGAGCCAGTGCAGCGGAGGCGACTCGCCCTCGCCGTCGGCCGTATAGCGCGACGGCAACGGTGCGTGGTCGGCGAAGGCAAGGCTCGCGACCTTGATCGACGCCATGCCCTGGCGCAGGCCCAGCGTATTGAACGCGACCTGGTCGAGGCCGGCCCGCACGTCGTGCAGTGCGTGCCCGATCGCATCGGGGAGTTTTTCGAGCATCCGTCTATATAGCGCTCGTGCGATGAAACGTGTGTAGGACGCCGCGGGACACGGGCGCTATCATGAAAACCCCACCGTCACTTTCGTCGGCGGGCGCCACTTCAGCCACTCCAGCCAAGGAATCCTATGAGCATCGTTTGGACCATTCTGATTGGCTTTGTCGCGGGCCTTGTGGCGCGCGCCATCAAACCCGGCGACGACTCGGCCGGCTTCATCGTGACCACGCTGATCGGCATCGCCGGCTCGCTGATCGCAACCTATGTGGGGCAGGCCATGGGGTGGTACACGGCGGGGCAGGGGGCGGGATTCATCGCCTCGGTACTCGGCGCGATCGTGCTGTTGTTCCTCTACGGCCTGATCAAACGCAAGTGAGTTGGCGCGGCGGCGACACCGCCATTGGACTCAGGACATGCCGGTTCGCAAGACACGAAGTCGCCATCACCACCATGTGTACGTGGTCGAGCTTGACGACCGAGTCTGGAACGCGGCGCGGTTTCGACGCGCCAATCCCGATTACAAGCTCGGCATGCCCTTCGTTTATGTCGGAATGACAGGTCTCGATCCGGACGTACGCTTCGACAAGCACAAGGCAGGCATCCAGGCCAATGGCTTCGTTCGCGATCACGGATTGCGTTTGCTGCCGGCCCTCTATGCGATGTACAACCCCATGCCCTACGAGGCTGTGCGTGACATGGAGGTCGAACTCGGCATTGCACTGCGCGAGGCCGGATACGGCGTTTGGCAGGGGTAGGGATGGGGGCCCATGGAGGTGCGCATGAATACCGCCTTTTGCATCGTGATGACGAGCCTCGGCACCGAAGACGAAGCCGAAACATTGGCGGCGGAAATCGTCGAGGCGCGCCTGGCGGCCTGCGTTCAGATCCAACGTGTTCGAAGCCTCTACATCTGGCAGGACGCGCTGCATCGCGAACCCGAATGGGTGCTCCACATCAAGACGGTCGACGCGCGCTACGCGGCGCTCGAGGCCTTCATCCGTGAACGTCACAGCTACGAGACGCCGGAGATCATCCGAGTACCGATCGCTGGCGGATCGGCCGACTATCTGGGCTGGGTCGAAGCGGGCTGCGTCCTGCCCGCTCAGGAGTAGGTCACCCAGTCTTCGTAGGTCGGCCCGTCGAGGTGCGGTAGAGTGTTGTAGGTCACCAGCATGTGGCGCTTGGGCGTGAACGCGAACTCCGTGACGGAAGAGTTGCGCATGCGCAGGTTCAGCTCGATCGTCGTTGCGGAACTCGTCCCCAGCACGTGACCGACCGCAGTGCTGATCGGGCCGCCGCTCGACACCACCAGCACCTTCGTGCCGTGGTGGTGGTTGCGAATGTGGTCCAACGCGCTGGTGACGCCGGCCAGGAAGTCGACATAACTCGGCATGCCCACTGGCGCGGTCCGGCCTTGCATCCAGCTGTCCAGTCCCTGGCGCAACAGGCGGAAATGGTGCCGGTACATCTCAGGCGTGTCGGCTCGCTCCAGCTTGCCCGGATGGATGGTCGCGATCACCGCCTCGCTGTCGTATTCGTTCAAGCCGGGCCAGGGCAGGACGTCGTCGCGCTTCAATCCCAATCCCTCGGCGATGCCTTCCCAGGTTTGCCGATGGCGCTTCAAGGTGCCGGTGATGACGGCGTCGAACTGCATGCCGCGCTCACGCCAGTATTCGCCGAGGCGAACCGACTGCTTCTTGCCCAGTTCGCTCAGGTTGTCGTAGTCGGCCGCGCCGAAGCTGGCTTGTCCATGGCGCACGAGATAAAGGGTTCCCATGCGGCTGATTCTGACAAGGGGCGCCGAATCTTCGCGTCACCGGGGTGACCGCCGAGGGGCTGATCCGGCTCAGGAGATCAGGTTGTGCTCGCGCGCAAAGACGTAGATTTCAAGATCACTCTTGAGGCCGAGCTTGGCCATGGCATCGGACTTTTGGCGGCTGACTGTCTTCACGCTGCGTGAAAGGCGCTCTGCGATGGCAGACACCGTCAGGCCGGAAGCGAAGAGTCGAAGAACCTCGCCCTCGCGTGGCGAAAGACGCGCCGATGCGCCCGCTTCGGAATTGAATTGGCTTTGCAGAAGGCTTTGCCGAAATGTGGTGCTGACGTAGTCCCGGCCTTGCCCTACGGCCTGGACTGCAATGGATATCTCGTTCATCCCCGCGGACTTGTCGATCAGGCCGCGCACGCCGGTGGCAAGGATGGCCCCGAGCACGCCTACGTTGCTCATCATGGTGAGCACGATGATCGGCAGGTCGGGATACAGGCGGCGGATGCGTTGAACGAGCCCGAGGCCGTCGGCCTCCTCGGCGCTCGGCATCGAAAAATCGGTGATCAGCAAATCGGCGGGTGTCTCGCTCAGCACCGCCAACAGCGCCTCAGGCGAATCAGCTTCCGCGATGACATTGACGTCCAGGGCGTCCTTCAACACCATTCGCACGCCGGCCCTGATGATTGGATGGTCGTCAGCGACGATGACGCGCTTCTTCATGGCGATCCAATGTTGGTTGAAGGTTGGAGCGGAAATTGTAGTACCGCTGTCAGTCAGAGGAAGTATGCCCGAGTGCGGGCACAGCGCCTGATCAGGACCCGGCGATGACGTCCGCGAACACGGATGCATCGACGTTGCCGCCTGACAACGCGATGCCGACCGTCTTGCCGCGCCAACGCTCGTGCTGCTGCATCGCGGCAGCCAGGGCCGCTGCGCCTGCGCCCTCCGCCACGTTGTGGGTGTCGGTAAAAAGAGTTCGCATCGCCACGGCGATTTCGTCATCGCTGACAGAGACGATGTCGTCGGCCTCGCGCCGCAGCACGTCCAGCGCCTCCGGGACCGGCGTGCGGCACGCCATGCCGTCTGCCAGAAGGGTGCTGACGGGCGCCTCGAGCACCGTTCCGGCTCGAAACGAGTCGAGATAAGCCGTCGCGTGAGACGAGACGACGCCAATCAGCCGGGTGGAGACGCCGCAATGCGCACGGGCGGCCGCGGCACCGGCGAATCCGGAACCCAGGCCGATCGGCAAGAAGAGAACATCCGGCGGTGCAGGCGCCAGCGCCTCGAAGAATTCGACCCAGCTGGTTGCCACGCCACGCACGAGTTCACGATGAAAGGACGGGATGCGGTACATCCCGTCGCGTTCGGCCAGGAGGGCGGCGTGTTCGCTCGCTGTCTGGAATTCGTCGCCGTGCTCAACGAGCGTCACGCCCAGCGCTCGCATTGCGGCGTTTTTCTCGACCGAGTTCCCATGGGGCACCACGATGGTGGCGGCGATGCCGTAACGCTGAGCGGCGAAGCCGACCGATTGCCCGTGGTTCCCGCGCGTGGCGCTGACGACGTGCCGTACTTCGGGGTGTTCGCGCGCCAGTGTCTCGAAAAAGGTGAGCCCGCCACGAAGCTTGAAAGCGCCGGTGGGCGTGTGGTTCTCGTGCTTCGTCCAGACCGTGCACTCCAGGCGCTGCGCGAGCAGCGGCCAGGCGTACTGTGGCGTCGGCGGCATCGCCGCATGGACGGTATGCAACGCGGATTCGATCTCTTCGCGGCTGAACCTCATCACTTGCGATCCATCAGTGCGATGCGAACCGCGAGCGCACCGAGAACGCTGCCCATCACGTACCGTTGCGCGAGGAGCCAGCCCTTGCTCTTCGAAAGAAAGGCCGTGATGCTCGCCGCACCCAAAACCAAAAGCGCGTTGATCCCGCCGCTCACGAGGATCTGCACGGCACCCAGCGCCAGGCTCTGCAGCAGCACCGAACCGCGGTCCGGATGCAGAAACTGCGGGAAAAAGGACAGGTAGAACATCGCCACCTTGGGGTTCAGCACGTTGGTCAGAAAGCCCATGCTGAAGAGCTTTGCCGGCCGATCGTGCGGCAGCAGCCGCGCCTCGAAGGGCGCAGTGCCGTTGGGCTTCAACGCTTGCCAGGCGAGCCACAGAAGGTAGGCGGCACCGAGCAGGCGGATCGTATCGAATGCGAAGGGGACGGCGATCAACAGCGCGGTGAGGCCAAGCGCCGCCGCCATCAGGTGCACCAGGAATCCGAGCAGCACGCCGGCTAGCGAAATCAGCCCGGCAGCACGGCCTTGGCAAAGGGCGCGCGAGACGCAGTAGATCATGTTGGGGCCGGGCGTCAGCACCAGCAAGAGCGCGGCGACGGTGAACCAGGCGAGTTCGGAGCCAGTCAGCATGATCAAATTCCTCGGGAGTGAAGCGTGACGGTGCCGTGCGGTGTGTCGAACACGGCATGAAGATCGGGAGGGCCGTTGACCAGCGACACGCCGGAAAGGCCGATTGCGCGAAGGGCGGTGCCGAGATCCATTGAACGCGGATGCGCAAGACTCAGCGAACGCAGCGTGACGCCGGATTCAGTCATGCTGTCGCTGGGGTGAACGGGGCCCCACTGGATCAGTGTCGGCAATGCGCCGTAGAAAAGTCGCTGACCATCGTCGCGGACGGTGATTTGCCACGACAGGCGACCGGCCACCGTATCGCGCGACGCCTCGATCACGTGGCCGCGGTCGAGCCGCTCTTGATTCAGGGCCTGGACGGCGGCATCGATGTCTTGAACTTCCGCCACGAAGTGCACCAGTCGGGGCCCATCACGCGCCAGCGTCGCTTGCAATGCCGCGTCGTCGAGGTCGAACCATCGCTGTTGGCCAGTGGGCCGCGTCGATCGTGCAGCGGGATCGATCGCGATGATTTCCAGATAGATGCGCGGCGAATCCGCCGTTGCGATCTTCATCAAGCGGTTGTGCGTGCCCATTTGGGGGTGCGCGCCGCCGGGGCCGGGCGCGACACCGAAGGTTGCCTCGCACCACCGCACACCCTCTTCGAGGGCGTGGGCCGCGATCACCAAATGGTCGATTCGCGCTTTCATGGTGGAAACCTAGAGCGTCACGCTCCCGTCGATGCAAGTGACCGAGTCGCCGCCGACCCACACCTGGCCGTCGCTGTCGCGCATCACATGGACACGCCCGTCGCGGCCCAGGACCTGGCCTTGGGTCGCAACGTAGCGTTCGGGCATGTGGCCGTCAGCGATCAACCATTGGGCGAGACTGGCGTTGAAGCTTCCGGTGACCGGGTCTTCCTCGATGCCTACCGGCGCCGCAAAACCGCGTACTTCAATGCCGGCGGCCGACTCTTCGGACCGCGAGAAGGCACGTGCTTCGCGATTCGAGCGCGTGATCAACTGGGGCGATTCACTGGCAGAGATGCCGGCGACGCCGATCTTGTGGCCGAGTTCGTGCAGCGCGCGATGGTCGGGCTTCAACGCGAGCACGGTGTCTGCATCGTTCAACAAAAGGCCAAGCCAGACGGTGCCGTTGTCCAGCAGCTGCGACGAGACGATCTGTGGGGCTCGGATGCCGAGCGCTCCTGCCACCTTCGCCAGCATCGTCGGGCTGGGCGCGCTGCGCCGCATCGGTGGCGCGGCGAAGGTCAGGCGATCACCGTCGCGATGGATAGGCACCAGTCCGCTTTCGCACTGCTGCACGATGCGGTTGCCGGCTTTGGGTTTTCCACCGGCCTGCAGCCACGCGTGACAGCTACCGAGTGTTGGATGACCCGCGAAGAGCAACTCGCCACCCGGCGTGAAGATGCGCACACGGTAGTCGGCCGTGGGCTCGGTGGGGGGCAGCAGAAAAGTGGTTTCGGAAAGATGCGTCCACGCCGCGAAGCGTTGCATCGTCTCGTCGTCGAGTCCGGTGCCGTCGAGCACGACCGCGAGGGGATTGCCGAAGTAGGGCGCCGACGTGAAGACGTCGACTTGTTTGAACGGGCGGGTTTTCATCGGTGTCATTCAAGCGGAAGGTCGAGCACGCCGCGTGCGCCCGTCCGGCTGCGCAGATCGGCAAACCATCGCTCGACATGGGGCCAGGACGGACGCGTGTATTCGGTTTGCGGCAGACCGAACCAGCGGTGCGCTTCGCAGCCGACCGGGATGTCGGCCATCGTGAACTGATCGCCGAGCATGTAGGCGCGCGTGGCGAGATGGGCATCCAGCAGCGCGAACAGGGGCTCCGTCGCACGAACCGAATACTCGATCACCTCGGGCTGTCGCTGGGATGCCGACGTCCGGATCCATTGCTTGAACGCGCCGCCGCTCACCGGATTCAACGTGGTCTGCTGCCAGTCCATCCACCGCTCGGCATCGAAACGCTGAGCAAGAGGTTCGGGATAAAGCTTCCCCATGGAGTGCCTGGCGCAGAGGTAGCGCACGATCACGTTCGATTCCCAGAGGATGACGCGGTCCTCGCCCTCGCCGTCGTCGATGGCCGGTACCAGCGCATTCGGATTCAGCCGGAGGTATTCGGGCGTCTGGACCACGCCGAATTTCCCGCCGGCCTCGGTGCGCTGGAAGTCGAGGCCGAGTTCCTGCGCGCACCAGACCACCTTGCGTACATTGATGGAGCTGATGCGTCCCCAGATGTTGAGCATGTCGGAGTACCTTTGCGAGGCTATCTCAGGTGGGGCTGCCGGCCAACTGACGCTGGACCTCAGCCGCCGCGTTGTGCGCAAGCTGCTCGCGAACTGCTTCGGCCAGCGCTGTGATGGCCGTGTCGATTTCGTCGACGCTCGCCGTCACGAAAGACAGACGCATCGTGCGCGGATCGCCTTCGCCGGCGTAGAAGGGCAGGCCCGGAACGAATGCCACGCCGCGTTCGACCGCCTTGGGCAGCAGCTCGACGCTGTTCATGCCTTCGGGCAGACGCAGCCACAGGAACATGCCGCCGGCCGGTTTGTTGAATTCGACCTGCAAGCCCTTCATTTCGCGCGTGAGTGCGGCGAGCATGGCATCGCGCTGGCCCTTGTAGAGCGCGCGAATTGTCGGCACGTGGCGACTCAGGAAGCCTTCCCGCATCACTTCCGACACCATGCGCTGGTTGAAGCTCGGCGTGTGCAGATCGGCAGCCTGCTTGGCCTGCAGCAACTTTGGATAGATGGCCTTGGGCGCCACCAGAAAGCCGAGTCGCAGGCCGGGTGCCAGCACCTTCGAGAACGAACCGAGATAGATGCAGCCGTCGGGGTTGCGCGCTGTGAGCGGCAATGGCGGCGCTTCGTCGAACCAGAGTTCGCCGTAGGGGTTGTCCTCGACGATGGGCAGGCCGACCTTTGCCGCAGCGGCCGAAACCGCCGCGCGGCGTTCCTCGGTCATCGTGCGGCCGGTGGGATTCTGGAAATTGGGCAGCAGGTAGACGAATCGTGCGTCCTTCGACTTGGCGACCAGGTCGTCGACCACCACGCCGTCGTCGTCGCTCGCGACACTGACCGGTTCGGGCTCCATCGGCGAGAAGGCCTGCAGCGCGCCGAGGTAGGTCGGCGTCTCGACCAGCACACGGCTGCCGGGATCGAGCAGCACCTTGGCGATCAGATCCAGCCCTTGTTGCGATCCGGTCGTGATCAGCACCTGCGCGGGGTCCACGCTCCAGGGCAGCATTTCGGCGACCGCTTCGCGCAGGGGGCCGTAACCTTCGCTGGCCGCGTATTGCAGGGCAGCCTGACCGTCCTTGTGCAGAACTTCGGCACAGGCCTCGGCGAAGGCGCTGATCGGAAAAGTCTTCGGCGACGGCAGGCCGCCGGCGAGACTGATGATGCCGGGGCGTTCGGTCACCTTGAGAATTTCGCGAATCACCGAAGGATTCATCTTTTCGGCGCGGGCGGCGAGTTTCCAGTTCATGTCATGACTCCGTGAATGTATGAATCGCTATCGCGAAGCAGCAGCGGCGAGAGCAGCAGGGGCCCGCGGTTGCGAAAGCTTCTTCCCCGCGACCACGGTGGCGACCACCGCGGCAGCAAAGCCGAGCGTAACGATATCGAGCGGCTCGCCCAACAGGGGAATGGCGGCGAGGATGGAAAGAAAAGGTTGCAGCAATTGCGTCTGGCTGACGCGCAACGCGCCACCCATCGCCAAGCCGCGGTACCAGGCGAAGAAGCCGACCCACATCGAGAACACCCCGACGTAGACAAAGCCGACCCAAGCGGACGCAGCCACCGGCTGTTGCGGCCAGAGCAACAGCGTTCCGGGCAGCGTCACCGGCAATGCCAGCACGCAGACCCAGCAGATGACCCGTTCGGCACCCAGTGCGGGCGTGACCTGCGCCCCGTAGATGTAGCCTAGCGAGGCTGCGAACACGGCTCCGACCAGAAGCACATCGGCCCATTCGAACCCAAAGCTGGCGCCCTGGTTGTTCGCGCGCAGCAGTGAAAAGACCACCACCAGACCACTGCCTGCGATGGCGCAAAGCCAGAAGCCCAGCCTGGCTCGCTGGTGCAGCACCCAGGCCGCACACGCCGCCGTCACGAGCGGCAAGAGCGCCGTGACTACGGCTGCGTGGCTTGCGGTGACCACGCGCAGTGCATAGGCCAACAGCAGCGGAAAGCCGATCGCATTGCCCATGACCGCTATTGCCAGTGCCTTCCACTGATGCGGCCGCGGCAAGGGAGCCCGGGTACTCAGGAGGAAGATCACAGACAGGACGCCGGCCAGAGCGGCGCGGCCCAGCGTCAAGAACCAGGGCGAAAGCTGCGGTGCCGCCTGCGTACCCGTGGCGAGCCGCGTCATTGGCAATGTCACCGCGAAGAACGCGACGCCCAGCACGCCGAGCCACATGCCAAGTGCTTCGTCCTTGATCTTCATACGCCGACCATCCACCAGGCGGTGAGCACGAGCACAGCCGCCATGCCGCGGTTGAACCACAGCAGTCGTCGGCCCTGCGCCAGCCAGTTGCGCAGCAACGCGCCAGCCAGTGCATAGCTGAAGTTGCTGGCGAAGGCGTAGACCAGCATGACCGGTGCCACGATGGCGAAGCGGTGCAGCGCATCGGGCTGACCGGCGATCCAGCCTGCGACCAGCGTCAACGCCAGCAGCCACGCCTTGATGTTGAGGAATTGAAGCAGAACCCCCTGCTTGAAGCCGACGCTGAGTTGCTCGCCATTCGACTGAGCGAGCGAGGCGCTGCCGCTGAGCTTCCACGCAAGCCATAGCAGATAGACGATGCCGAGCGCCTTGATGACCCATCGCAGCGACGGCGCGGCCACCACGAGTGCCCCGACGCCTGCCGCACAGAGCATCAGAAGAAGCGTCCAGCCCACAGGGACGGCAATCACGAAGCGCATGGCGCGCGGCAGGCCGCCGTTGGCTGCCAGTGCCGTAGAGAGCGTGGTGTTAGGGCCGGGCGAGAAACTCATCGCCGTGGCCAGTACCAGCAGCGCGGTGAATTCTTGCCAGTTCATGGGCCACACTTTAAACTGATGACCATTACAGTTCCGGTACAGATTTTCGAACATGTTTTAAATCTGTATTGGTCTCAGGATCGACACAGAACCCGGATCGCATGCTGACACGAACCTCCACCCAGTCGCTGACTGGCCAACTCGCCGACCGATTTGCCGAACGCATCCGGAACCGGTTGCTGGCGCCGGGAGCGCGCCTGCCGTCCGTGCGTGAATGCGCGCGCCAGCAGGGCGTGAGTCCGCACACGGTGGTTGCGGCCTATGACCAGCTCCTTGCGCAGGGACTTGTCGAGGCGCGCCGCCAAAAGGGTTTCTATGTCCGTGATTCGGCTGCGGCGACTACCGGGGCCGCATCACTGAGCATGACCTTCGTCGCTCAGCAACCGCCGGCGCAGACGGTGGCGGCCGATGCCAGCATGCTGATCCGTGGCATGTTCCATCGGCCCAGCGACAAACCGCAGCCGGGCATGGGCGTCTTTCCGCCCGATTGGCTGGAGTCGACATTCATGCCTGCCGCAGTGCGCCGCGTGACGAATACCAAGGCGCTGCAGGAGTTCTCGCTGCAATACGGCGAGCCCGCCGGGGACAGTGGTTTGCGGCGCAGCCTGGCCACCAAGCTCGCGCGCATCAATGTGCCTGCGGGACCCGAGCAGATTGTGACAACGGTCGGCGCCACGCATGCACTCGACATCGTCAGCCGGACCTTGTTGCGGCCGGGCGATCCCGTGATGGTCGAGGAGCCGGGCTGGGCGCTCGAGTTCGCGAGACTGGAAGCGCTAGGCATGCGTATCCTGCCTGTCCCACGCCATGCCGACGGCCCGGATCTGGACGTCATGGAGCGCTATTGCAGCGCTGGCGAAGGCCATAGGCCGAAGCTGTTCGTGAGTGTCAGCGTGCTGCACAACCCGACGGGGTACAGCCTGTCGCCGGGCAGCGCCCACCGCGTGCTTCAGCTGGCGAACAAGCATGATTTCCATATCGTCGAGGACGACACGTACAGCCATCTCGCGCCCGAGCACGCGACTCGTCTCTGCGCGCTCGACGGCTTGCAGCGAACCATTTATGTCAGCGGGTTCGCGAAGATTCTCGCGCCCAACTGGCGCATTGGTTTCCTTGCGGCTTCATCAGAAATGGTCGGGCGTCTTCTCGAAACCAAGCTGATCGCGACCTTGACCACGCCCTCTTTGTTCGAGCGCGCGTTGGCGTGGTGTATCGATCAAGGCCAACTGCGCCGACACGCGGAGCGCATTCGACTGCGCCTCGACGGGGCGCGCGGCCGTACCGTCAAGCTTGCGCTGGGTGCGGGATGCACGCTGGCGTCGGAGCCGGCAGGACTATTCGGGTGGCTCGACACGGGTGTCGATACCGATGTATTGACGCAGCGCATGCTCGACGAGGGCTATCTGATCGCGCCCGGTTCGCTGTTTCATGCGAGGCGCCCTCCGACCACCCTGATGAGAATCAATTTCGCCACCGGCCAGGATGCAGGGTTCTGGAGGGTGTTCACGCGAGTGAGGGACCAGGTCTAGACGCCGGGGTCGGCGGTCAGAGCAGTTTGTCCGGCGCGAGCGGCCCGAATATCCTGAGCAGCAGACGAAGGCCGGCGCTGGTATCGGGCTCGGAAGTGACGTCGGCCAGTCCACTACCTTGCGGCGCCCGCCAGACAAGCTGGCCGTCGCGCCGCTCGACATGCCACGCGCCCTCGTGCAACACCGCCTCGATCTTGTCAGTCGCGATCTGCGAAAGCGCGTTGCTGCGAATCAGCACTGCGATTTCGGTGTTCTGCAATTGCGAGCGCAGATCGAGATTCATCGAGCCGACCACCAGAAGCTGGCCATCCATGACCAGCACCTTCGAATGGAGCATCGAACGTGATTCACCGGAGACGTTGCTTCCCGCCCCGAAGGCGCTGCTCAGACCTGCTTGCTCGCTGCGCAGTTCGTAGAGTTCGACGCCCAACGCGAGTAGCTCCTCGCGATGCCGCGCGTAGCCCACATGAGCGACGGGCGCGTCGTTCGATGCGAGGGAGTTCGTGAGCACCCGGATGCTGACGCCGCGCGCTCGCGCAGCGGCGAAGGCTCGAATCATGTCGGGGCCAGGGACGAAGTAGGGGGAAATGATCAGCAGGTCGCGTCGGGCGAGGCCGATCAGTTGCAGAAGCCCTTCGACGACGGTGTCGCCATCTTGGGCCGCATGGGCTGCAGCATCGATCGAATTGTTCGCGCGCACCTGAGGGGATCGTCCCGCCTTGCCGATCACCACGAGGCCGGGAGCCTTGTTCGGAGCGCCCGCGTTCCCAGCACTGGCTCCGTCCAAAGGGATCTTGCCCGGCTTGTCGACCAGCACGACCGCGGGGGCCCACACAAAGGTCGCATCGCGAAACTCCATGGGCTTCTCGTCCCAGGCATGGGCGCGCTGTTCGGCCGTCGGGGCAGGGCCACTGGCTTTTTCAGGCGGTGCGGCGCCGGACGCCGCGCGTTCGCGCTCTGCCTTGTCGGCCGCCCGTGCCTGATCGCGAATCTTGTTGAGTTCGTCCCGCGAGACGAGTGATTGCACCGGATAGGCGCGATCGTTGTTCCAGTAGGCGTCGAAGCTGCGCGACAAGTCCTGCACGATGCGTCCTGCCACCAACACGTCGAGATCGATGAAATTTGCGCTCTTGTCGTTGCCGAAGTAGGCATCTCCAAGGTTGCGGCCGCCGGTAACGGCAATGACGTTGTCCGCGATGAAGAGCTTGTTGTGCATCCGCTGCTGGACGCGCGATGCATCATCGAGCGAACTCACAAGGCGTCCCAGAGTCGATGCTCTCGCGCCGGTCAGCGGATTGAACATCCGCATTTCGATGTTGGGCTCGAAGGCAAGCCGCATCACACGAGCATCGCGACCGGTACTGTGGAAGTCGTCGAGCAGGATGCGAACACGCACGCCACGCCGCGCTGCATCGCGCACCCCCAGGAGCAAGCGGGCGGTGCTGGCGTCGGCGTGGATCGCGTAGTACTGGAGGTCCAGCGTCTTTTGCGCGCCCTGGACCAGGGCCAGTCTGCTTCCATACGCGGCCTGAGGTCCATCGATCAGCAGGAAGCCGGAGTCGAAGCGGGTTGCCGCAGCATCCCGGCGTTGCTTCACGAGCACCGCCAAAGGCGTCTCCGTCGGTGATGCCAGGGCGGTCGAGACCGGCCGTTGAACGTCTTGCGGCAACTCGGCGCAGGCGGACAAGCAGTAGGCAAGGCCGCATGCGACGCAAAAGCGAAGGGCCGTCGCGGCAGATCGTCGAAGCGTTACGAATGAGGGCATGCAGCATCAGGAGAGCCTAGACGGCGCATCCTAAGCGCGGCCGCCGGCTGCCACGCGTCAGACAAGAACGCCGTTAACCCGGGCCCAAAGCGCCGAGTTCTTCCCAGCGTTCGAGCGCCGCCAGCAACTCCTCGTCGATGCGGGCGTGGCGTTCGCCAAGTTCGGCTGCCCGCGATGAATCGTTCGCGTAGATGGCGCCCCCGTCCAACTCCAGCATCTCGGTGATGCGTTTCTGCTCCTCCTCCAGGGAGGCGATTTGCGTTGGGAGCAATTCGAGTTCGCGCTGTTCCTTGTAGCTGAGCTTCTTCCTTGCTCCGGTACGTTGAGGTGCGGCAGAGGCGGGCGGCGGTGCTGCAGGTGCCGGCGCAACCGCGGCGGCGCGTTGTTCGGCAATCTCTCGTGCGCGCTTCGATTGGGTCAGCCAATCCTGCACGCTGCCTTCATATTCGCGCCAGCGGCCGTCGCCTTCGAACGCGATCGTGCTCGTGACTACGTTATCGAGGAAGGTTCGGTCGTGACTGACGAGGAATACGGTCCCGTCGTAGTTCTGGAGCAAATCTTCGAGGAGCTCGAGCGTGTCGATGTCGAGGTCATTGGTCGGCTCGTCCAGAACCAGCACATTGGCCGGGCGCGCGAACAAGCGTGCCAGCAGCAGCCGATTGCGTTCTCCGCCACTGAGCGAACGCACGGGTGAATGGGCACGTGCAGGCGAAAACAGGAAGTCGGCAAGGTAGCTCTTGACGTGCTTGCGCTGACTGCCGATCTCGATCCATTCGCTGCCGGGGCTGATGAAGTCCTCCAGTGTCGCGTCGAGGTTGAGTGCATTGCGCATCTGGTCGAAGTAGGCCACCTGCACGTTGGTTCCACGGCGGATCTTCCCGCTGTCGGGCTCCAGTTCGCCGAGGATCAGCTTCAGCAGTGTCGTCTTGCCGGCGCCATTGGGACCGAGGATGCCGACCTTGTCACCGCGCAGGATCGTGCCGGTGAATCCGCGGATCACCTTCTTGTCGCCGAAAGCCTTGGATGCGTCGGTCAATTCGGCAACGATCTTCCCGCTGTTTTGGCCCGATGAGACGTCCATGTTGACGCTCCCCAGTACCTCCCGCCTGGCAGCGCGATTGGCGCGGAGTGCTTCGAGCCGGCCGATTCGGCTCTGGCTCCGTGTTCGGCGGGCCTCGACGCCTTTGCGGATCCATATTTCTTCCTGGGCGAGCAGTTTGTCGGCCTTGGCGTTGATCACCGCTTCCTGCGCGAGTTGCTCCTCTTTCTGAATCAGATACTGCTCGAAGTTGCCGGGATAAGAACTCAGTTTGCCTCGGTCCAGTTCCACGATGCGCGTGGCGACTCGGTTGAGAAAGCTCCGGTCGTGCGTGATGGTCACCACGCTTCCCTTGAAGTCGATCAACAGTTGTTCGAGCCATTCAATCGAGTCGAGGTCAAGGTGATTGGTCGGCTCGTCGAGAAGCAATACGGCAGGCGCCGCAACGAGTGCCTGCGCGAGCGCCACGCGTTTACGTGTGCCGCCGGAAAGCGAGCCGACCTGTGCCGCCCCGTCCAGATGCAGCCGGTGCAGCGTCTCGTTGACGCGCTGCTCCCAGTTCCAAGCGTCGAATGCCTCGATCTGTGACTGGAGCGCGTCGAGATCGACGCCGGGCGCACCGGACAAGTATTGATCCCGAATGGCGATCACGTTGGCGAGGCCCGCACTCGCGGCCGTGAAGACATTGGCCTCCATGTCGAGTGATGGCTCTTGCGCGACGTAAGTGACTCGCAGTCCTTGTTGAACCTGAAGCGTCCCATCGTCGGGTCTCTCCAGTCCGCCGAGAATCTTGAGAAGCGAAGACTTGCCGGCACCATTGCGGCCGATCAGCCCGATGCGTTCAGATTCAATGAGAGAGAAGTCCGCATGATCCAACAGCGGGACGTGGCCGAATGCCAGTTGGGCATCGAGAAGAGTGATGAGTGCCATGTGGAGTGGATTATCGGATTGGGGAACTCGCTCTATCCCTGTGCCAGCAGTGAAGTGACGATGCGCAAGTCTGGATGGCCTTCCGCTAGGCGACGAAGGATGGCATATACTCGTGGGCTCGGCTGAAAGCGCGAAGGCGGTTCAGGTGATTTCCCTCTTACATGGGGAAGAGCCAAGTAGGTCGAAAAATGCGCAGTCGATGTGAAGGTTGTTTGAAAAAACACTGCATAATCGAAAGCTCAGCTGAATTGACTGACTGCCTCACTTCGGAGCGGATTGAGAGTAGTGGTCGAAGAAGCAAAAACCCTAGGGTTTGACTGGTTTTAAAAAACCGTGTCATAATCGCAGGCTCCGCTAAACACGGATCTCGAAGGAGTTCTTCGGAGCGAGGTTGAGGTGAGCGGAGGGGGGAAAAGAAAAGCTTAAAAAGTTTTTCAGATCTTCTGAAAAGCGTGTAATAATAGAGGGCTTCGCTG
>NZ_JBFTJF010000026.1:0-62658 GCF_056395305.1 Variovorax sp. 10L426 | reverse complement strand
CGGACCCCGCCTGAAGCGAGCACCGCAGGTTGCCCGAAGCGAAGCGCAGGGACACGCACAGTGGGGTCGCCTTTCTTTTGCTTACTTTTCTTTGGCGAAACAAAGAAAAGTGAGTCGCCCGCCGGGGCGAGACCCGGCCCACAGCCTCAATAAAACTGACGCCCCAAAAAATGACCCTCCTAAAAGTCAAAGACCTAGGCAAGTCCTTCGGCGGCGTCAAAGCCGTAGACGGCATCAGCTTCGACCTCCCCCCCGGCGAGCTATTAGCCCTCATCGGCCCGAACGGCGCCGGCAAGTCCACCACCTTCAACATGGTCAACGGCCAGCTCAAAGCAGACCGTGGCTCCATCCTCCTCGACGGCGAAGAACTGGTAGGCCGCAAGCCAAGAGAAATCTGGCGCAAGGGCGTAGGCCGCACCTTCCAGATCGCCGAAACCTTCGCATCCCTCACCGTGGTCGAGAACGTGCAAATGGCCTTGCTATCGCACGATCACAAGCTCTTCGCCACCTGGCGCCGCGCGTCCGATCACAAGCGCGACGAAGCGCTGGCATTGCTCGACCAGGTCGGCATGAAGGCACAGGCGGACCGCCCCTGCAGCGTCCTCGCCTACGGCGACGTGAAGCGCGTCGAACTGGCAATCGCAATGGCCAACCGCCCCAAGCTGCTGCTCATGGACGAGCCCACCGCCGGCATGGCGCCCAAGGAACGCAATTCGCTGATGGCACTGACCAAGCAACTCGTCATCGACCGCGGCATGGCGGTTCTCTTCACCGAGCACAGCATGGATGTCGTGTTCGCCTATGCCGATCGAATGATCGTCCTCGCGCGCGGGCGCCTGATTGCGCAAGGCAAGCCGCTGGAGATCCGCGACCATCCCAAGGTGCAGGAGGTGTACTTCGGCAGCGGCAAGACCTTCGAGAAGATTGCAGAGAAAGCAGCCGCGGTGAATGCAGCGGTGGGAGAGGCGGCATGAGTTCGCACGAAGTGCTGCTCGAAGCCAAGGCGCTGTGCGCCTGGTACGGCGCCGCGCAGATCCTGTACGACGTCGACCTCGAAGTGCGGCGCGGAGAGGTGGTCGCGCTCATGGGGCGCAACGGCGCGGGCAAGTCGACCACGCTCAAGGCGCTGATCGGCATGCTCGGCAAACGCCGCGGCGCGGTGCGATTCCTGGGTCACGACATCTCCAGGAGCGAACCGCATCAGGCCGCGCGCCTGGGCCTGGGCTTCGTGCCCGAGGATCGTCGCGTGTTCACCGACCTCAGCGTGATGGAGAACCTCGAAGTCGGCAGGCAGGCCGCGCGCCGCTGGAGCGACGGCACCGATGCGCCGCTGTGGACGCCGGAACGCCTGTTCAACCTGTTCCCCAACCTCGGCGAGATGCCGAACCGCCCCGGTGGCCGAATGAGCGGCGGCGAACAGCAGATGCTGACCGTGGCGCGTACGCTGATGGGCAATCCCTACCTCGTGCTGCTCGACGAGCCCTCCGAAGGCGTGGCGCCGGTGATCGTCGAGCAGATGGCGAACATGATCCTGGAACTCAAGGCGCAGGGCGTGAGCATCCTGCTGTCGGAGCAGAACATGCATTTCGCGGAGCTGGTGTCCGATCGCGCATACGTGCTCGAAAAGGGGCAAATCCGCTACCAGTCGTCAATGGCCGACCTGTCTACCAACGATGAAGTGCGCCGCGCCTATCTCAGCGTATAGATTGTTCAACACCGAGGAGCGAAGACCATGCATTCCACGCAACGCAGAACTCTCTTGAAGTCGGCCGCGGCATTCGGCCTGATCGGCGGCCTGGGTGCATCGGCACCGCTCTTCGCGGCTTCGAAGATCAAGCCCGCAGCCAACTCGGCACTGATCGTTGTCGACGTGCAGAACTGCTTCATCGACGGCGGCACGCTGCCGGTCAAGGGCGGTGCCGAGGTGGTGCCGATCATCAACAAGCTGGCGGGCTCGTTCGACAACATCGTCGTCACGCAGGATTGGCACACGCCCGGCCATGCCTCCTTCGCGAGCACCTACGCAGGCAAGAAGCCCTTCGAGACCACCAAGCTGAGCTACGGCACGCAAGTGCTCTGGCCCGATCACTGCGTGCAGGGCACGGACGACGCCGCGCTCAACAAGGACCTGAAGCTGCCCACGGCGCAAATCATCATCCGCAAGGGCTTCCACAAGGACATGGACAGCTACTCCGCCTTCGAGGAAGCCGATCACAAGACGGCGACCGGACTCGGCGGCTACCTGAAGGCGCGCGGCATCAAGACGGTGTTCGTCACCGGCCTGGCGACCGATTTCTGCGTGGCGTGGACTGCGATGGACGCGCGCAAGGCCGGCTTCGATGTCTACGTGATCGAGGACGCGACGCGCGCCATCGACCTCAACGGCTCGCTCGCCGCCGCGTGGAAGCAGATGGCCGCCAAGGGCGTCAAGCGCATCCAATCCGCCGACATCGAAAGCGTGTGACCCTGCCGAGCCTGACGGTCAACGGACGCAACGTCGAACTCACGGCGTCCCGCGAGGCGACGCTCCTGCATGTGTTGCGCAACGACCTGGGCCTGAACGGGCCCAAGTACGGCTGCGGGCTTGGGCAATGCGGTGCCTGCACCGTATGGGTGGACGGTGTCGCTGCGCGTTCCTGCGTGATTCCGGCGCACGGCGTGGCGGGCCGCGCCATCACCACGCTCGAAGGCCTCGGCTCGCGTGATCGCTGGCATCCCGTGCAACAGGGCTTCGAAGAAGCGCAGGCCGCGCAATGCGGCTACTGCCTCAATGGCATGGTGATGCAGGCGGCGGCCTTGCTCGCGCGCGAATCGAACCCGAGCGAGGCGCGCATCCGCAGCGAGCTCTCCGGCAACCTTTGCCGTTGCGGTACGCACGTGGAGATCGTGGCGGCCGTGCAGCTTGCCGCGCTGTCGATGGCGAAGGGCACCGATTCGTGACGCGGCGCGCCGACCAGCCCCGCACGCGCAGCGAATTCCTCCATGCCGACGGCGTGCTCGTCGTCGTGCGCGACACGCCGCCCGCGCCGCCGCAGGCCAAAGGCCAGCCGGCGCTCGTGGCGGGCAATCCGGCCGAAGGGCCGGAGATATTGATCGCGATCTGGGACGACGGCAGCGTCACGGCACTGAACGGCCACGTCGATCTCGGCACCGGCATCCAGACCGCGCTGTCGCAGATCGTGGCGGAAGAGCTCGATGTACCGCTGGCGCAGCTTCGCATGATGCTGGGCGACACCGCGCGCGTGCCCAACCAGGGCGCGACCATTGCGAGCGCGTCGATCCAGATCCACGCCGGCCCGTTGCGCCACGCGGCTGCGCAGGCGCGCACATGGCTCGTTGCGCAAGCGTCGGAACGGCTCGGTGTTCAGCCGTCGCTGCTGAAGGTGCGCGACGGAAGGGTTCACGCTGGCGACGACCCGGCGTTCAGCCTCGGCTTCGGCGAACTGGTCGCTGGCGCGCGCACCGTGCTGCAGCTCGACACCGTTTCGCGCCTGAAGGACCCGGCCGACTACCGCATCGTCGGCAGCCGCATTCCGCGCGTCGACATTCCGGCCAAGCTTGCGGGCGAACTCGTCTTCGTGCATGACATGCGCGTGCCCGGCATGTTGCACGGGCGCGTCGTGCGGCCGCCGTATGCCGGCGCGGACCATGGCGACTTCATCGGCAACACGCTGGAATCTGTCGACGAATCGTCGATTGCGCACATTCCCGGCATCCGGGGCGTGGTGGTCATTCGCGACTTCGTCGGCATCGTCGCGGAGCGCGAGGAGCATGCCGAGCAGGCACTGCGCGAACTGCGTGTGACCTGGAAAAGCTGGCCCGGCTTGCCGGCGCTCGACGACCTCGAAGGCGCGCTGCGTGCCAATCCGGCGACGCAGCGCCTGCTGGTCGATGAAGGTGACGTGGACGGCGCGCTCGAGAATGCCGCCAATCCGATGCCGCGGACCTATGTGTGGCCCTACCAGATGCATGCGTCGATCGGCCCCTCGTGCGCGCTCGCGCACTGGGAGCCCGAAAGCGGCGACGGCTTCAGGCTGCGCGTGTGGGCCGGCTCGCAAAACCCCCATGTGCTGCGTGCCGATCTCGCGAAGCTGATGGGCCTGGACGATGTGGCGGTCGATGTCGTTCGGATGGAAGCGGCCGGTTGCTACGGCCGCAACGGTGCCGACGACGTCGCAGCCGACGCGGCGCTGCTCGCCCGCGCGGTCGACGCGCCGGTGCGTGTGCAACTCACGCGCGAGCAGGAGCACACGTGGGAGCCCAAAGGTGCCGCGCAGCTGATGCAGGTTCGCGGCGGCCTCGATGCCGACGGCGAGGTCGCGGCCTACGATTTCGAAACCTCGTATCCATCGAATGGCGCACCCACGCTGGCGCTGCTGCTGACCCGAACCATCGAGCCGGTGGCGCAGGCCTTCGAGATGGGCGACCGCACGGCGCGGCCGCCCTATGCCTACGGCAACCTGCGCGTGAAGGTCAACGACATGGCGCCGATCGTTCGGGCCTCGTGGCTTCGCGGCGTGTCGGCCTTGCCGAGTTCGTTTGCGCACGAGTCCTACGTCGACGAACTCGCGACCGCTGCCGGCGTCGATCCGGTCGCGTTCCGCCTGCGCCATCTGCATGATCCGCGAGCCGCCGACCTGGTGCGCGAGACGGCACAGAAGGCCGGCTGGCGCATGCGCACCGGTCCGCAGGAAAACGCCGACGGCGGCCTGGGGCCCGGCGGCGACATCCTCTTCGGCCAGGGCTTTGCGTATGCGCGCTATGTGCACAGCAAGTGGCCGGGCTTCGGCGCGGCATGGTCTGCGTGGGTGGCGGATGTGGAGGTCAACCGCAAGACCGGCGAGGTGCACGTGCGCCGCGTGGTCGTGGGGCATGACGCGGGCCTGATGGTCAATCCGGCCGGCGTGGAACACCAGATCCACGGCAACGTGATCCAGACGACGAGCCGTGCATTGAAGGAGCGCGTGCAATTCGCGCCGCAGCGGGCGCCGGATGCAGAAATGCTCCCGGGCGTGCGGCCTTCGGGCGTGGTCGCGAGCCGCGAGTGGGGTGGCTATCCGATCATCAATTTCCGCGAAGTCCCGGTGATCGAGGTGATGCACATGCAGCGCCCCGGTGAGCCGCCGCTGGGCGCGGGTGAATCGTCGTCCGTGCCGGGTACGGCGGCGATCGCGAACGCGATCTTCGATGCGACCGGCGTTCGCTTCCGCGCGCCGCCGTTCACGCCGGAGGTGGTGCGCCCTGCGCTGAATCCGCTTCCGGCGCCAGCGGGCGAGGAGGAGGGTGATGGCTCGCGCCCGCCGGACCACGCCGAGCCGGACCGCGAGCTGCCCGCCACCGCGCCGTGGCCGCGACGCCGAGGACTGTGGGCGGGCCTCGCCGCGCTGGTCGTGGGCGGCATCGGCGTCGTTGCGGGCTCGATGGGCTGGCGGTCCGCGATCGCGCCGGTGTCTTTCAGCGCGCCGGCCTACAGCGAATCGACCATCGAGCGCGGCCGCACGCTCGCCGCACTGGGCGACTGCGCGGTCTGCCACACGGTACCCGGCGGCACGCCCAACGCGGGAGGGCGCGCGATGGAAACACCCTTCGGCACGATCTACACCACCAACCTCACGCCCGATGCCGACACCGGCCTCGGTCGCTGGTCGTTCAGCGCCTTCCAGCGGGCGATGCGCGAAGGCATCTCGCGCAACGGCCACCATCTGTATCCCGCCTTCCCCTACACAGCATTCGCGAAGACCAGCGACGACGATCTGCAGGCGCTGTATGCGTACTTCATGTCGTTGACGCCCGTGAGCGCAGAAACACCGAAGGCTCAGCTCAAGTTCCCCTTCGGCGCACGACCGCTCATGGCGGGCTGGAACGCGCTGTTCCACGATCCGTCGCCGATGCGGCCCGTCGCCTCGAAAAGCGTCGAGTGGAATCGGGGTGCCTATCTGGTCAACGGCCTGGGCCATTGCGGTGCCTGCCATACGCCGCGCAATGCGCTCGGCGCGGAGCAGGGCGGCACGGCCTATCTGTCGGGCGCCATGGTGGACGGCTGGGAAGCGCCGGCGCTGACCTCGCTGTCGAAGTCCGCGGTGCCGTGGAACACCGAAGCGCTCTATCGCTACCTCCGCCACGGTCACGCGAAGAACCACGGCATCGCAGGCGGCCCGATGGCGGAAGTGGTGCGCGAACTCGCCGCCGTGCCGGACGCGGACATCCGCGCGATGGCGACCTATCTCGCTTCCTTCAACGCCGAAGCGTCGGACGAGGCAGCCTCGGCGCAGGCGCAGGCGCAGCGCGTCGTTGCCGATGCCGCGGCGCGCCAGGGCCAACTGCTCGGCGGCCCCCAGCGCATGTTCGACAGCGCCTGCGCGGCCTGCCATCACGATGGCGACGGGCCCACGCTGCTCGGCGTCAACACGCCCCTCGCGCTGAACAGCAACCTCACAAGCGCGCGGCCGGACAACCTGCTGCGCACCATCCTCGACGGCGTGCGCGAGCCGGCGGCGCGCGATATCGGCTTCATGCCCGCTTTCCGCGAAGCGCTCGACGATGCGCAGATCGCCGAACTGGCCGGCTACATGCGCGCGCGTTTCGCGCCACAGGCACCGGCATGGGAGGATCTGCCGAAGGCGGTCGCCCGGGTCCGGGCGAGCCACGTCGACATGAAGCGCTGACAGTCCCGTACGATCAGCGGATCAATCAGGAGACTTCCGCATGACATCGACGCTGACGCCCGCCCAGTCATTGCCTCGGGACGCCGAGCGCGCCACCCTGATCGGCCGCCTCTGGCTGCCGGACGTCGGGCCCGTGCTTGCGGCCGTGCACGAAGGCGGGCTGCACGACCTCTCGCGCATTGCAGCGACGACCAGCCAGCTGCTGGAGCTCGATGATCCGGTGGGCGCCGTGCGCCAGGTCTTGCGCGACGAGCGCACGCCGCGCGTGGCTTCGCTGGAGGCGACACTGGCGAACAGCGACGAATCGCGCCGCGACACGCGGCATCCGTGGCTGCTCGCACCCTGCGATCTGCAGGCGGTGAAGGCCAGCGGCGTGACCTTCATCGCGAGCCTGCTGGAGCGTGTGATCGAAGAACAGTCGCGCGGCGATGCGTCGAAGGCGGAATCCATTCGCGCCGCGCTCGGCAGCGTGCTTGGCGACAACCTCGCCGGCATCGTGCCCGGATCGCCGCAAGCCGCGAAGGTCAAGGACGTGCTGATCGCGCAGGGTGCGTGGTCGCAGTACCTCGAAGTCGGCATCGGCCCCGACGCCGAAATCTTCACCAAGGCGCCCGTGCTGTCGGCGGTCGGCACCGGCGCCGACGTGGGCATTCATTCAGGGTCGGCGTGGAACAACCCCGAGCCCGAAGTCGTGCTGGCCGTCAACAGCCGCGGGCAGACGCTCGGCGCGGCGCTGGGCAACGACGTCAACCTGCGCGACTTCGAAGGCCGCAGCGCGCTGCTGCTCGGCAAGGCGAAGGACAACAACGCGTCTTGCGCGATCGGGCCTTTCGTCCGGCTCTTCGACGACCACTTCGGCATCGACGACGTGCGCCGCATCACCGTCGCGCTGCGCGTGCTGGGGCCGGAAGGCTTCACGCTCGAAGGATCGAGTTCGCTTTCGAAGATCAGCCGTGATCCGCTGGACCTCGTGTCGCAGGCGATCGGCGCGCATCATGCCTACCCCGACGGCCTGATGCTTTTTCTCGGCACCATGTTCGCGCCCACGCAGGACCGCCACGGTCCGGGGCAGGGCTTCACGCATGTGGTGGGCGACCGGGTCACCATTTCGGCGCCCGAACTCGGCGCGCTGGAGAACCGGGTCGTGCATTCCGAAGATGCGGCGCGGTGGACCTTCGGCATCGGTGCGCTGATGCGCAATCTCGCGGGGCGCGGAGTCATTTAGATCACCCCCAGGTTCGCGCACTTCGTGTCGCTCTCCACCCCCTCTCCGGGGGCAAACCCGGTGGCCCGGCGAAGCCGGTTCCACGGGTTTTCTGGCTTTTACGAGGGGTTGAGCCGCTCAGTCTGCCGCCCTTAGCGCGCGGCGGTACTGAACGGCCTCCGCGACGTGCGCGCTTTCGGTGGCCTCAGACCCCGCCAGGTCGGCGATCGTGCGGGCTACCTTCAGTGCCCGGTGCGTGCTGCGCGCCGACCAGCCCAGCTTCGCCGCCGCCGTGTGCATGAACTTCAGCGCGTCCGGCGCCAATGAAGCGTGCTGGTCGATCTCTGCGCCTTGTAGTGCGTGGTTGGTCTTGCCTTGCCGGGCCAGTGCGCGTTCGCGAGCCCCGACCGCTCGCTCGCGGATGGCGTCGGTCGCCTCGCCAGCGGGCGAATCCAGCAACTGCTGCGCCGAGACTGCGGGCACCTCGATGTGGAGATCGATGCGATCGAGCAAGGGGCCGCTGAGCTTGCCCTGATAGCGAGAGACCTGATCGGCCGTGCACCGGCAGGCCTTGAGCGTCGAGCCCAGGTAACCGCAGGGACACGGATTCATTGCCGCGATCAACTGGAACCGCGCCGGGAACTCGGCCCGCCGCGCCGCGCGAGCGATCGTGATCGTTCCGGTCTCCAGCGGCTCGCGGAGCGCCTCCAATGCGGGCCTCGTGAATTCTGGAAACTCGTCGAGAAACAGCACGCCGTGATGCGCCAGCGAGATCTCGCCCGGCCTTGGCGGCGACCCGCCGCCGACCATCGCCACCGCGCTGGCTGTGTGATGCGGACTCGACGTCGGCCGGCACATCCAGCGATCGACCGCGAAGCGGCCGCCCAGGCTGGCCACGGCAGCGCTTTCGAGCGCCTCCTCGACGCTCATCGCGGGCAGCAGGCCTGCAAAGCGCTGCGCCAGCATCGACTTGCCTGAGCCGGGCGGTCCCACCATCAACAGGCTGTGGTTGCCGGCCGCGGCGATTTCCAATGCGCGCTTGGCGCTGGCGTGTCCCTTCACGTCGGCGAGGTCGGCGTGGCGAGCGGCCAGTCCGCGAGGCGCTGGAAGAACCCGGGCCCAACCGTCTTCACCGGCATCCGCCGGCGGCGCGCCGTCAGCCGGAAGGAATTGCCGCACCACGTCGAGCAGGTGCCGCGCACCGTAGACCTCGGCGCCGGGCACCAGGGCGGCTTCCTGTGCACTGTCGGTCGGCAGCACCAGCCGCGTGGCGATGCCGCGCGTGTGCAGGGCCAGCGACATCGCGAGCGCACCACGCACGGGCCGCAATTGCCCCGAAAGCGAGAGTTCGCCCGCGAACTCGTGCCCCGACAGCCGGCTCGCCTCGATCTGGCCGCTGGCCGCCAAGATGCCGAGGGCGATCGGCAAATCGAAGCGCCCGGAATCCTTCGGCAGGTCCGCAGGCGCGAGATTGACGGTGATTCGCTTGTTATTGGGGAACTCGAGGCCGGTGTTCTGGATGGCCGACCGCACGCGTTCGCGCGCTTCCCTGACTTCGACATCGACCAGACCGACCAGCGTGAAGCTGGGCAAACCATTGGCCAGATGCACCTCGACCGTGACGCTGGCCGCTTCCAGGCCCAACAACGCACGGCTTTGCACCAAACAAAGACTCATGACTCTCCCTATCCCCAGGATGGTGCGCTCCATCCCATCTTGTATGTGACGACGTACATGCCTGCGCAAGCCTTTGTAAACCTGGCCTTGATGCGCTTGGCACGCTCCCTGCTTCGACGTGGTTTCCAACCCACTTTCAAAACAACTCCGAGGAGTCTCTCGATGATGCACCGCAAACCCGTCCGAATCCTGGCTTTGGGCGCCCTCGCCGTCTTGCCGATGTTGGCGAGCGCGCAAACCGCCGACGCGAGCGCGGCGCCGGCAGCGGCCCCGGCCCCGAATCTCACGGGCAACGTTTCCCTGACCACGAACTACAAGTTCCGCGGCCAGGACCAGGACACCATCGGACACAACGGCTTCGCCAAGACCAGCTGGTTCAAGCCCGCCATCCAGGGCGGCCTGGACTACGTCTTCGGCGACAGCGGCTTCTACGTCGGCAACTGGAACTCCAGCGTCAACTGGCTGGCGGGCAACTCGGTCGAGATGGACTTCTACGGCGGCTACAAATTCAAGGGTGGCCCGATCGACTGGGACGTCGGCGTCTACCAGTACTACTACCCCGGCAACACCGCGGGCAACACCACCGAAATCTACGGCGGCGCCAGCTGGACCGACGAGCGCATCGGCACCTTCGCGGGCAAGTACTCCTGGACCGTCTCCAACGACTATTTCAACTACGCCGGCAACCAGGGCGGCTCGGGCCTGGACGGCCAGAACACCAGCTACCTGAACCTGTCGTACACGAAGGAGATCTTTCCCAAGCTGACCTTCAAGACGGCCATCGGCTACACCTTCTTCACCAGCGACATCAAGAGCCTGGGCTACAAGGACTACCTGGACTACAACGTGGGCGTGTCCTACGACCTCGGCAGCGGCTTGGCGCTCGGTGGCTCGGTACAGGGCGGCAACAACCAGAGCGCCTTCAACCTGGTCGCCAGCCCGGGCATCCCCACCGGCACCGTCTTCGGACCGATCGGCGGCTCCACGTTTTCGCCGAACGTCACTCGATTCATTGTCATGCTGACCAAGACGCTGTAGTTGCCGCAGGCGCGGCTTCGAAGCCGCGCCGCTTCCATCCATCCGTAGGAGAAACACCATGAAGCTGGTCACAGCCATCATCAAACCCTTCAAGCTCGACGAAGTGCGCGAAGCCCTCTCGGCCATCGGCGTGCAAGGGATCACCGTCACCGAGGTCAAGGGCTTCGGTCGACAGAAGGGCCACACCGAGCTCTACCGCGGCGCGGAGTACGTCGTCGACTTCCTGCCCAAGGTGAAGATCGAGGCCGCCGTGGCCGACGAACTCGTCGAGCGCGTGATCGAGGCCGTCGAGGCCGCCGCACGCACCGGCAAGATCGGCGACGGCAAGATTTTTGTGTACGACCTGGAGCAAGTCGTACGCATCCGCACCGGCGAAACGGGCCGCGAAGCACTCTGACCTGCAAGGCATGAAAGACAAACCGAAATGAAAAAATTCCTTGTTTCACTCGCGCTCGGCCTGAGCGTGCTTGCCGCCGGCACCGCCGGCTTCGCGCAGACGCCACCGGCCGCGGCCGAGGCGCCCGCGGCGACGGCGCCTGCCRCCACTGCCGCCGCGCCCGCCGCTGCTGCTGCACCCGCCGCCGCGACCGCGGCACCGGCTGCCGATGCCGCCGCCCCCGCTGCCGCGCCTGCACCCTCGTTCAACAAGGGTGATACCGCGTGGATGCTCGTGTCCACGCTGCTGGTGATCATGATGACGGTCCCCGGCCTGGCGCTGTTCTACGGCGGCCTGGTCCGCAGCAAGAACATGCTGTCGGTGCTGATGCAGGTGATGGTCACTTTCTCGATGATCGTCGTGCTGTGGCTGATCTACGGCTACAGCCTGGCGTTCACCGAAGGCAACGCATTCATCGGCGGGTTCGACCGGCTCTTCATGAAGGGCATCTTCGATGCGTCGACCGGCGTGTTCGCACCCGGCGCGACCTTCAGCAAGGGCGTGTACATCCCCGAACTGCTGTTCGCCGCCTTCCAGGCGACCTTCGCCGGCATCACCTGCTGCCTGATCGTCGGCGCCTTTGCCGAGCGCATCAAGTTCTCGGCGGTGCTGCTGTTCATGGCGATCTGGTTCACCTTCAGCTATGCGCCGATCGCGCACATGGTCTGGTTCTGGATGGGCCCGGACGCTTACTCGAGCAAGGAAGTGGTCGACGCCATGAACGCCAAGGCCGGCCTGGTCTGGCAGTGGGGCGCGCTCGACTTCGCGGGCGGCACCGTGGTGCACATCAACGCGGCCGTCGCCGGCCTGGTCGGCGCCTACCTGATCGGCAAGCGCATCGGCTACGGCAAGGAATCGTTCACGCCGCACTCGCTGACGCTCACGATGGTCGGTGCCTCCCTGCTGTGGGTGGGCTGGTTCGGCTTCAATGCCGGCTCCGCGCTCGAAGCGGGTACCAGCGCCGTGCTGGCGTTCATGAACACCTTCTCCGCCACCTCCGCCGCCGTGCTCGCATGGTGCATCGGTGAAGCGCTGATGCGTGGCAAGGCCTCCATGCTGGGTGCCGCTTCGGGTGCCGTTGCCGGCCTCGTGGCCATCACGCCGGCCGCCGGCAACGTCGGCCTGATGGGTGCCATCGTCATCGGCTTCATCGCCGGCTTCGCCTGCCTCTGGGGTGTCAACGGTCTCAAGAAGCTGCTCGGCGCGGACGACTCGCTCGACGTGTTCGGCGTGCACGGTGTCGGCGGTATCGTCGGCGCGCTGCTGACCGGTGTCTTCAACACGCAAGCGCTCGGCGGCCCCGGCCTGGTGGGCGACTGGGTCACGGCCAGCGTCATCTCCAACGGTATCGGCGCGCAGTTCTGGATCCAGCTCAAGGGCGTGCTGCTGACCATCGTGTGGTCGGGCGTGGTGTCCTTCATCGCCTACAAGATCGCCGACCTCACCATCGGCCTCCGTGTGAGCGAGGAAGAAGAGCGCGAAGGCCTCGATATCTCGGCGCACGGCGAGACTGCATACAACAGGTAACTCGCCCCCAGGTTGCCCGGCACTTCGTGTCCGGGCGCCCACCCCCTGCCGGGGGCAACACCAGCGGACTGGCAAAGCCAGATCCGCGGTGTTTCACCAACGGGCGTGGCTTTGCCCGCCGCAGTCGGGCTGCGGCGGGCATAATTTTTTGATGTGGACCACACTGAATCACAGCTTGAGCCAGCTGGGCGAATCGCCGTTTTGGCATCCGGGGGAACGGTCGCTGTATTGGCTGGACATTCCGGGGCGCGCGGTTTTGCGGACGCGCGGCGATATTGCCGATGCCGCTGTCGAGCGCTGGGATCTTCCGACTGAGCCGGGCTGCATGGCGCCGGCACATGGCGGCGGGTTGGTGATCGCGCTGCGTGACGGCGTTTATCGTGCGCGGGAATGGGGTGGCACGCTCCAGATGATGGCGCGGGTCGATCACGATGTGCGCACCATGCGCTTCAACGACGGGAAGTGTGATCCGCTGGGACGGTTTTGGGCCGGCACCCTGAACGAGGCCAAGGACCGGCCCAATGCGGCGCTCTATTGCCTCGATGCGCGCGGCGGTCGTGCGCCGTCGCTCAAGCAGATGGCCAACGAAGCCACCACGGCCAATGGGCTGGCTTTTTCGACCGACGGCGACACGCTGTACTGGGCCGACACCGCGGCGCATCGCGTGCGCGCCTGGACTTGGGCGGCACGGGTCAACGCGATGACCCGTCCGCGTGTGTTCCAGCAATTCGACAACAAGCCCGATGGCTGGACGCCGGAGTCGCCCCTGCACTACGAAGGCCGGCCCGACGGCGCGACGGTCGATGCCGACGGGCATTACTGGGTCGCCATGTTCGAAGGCGGCCAGGTGCTGCGCTTTGCACCCTCGGGCGAGCGCGTGTCGGCGCTGCCCACGCCGGTCCAGTGCCCGACCATGCCCTGCTTCGGCGGGGACGATCTGCGCACCCTGTTCGTGACGACCGCACGGCGCGGCAGGCCGGCGGCGGAACTCGAACAGCGGCCCGCGTCAGGGCATGTGCTGTCGATTCGCGTGGCGACGCCGGGGCTGCCGGTCCAGTTCTTCGAAGACTGAACTTGCGCTGGCGGTACGATCGCCCGCATGGATCCAGCCCTTTGCCAGATCACCGAGCGCATACGCGCCGCCGCCGCCGATGGGACGTTGCTGCGCGTTCGCGGCCGCGGCACCAAGGACTTCTACGGCGAGATGCCCCAGGGCGAGCCGCTGCCCACCGAAGGACTCGCGGGTATCACGAGCTACGAGCCCAGCGAACTGGTCGTCACCGCGCGTGCCGGCACGCCGCTCGTCGAGCTCGAATCCGTGCTGGCCGCGCAAGGCCAATGCCTGCCGTTCGAACCGCCACGCTTCGGTGAAGGTGGCACGGTCGGCGGCATGGTGGCCGCCGGACTCAGCGGGCCGGCGCGTGCCAGCGTGGGCTCGGTGCGCGACTATGTCCTCGGCGCGACTTTGGTCAACGGCCGCAGCGAGGTTCTCACCTTCGGCGGCCAGGTCATGAAGAACGTGGCGGGCTACGACGTTTCCCGCGTGCTTGCGGGGTCGCTGGGCGTGCTCGGGGTCATTGCCGAGGTGAGCCTCAAGGTGCTGCCGCTGGCACCCGCCGAGGCGACGCTTGAATTCGCTTGCACCCAAGCTGACGCACTGCGATTGCTCAACGAATGGGGCGGCCGGCCGCTGCCGCTCAATGCCAGCGTCTGGCGCGAACGTGACGGCGCAGGTGTGTTGTCGCTGCGTTTGCGCGGCGCGGTGGCGGCCGTGGAGGCCGCCTGCGCACACCTCGGCGGCGAGCGGCAAGACAACGCCCAGACAGCGCCCGGCTGGGATTCGCTGCGCGACCAACGGCATCCGTGGTTCGCCACGGCGCAGGGCGCGAACGACCTCTGGCGAATCTCGGTGCCGCAGACGGCGCCGGTGCTCGACGTCGACGGCGCACCGCTGGTCGAATGGCACGGCGGGCAGCGGTGGTACCTTGCGCCGCCCGACCAACGTCCGCGACTGCGCGCAGCGGCGCACAAGGCCGGCGGCCACGCGACGCTGTTCAGGCCGTCGGATGCCCATGGGCACCGGGTGCTCGACAGGTTCGACGCATTGAGCGCACCGGTCGAGCGCATTCATCGCGCACTGATGCAGGAATTCGATCCCTACGCCGTCTTCCATCGCGGGCGGCTCTATCCCGCGCACTGACACGCACCGACACCCCAGCATGCAAACCGAACTCGCACCCGAATTCCAGGGTACTCCCGACGGTCGCGAAGCCGAGGCGATCCTGCGCAAGTGCGTGCACTGCGGCTTCTGCACGGCCACCTGTCCGACCTACCAGTTGCTCGGCGACGAACTCGACGGGCCGCGCGGGCGCATCTACCTGATCAAGCAGGTGCTCGAAGGCAAGGCGCCGACGCGCAGCACGCAGCTGCACCTCGATCGCTGCCTGACGTGCCGCAACTGCGAGAGCACTTGCCCCAGCGGCGTGCAGTACGGTCATCTGGTCGACATCGGCCGCAAGATCGTCGACGAGAAAGTGCCGCGACCGGCATTCGAAAGCGCCGTGCGCTGGACGCTGAAGGAAGGACTGCCGTCGCCGCTGTTCGGGCCGGCGATGAAGCTCGGCCAATCGTTGCGCGGCTTCTTGCCCGGCAAGCTCAAGGCCAAGGTGCCCGCGCCGCGATCCGCCGGTGCGTGGCCTGCGCACACGCACGCTCGCAAGATGCTGATGCTCGCCGGTTGCGTGCAGCCTTCGATGTCGCCCAACATCAACAGCGCGACCGCGCGCGTGCTCGACGCAGCCGGTATTCAGGTCATCGTCGCGCCCAACGCGGGTTGCTGCGGCGCGGTGAAGTTTCACCTCAACGACCACGACGGTGGCAAGGCCCAGATGCGCGCGAACATCGACGCATGGTGGCCGCAGGTCTACAGCGGTGAGGTCGAGGCGATCGTCATGAATGCATCGGGCTGCGGAGTGACCGTGCGCGAATACGGCCACATGCTGAAGGACGACCCTGCCTACGCCGCAAAAGCGGCACGCATCAGCGCGCTCACAAGGGATCTGAGCGAACTGCTGCCCGAACTCTCCGCATCGCTGAAAGCGCGCGTCCGGGCGTCGTCCGGCGTGATCGCCTACCACCCACCCTGCACGCTGCAGCACGGGCAAAAGCTGCGCGGCGGTGTCGAGATGCATCTGCGCACGATGGGCTTCGACATCCAGGTCGCACAGAACGAGGCGCATCTCTGCTGCGGATCGGCCGGCACCTATTCGGTGCTGCAGCCTGAACTGGCCTACCCCCTGCGGGACCGCAAGCTGGGCCATCTCAACCAGCTCCAGCCGACCGCCATCGTGTCGGCCAACATCGGTTGCATCACTCATCTGCAAAGCGGCAGCGAAGTGCCTGTGCGGCACTGGGTCGAGTTGCTCGACGAAGCGCTGGCCCCTGCCTCGGCAGCCTGATCGGACAGGAACTGGGGGTCTGGTCTGACCCCAGCGCAGCCCGGGCGGCGTGAGCATTTTCTGGTGTTCATTCCGGGAGTGATTCGATGCAAGCTTTTTTCCAAACTGTTGCGCGCACCGCCGCCGTGTGCGCGTGCTCACTTGTTCCATGGATGGCGCAGGCCCAGCCCCCTGCAGTGCATATGTCCGAGGATGGCGGCGCGCAGTATGTGTGCGGTGGCGTGGGTTCGGACGAATCCGTCGCGATGCGGGCTGCCATGAAGGACCATCCGCTGTCGCTGCTGTTCGCGCGTGCAAGCGGCGCCTACCTGGCCGACGTGGCTGTGACGGTCAAGGACGCGGGCGGCACCACCGCACTGGCGATGCGCGCCAGCGGGCCTGTCTGCCTCGTGGATCTTCCGGCGGGGCGCTACACCGTCGAGGCGGAGAGCGAGGGCGTCCTCAAGACCCAGGTCGTGATGCTGGGCAGCGGATCGAAAACAGCCGATTTCCGGTTCTGACGTTCTGAAGACGTTCTGAATCTCAGGCCGCCAATGCGGCCTCGATGTCGCGCGTGATGGATTCGGGCTTGTCCAGCGGCGCGTAGCGTTTGACCACCTGGCCGTCCTTGCCGATCAGGAACTTGGTGAAGTTCCACTTGATGGCCGTGCTGCCGAGGAAGCCCGGTGCTTCCTTCACGAGCCACTTGTAGAGCGGCGCCGCGCCCGATCCGTTGACGTCGATCTTTTCCATCATCGGAAAGGTCACGCCGTAGTTCTGGGTGCAGAAGGCGCCGATTTCCTCGTTGGTTCCGGGGTCCTGGTGGCCGAACTGATTGGACGGGAAGCCCAGCACCGCCAGGCCCTTCGACTTGTATTTCTCGTAGAGCACCTCCAGCCCCGCGAACTGGGGCGTGAAGCCGCATTGGCTGGCCGTGTTGACGATCAGCAGCACCTTGCCCTTGAACTTGGAGAGCGGCACGGGCTTGCCATCGATCTGGCGGGCTTCGAAGTCATAGACGCTGGTCATGGCATGTCCTCCTGGAAATCAGAGCGTCGATCATCGTCGCCACTTGGCGTTCGCGCAAACGCGGACCACGCGGCCGCCAGCACGATCAGCGCGCCGCCGATCCAGATCCGCGCGTCGAGCGTGGCGGCGCCCAATGCGACCGACGAGACACTTGCGAACAGCACTTCGGACAGCATGATCACCGAGGTCGCGTTGGCCGCGAGACGCGCGGCGCCGTACTGCAGGCAAATGTTGGCGATCACGAAGCCGCCCCCCAGCACCAGCGCCCAGCCCCACCACCCGGTGTCGCCGAGCGGGGGCGCCGGAATCGCCGCCACGAGGGTGCCGGCCATGGCTGTCACGCCGGCCACCAGCGCGCAGCCCCCGAACATCGCCAGCGCGCGCGATTCGCCCGGTGCCGCGCGCAGCCGGCGCAACAGGATGTTCGTCACCGCGAAGCCGAAACCCGCTGCCACGCCGAGCCAGTCCGGCAGGCTGGAGGGGATCGGCCAGTCCGTCTCCGGCGTCTTCAGCACCACCGCCACGCCGACCAGCGCAAGCGCCACCCGCGCCAGCGCCGATAGCGTCGGGCGCTCGCCCAGAAAGATCCACGCGAGCAGCACGATCCACAGCGGCATCAGGTAGAACAGCAGCACCACCCGCACTACGTCGCCTTGCGTCACCGCCCAGTTGAAGCCGACGTTGGTGAACCCCGCTGCCAAGCCCAGCAGCACGAGCGCGGGGTTGCGCACAAAGACGTGCCACATGCTGCGGCGCAGCAGCACGATGGCGAGCGTGATCGCGGCGTAGATCAGGCACGTCGCCCACACCGGATGCAGGCCATGGCTTTCGATCTGCCGGAAGGGAAACCACGAAACGCCCCAGACGAAGGCGTTGAAGATCAGCGCAATGGCGGGCAAGACTGTTCCGGACCCGCGTTCAGTGGTGCTTGTCGCTGCGTGCGATGGCGAGCAGGTGCTCGACCTCTTCGGGGTACTTGCGAAGATTGCTCTGGTGCCAGCGCTTGATCAGCCACATGAACCCTGCCACCACGATACCGAAGGCGGTGATGGCCGAATAGGCCGACATGCCGATCCCGGTGCATGCGCTGTAGAACGCGCCGAGCACCAGGATGCAGGCCTGCTCGTTGAAGTTCTGCACCGCGATCGATCGCCCGGCGCCCATCAGGTTGTGGCCGCGGTGCTGGAGCAGCGCGTTCATCGGCACCACCAGGAACCCGCCCAGCCCGCCGAGCAGGATCAGGAAGGGCACGGCCAGCCAGATGTTGCCGATGAAGTTCATGCCGATGACCAGCACGCCCATGCCGATGCCCATCGGGATCACGCGGGTCGCCATGTCGAGCCGCATGCGCACCGATGCCACGATCGCGCCGACGGCAGTGCCGATCGCCACCACGCCCGTCAGCGACGAAGCCTGCGCCGTGTTGTAGCCCAGTGCCAGCGAGGCCCAGGCGAGCACGATGTACTTGAGGTTGCCGCCCGCGCCCCAGAACAGCGTGGTGGTGGCCAGCGAGATCTGGCCGAGCTTGTCGCGCCACAGCCGCGAGTTGCAGTGCCAGAAATCGGGCAGCAGTGCGGCCATGTTGCGCACGAAGCCGTGCTGAGGATTGGCGCGCAGCGGACGCATCTCCACGCCGGTGTCCGGGATGCGGGTGTTGAACCAGGCGGCCACCACATAGACCAGGATCAGCGTCGAGATCGCGGCTTCGGGCGGCGTCCTGACGCCGGTGTCGATGAAGGGGAAGTCCAGCGCCAGCAAGTGGCTCGAGAGGGCATGGCTCACCAGTTGCCCTCCGAGCACGATGCCGAGAATGATCGAAGCGATGGTCAGGCCTTCGATCCAGCCATTGGCCTTGACCAGTTGCGAGGCCGGAAGCAGCTCGGTCAGGATGCCGTACTTCGCCGGCGAGTACGCCGCCGCCCCCAGGCCGACGATCGCGTATGCCATCAGCGGATGCGAGCCGAACAGCATCGTCACGCAGCCGACCACCTTGATGGCGTTGCTGATGAACATGACCTTGCCCTTGGGCAAGGCGTCGGCAAAGGCACCGACGAGCGGCGCGAGCGCGACATAGAAGACGGTGAAGATCGGGACCAGCGCCGCGCGCTGCCACTCGGGCGCGCCGCTGCTTCGCATGAGTTCGACAGCAGCGACAAAGAGCGCGTTGTCGGCCAGCGACGAGAAGAACTGGGCCGACATGATCGTATAGAAACCGCGCTTCATCGATGGCTGACTGGCCGGCAACGAGGGGTCCGGCGATTGTGGAAGAGGGGCCGCTTCAGCGGCGGCTGCGCGGTTATAGCATGGGGGTGCGGTGTCAAAATGGCGCGATGTCCCCGTAGCGTCGGGCTCATTTTTGTGAGTGTTTCCTGCTTTTTCCAGGGTTTATTTTCGTGCCGCGTCCGATCCTTGCCACTGTTCATCTTTCCGCACTGCAGCACAACCTCGACCGCGCGCGCCGAGCGGCGCTTGATTCGCGCGTCTGGGCCGTCGTCAAGGCCAACGCCTACGGACACGGCATCGAACGAGTGTTCGAAGCATTCCGGGGCGCCGACGGCTTCGCGCTCCTCGACCTGGCCGAGGCCGAACGCGTGCGTGCGCTGGGCTGGCGCGGGCCGGTGCTGCTGCTCGAAGGCGTCTTCGACGCCCGCGACCTCGAACTCTGTTCCCGCCTCGACCTTTGGCATGTGGTGCACTGCGACGCCCAGATCGACTGGCTGGCGGCGCACAAGACGCAGGTGCCGCAGCGCGTGTTCCTCAAGATGAACTCGGGGATGAACCGGCTGGGCTTCACGCCTGATCGCTTCCGTTCGGCATGGACGCGCCTGAACGCGCTGCCGCAGGTCGACGAGATTTCGTTGATGACGCACTTCAGCGACGCGGACGCCGACCGCGGCATTGCCCATCAGATGGAGGCTTTCGAGCGCGCCACGCAGGATCTGCCCGGTGAGCGATCGATCGCCAACAGCGCCGCCACGCTGCGCCATTCGCACGGCACGCGCGCCGACTGGGTGCGGCCGGGCATCCTGCTGTACGGCAGCGCGCCGGATTTTCCCGAGCATGACATCGCGCACTGGCAGCTTCAGCCGGGCATGACCCTGTCGACCAAGCTCATCTCCGTGCAAACCCTGAAGGCCGGCGACGCCGTCGGCTACGGATCGAGATTCACCGCCGACGGCCCGCTGCGCATCGGCGTGGCGGCGGTCGGCTATGCCGACGGCTACCCGCGTCATTGCGGCACCGGCACGCCGGTGTTGGTGAACGGCGTGCGCACGCGCATCGTCGGGCGCGTCAGCATGGACATGGCCACCATCGACCTCACCCCGGTGCCCGACGCCGGCTTCGGCAGCGAAGTCATCCTGTGGGGGCGCGCGTCCGGCGGCGCGGTGCTGACGATCGACGAGGTGGCGCAGGCCGGCGGTACCGTGGGCTACGAACTCATGTGCGCGGTCTCGCAGCGCGTGCCTGTCGTGGTCGGCTGACAGTCGGATTCGCTTGAGGATCCTTTCCGGCTGGCGCTCGTTGCGCATCCGGGGAGACGCTGCGCGACAGCGCAACCTTGTGCAGCAGTTCGATCAACATCATGCGCTCGGCCGTCGACAGATTGCCGAGCGCTTCTTCCTCGCCTTCCAGCACTGATCGGGTGGCCTTGCCTGCGAGCGCCGCGCCCGCCGGCGTGGTACGCAAGTACTGCGCCCTGCGATCGGTCGCATGGGGGGTGCGCTGGATCAAGCCTCGCCGCTCGAGTCTCTCGATCCATGCCGTGATGTTGGGCGCCGTCACCGCGAGCGCCTTGGCCAGGCGGGCGGCCGACACATCCGGGTTTTCGTGAATCAGGCTGAGCACCGTGTACTCGACGGGGCGCAGATCGAATGAGCCTCCCACCCGGCCGGCAAACACCGCGTCGGTCACGATCGTCGCCTGTGCGAGTTGGTAGCCCAGCACAAGGTGCAGGGAGGCTTCGACCAGCCGGCCGGCGGGCGTGGCGTCCTGCGGGGTGCTTCTGTTCTTGGGCATCCGACGAATTGTCGCGCGACTCTCATTGCTTCATTGGATGAACTTCATTCGATTCAGCGATGCCATTGGATGCTTGATTAGCTAGTGGAAAACCATGAAAAGTTACTACACATAGTTAAATAAACTAACTAGATGACGCTGTTTGCATGCGTCAAAGGAGACATTCTTGAAGACCCCTGCATCACTAACGCTGGTCGTTGTCGCCTCCCTGTTGGCCGCTTGCGGCGGCGGCGGAGGTGGCGGCTTCCTCTCTCCAACGCCCGCCACGGGCACGTCAACAGCCGGGACCAGCACAACGGGAGACAGCAATTCCGGGGACGGCAACTCCGGAAGTACCAATTCCGGCGGTTCGACGACGCCGGTCGAGACATTGCCGGTCCTCGGCGTGGCCACCGGCGCAGCGCTGGGCAACTGCGCCTCGCTCGCCGGCTTCAGCTTTGCCAACACGACGATCACCGCGGCGAACTCGATCGCAGCGGGCACCCTGAAGGTCGCCGGCAAGTCCATCGATGCGCATTGCCAGGTGCGCGGCACCATGTACTCCCGAACCAGTTCGGTCGATGGTCAGAACTATGCGATCGGCTTCGAGATGCGCTTGCCGCTGAACTGGAATGGGCGCTTTTTCTATCAAGCGAATGGCGGTGTCGATGGCAGCGTCGCCACCGCCACCGGGGCGGTGAACGGAGGTGGCGGCCTGAACAACGCCCTGAACATGGGTTTTGCCGTCATCAGTTCCGACGCGGGCCACCAGGCGCCGACGCCGTTCTTCGGCATCGATCCGCAGGCGCGCCTGGACTACGGCTATCAGGCGGTTGCAAAGCTCACGCCGATGGCGAAGGCGCTGATCGCGTCGGCCTATGGCAAGGGGCCGGATCGTTCGTACTTCGGCGGCTGCTCCAACGGGGGCCGACACACGATGGTCGCCATGTCCCGCTATCCGGACGACTACGATGGCTTCCTGGTGGGCGATCCCGGTTTCAGGCTTCCTCTGGCGGCTTCGGCGAACATCGTCGGTGCCCAGAACTACAACGCCTTGGCGACCACACCCGGCGATCCGGGCACGGGCTTCACGCAGGCCGAACGCACGCTGGTCTCCAATGCGGTGCTGGCCAAATGCGATGCGCTTGATGGATCGGCCGATGGGCTGGTTCAAGACACGGCCGCCTGCCAGGCCGCCTTCAACCTCGATCGCGATGTCCCCACCTGCAGCGGCACGCGTGACGGCACTTGCCTGAGTGCGGACCAGAAGCAGCGGATCGGTCGGCTTTTCGCGGGCGCGCTCGACGGAAACGGGCAGAAGTTCTACGCCAGCTTCCCCTTCGATGCAGGGGTGAACACCAACGGCTGGGCGTCGTGGAAGTTCTCAAACTCGCTGAACCTCGATTCGGGCGCGGTGGGGTTCATCTGGCAAGTTCCGCCTGAAACCCAGGCAGGCTTCAATGGTCCGAACTTCACGCTCACCACCAGCATCGACTCGATCCTCGCGAAGATCACCGCGACGAGCGCGCTCTACACCGAGAACTCGCTGTCGTTCATGACTCCGCCGAATCCTGCGGACCTGAGCCGACTCAAGAAGCGCGGCGCAAAGGTGATGGCCTATCACGGCACGAGCGACCCGATCTTCTCGAGCGACGACACGCAGCATTGGTACGACCAGCTCATGGCGGCCAATGGGGGCGACGCTTCGAACTTTGCCCGCTTCTATCGCGTCCCCGGCATGAACCACTGCAGCGGCGGTCCCGCGACCGACCAGTTCGACATGCTCACGCCGCTCGTCAACTGGGTCGAGAAGGGCGACGTCGTCGATACCGTCGTGGCTTCCGCGCGCGGCACGGGCAACGCGGGTGGCGTGAATGCCGACGTTCCGGCAAGCTGGGCACCTGATCGCACCCGGCCGCTTTGCGCCTACCCGAAGGTCGCGCGCTACAAGGGCAGCGGTGACATCGAGAAGGCGGAAAACTTCAGCTGCCAATAGGCCCCGGGGCGGTGCGCGCGATGCGCACCGCTGAGCGGATTCAGTAGAGCCCCAGCTGCCGCGCCCTCAAGCGCGAAAGCCCCAGCAGTGCATCGGTGAACGGCGTCTGCACGTCGGCCAACTGGCCGAGTTCGCGCACTGCCGACACCAGCGCATCGAGCTCCACCGCGCGCCCGGCTTCCACGTCCTGCAGCATCGACGTCTTGAATGCGCCCAGCTTGCGTGTGACGGCATGCCGGTCTTCGGGACTCTCGGCAATCGGCACGCCGATGCGCGCGCCGATCTCGCGGGCCTCCAGCATGATCGTGGAGATCAGGCCGCGCACCAGGTCGTCGTTGAGGATCAGGTCGGTCGTGGCGCCGGTCAGCAGGCTGATCGGGTTGACCGTCATGTTGCCCCACAGCTTGTACCAGACATCCTTTTGAATCTGCGGCGAGAGCTTGGTGTCGATGCCCGCGCGCACCAGGAGGTCGCGCAGTGCCTCCGCACGCGGCGTGGCCTGGCCGGAAGGTTCGCCGACGATGAGGCCGTTGCCGAAGTGATGCCGCACCACGCCGGGCGCGTCGAGCGAGCAGCTCGCATGCACCACGCCGCCGACCACGTGCTTCGCCGGAATCGCCGCGTCGATCTTTCCGCCCGGATCGACCGCTTGCAATTGACCGCCGGCCACGCTGCCGCCGAAGCCACCTTGCAGGAACCACCACGGCACGCCGTTCATGGCAGTGAGCACGATGGTGTCGGGCCCGAGCAGCGGCGCGATCCGTTCCGCGACGGCGGGCAGTGCCGGCGCCTTCACCGCGACGACGACCAATTGCTGGACGCCGAGCGCGGCTGGATCGTCGCTGGCGTTCACCGGCACCGACACACGCGAGTCGCCGCTCACCAGCGAAAGCCCGTCGCGCTTGAGCGCGTCGAGCGTCGCACCGCGCGCGACCACATCGAGTTCGCAGCCCGCCTGCGCGAGCTTCGCGCCCATCCAGCCGCCGATCGCGCCGGCTCCGTAGATGCAAACTTTCATGGTTCGGTTGGGTTCAGTGGGGTTCAGTGGGGTTCAGTTTTTATACGAGCCGTCGATACGGTCGACCTGGCGCACCAGCGCATCGAACACGTCCTTGCCCGCACCGTGGTTCGGATTGAACTGCAGCGCATCGCGCGTGCATTTTCGGGCGATGTCCTCGGGCACGGGAATCGCCGCGCCCATCGAGAACGTCGCCATCTGGATCTCGCAGGCGCGCTGCAGCGTCCAGAGAATGGCAAAGGTCTGCGGCAGCGTCCGGCCCCAGGCCAGCAGGCCGTGATTGCGCAGGATGACGGCGTTGCGGTTGCCGATGCTCTTGAGCAGGCGCGGTCCTTCGTCGGCGTGGATCGTGATGCCCTCGAAGTCGTGGTACGCGACCATGTCGTGCAGTTGCGCCGTATAGAAATTGGTCTGCTGCAGTCCGCCCTGCAGGCAGGCCACGGCCACGCCGGCCGTCGTGTGCATGTGCATCACGCAATGTGCGCCGGGCAGGCCGTCGTGGATGGCGGCGTGCACCGTGAAGCCGGCCGGGTTCACCGGATGCGGCGAGCCGTCGAGCACCTTGCCCTGGAGGTCGATCTTGACGAGATTGCTCGCCGTCACCTCGCTGTAGTGCAGGCCGAAGGGATTGATCAGGAACTGCTTCTCGCCGCCCGTCACGCTGTCGGGCAACCGCACCGTGATGTGGTTGTAGATCATCTCGGTCCAGCCGAGCATCGCGAACACGCGGTAGCAGGCGGCGAGTTCGAGCCGCGCGGCGTGCTCGTCGGGGTGCATGTCGGGATGGCCTGTCGCGGAGAGGGGCGTGTCGAGTCGGGTGTTCATGATCGATTCCTCCTAGTAGGTGCCGCCGGTCGCCAATGTCGCCTTGGCGCCGCCCTTGAAGCGGGCTGCCAGCGCGGTGGTGGTGCGCACCAGCAGGTTGGTGTCCAGCCCGACGGCGACGAAGAGCGCACCCAGGTCGAGGTACTTGCGGGCCTGCGTTTCGTCGGGCGTCAGGATGCCCGCGGCCTTGCCGGCGCGGCCGATGCGCGCGATGGCATCCTCGATGGCCGACTGCACTTCGGCATGGCCCGCGTTGCCGATGAAGCCCATCGACGCCGACAGGTCGGCAGGGCCGATGAAGACGCCGTCGACGCCATCAACCGCAGCAATGGCGTCCAGATTCGCCAGCGCCTCGCGCGACTCGGCCTGCACCAATAGGCAGACCCGGTCGTTGGCTTCCTTCGCGTAGGCCGGGAAGCGGCCCCATCCCGACGCGCGCGCGCCCCCCATGCCGCGGATGCCCTGCGGCGGATAGCGCATCGCGCGGACGATGGCCTTCGCCTGCTCCGGCGTGTCGACCATGGGCACCAGCAGCGTCTGCACGCCGAGATCGAGGTATTGCTTGATCAGCGCCGTGCCGGCATCGCCGTGGCCCAGCGGCACGCGCGCGATGGCGTTGACGCCCGGATAGGCCGCGATCGCCTGCGCCTGCTGCAGGATGCTCTGCAGCCCGTTGGGCGAGTGCTCGCCGTCGATCAACAGCCAGTCGAAGCCGGCGCCTGCGCAGATCTCCGCGCTGTAGGCATCGGCAAGGCCGAGCCAGAGGCCGATCTGGGCGCGCTTCTCGATGAGCGCCTGCTTGAAGAGATTCGTGGGGGTTTGCATGCTGTTCCTTCAAATGAAGCGGAAGGCGATGGCGCCGAGCGGGCCGTAGTCCGCGTGGAAGGTATCGCCCGGCAACGCCGGGGTCGGCCGCGTGAACGAACCGCCGAGGACGACCTCGCCGGCTTCCAGGCATTCGTCCCAGGGCGCGAGCTTGTTGGCCAGCCAGGCGACGCCGGTCGCGGGATGGTTGAGCACGGCGGCGGCGACGCCGGATTCCTCGATCACGCCGTTCTTGTAGAGCAGGGCGCTCACCCAGCGAAGATCCACTGCGTCGGGCTTCACCGGTCGGCCGCCGGTCACGATGCCGGCATTGGCCGCGTTGTCGGCGATGGTATCGAACACCTTGCGCATGACCTTGGTGTGGCGGTCGAACTGCTCGATGCGCGCGTCGATGATCTCGATGGCGGGCACGACGTATTCGGTGGCAGCGAGCACATCGCAGATCGTCACGTTCGGCCCCTTCAGCCGCTTGCCGAGCACGAAGGCCAGCTCCACCTCGACGCGCGGCGCGATGAAGCGCGTGAAAGGGATGTCGCCCTGCTCGAAGAACATGTCGTCGAGCAGCGTGCCGTAGTCGGGCTCGGTGATCTGGCTGGCCTGCTGCATCGCGCGCGAAGTCAGGCCGATCTTGTGCCCCTTGACGACGCGGCCTTCGGCGATCTTGGCCTTCACCCATTCGCGCGAGATCGCATAGCCGTCCTCGATGGTCATCTGCGGAAAGCGCTTGGAGAAGTGCTCGACTTGCACGCGCGACTTCTCGCTCTCGTGAAGTTCGGCGGCGAGCTGCTGGATGACGTCTGGAGCGAGCATGTTATTTGTTGAAGAGAGGATGCAGATTGCTGTGCTTGCCGTCGTAGACCTGCCCGGGGCTTTCGTCGATGTTCAGCGTGATGCCGATGTGCCGCTTGTCGAAGATCGGCGCGAAGTGTCGCTTCACCTGATCGAGCAGCGCATCGCCGACGTGCTTCTTGACGGTCGCGCTGCGGCCTGCCGCCATGCGCAGGTTGAGGTAGACGAAAGCGTAGTCCGCCTTGCCGTCCGCCACCGCGTAGTGCGCGGCCGGGTAGGCGAGCACGCGCGTGCCGCCGGTCGGATAGACCTGCTTGCCGTCTTCGTCGCGCTGTTCGAGCATGGTGTCGGCGAGCGTGCGGCAGAGTGCCGGCATGTCGGTCTCCGGCTCGATGTTCGGGGTGTAGAGGATGACGAGATGCGGCATGGATTTGGACCTTCTCAGGCAGTGGTTGCATTCGCAGGCAAGGGCGTGACCGGGAAGATCGCATTGATCTGCCCCGTGCCCGAACTGCCGAAGTAGGGCGTGACGATCTCCGCCGGCGCCTCGTACTGGTCCCAGCCGAGAAGGCCGAGCAGCATCGCGGTGTCGTGCATGTCGCCTTCGCCCCAGCACTTGTCGGCGTACATCGGCAACATGCCGATGAAGGTCTTCCAGTCGCCCGCCTTCCAGAGTTCGACCACGCGGTGGTCCACCTGTTCGAGGAACGGATCGTAGACCTTGTGCATGAATTCGGGTGCGCGGCCGTTGTCGGCGAAGTGGTGCGAGAGCGATCCGCTCGCGAACACGGCCACCGTGCCGTCGTAGCGCTCCTCGATGGCGCGACGCACCGCCAGGCCGAAGCGGCCCGACTCGCGCAGGTCGTGCCAGTCGCACCAGCCGCTGATGCTGATCACCTTGTAGTGCTGATCCGCGTTCATGTAGCGCATCGGCACCAGCGTGCCGTACGCCAGATCGAGCGTCGTGTCGCTATGGGCGCGGCTCTTCACGCCCATCTCGTTGGCCATGTCGCCGATCAGGTGGCCGAGCTGCGGATTGCCCGGATACGCATAGGGCATGTTCTTGATGAAGTGCGGCAGTTCGTTGCTCGTGTAGATACCCTCGAACTTCGGGCCGCAATTGATGTGGTATTCGCTGTTCACCTGCCAGTGCACGTCGAAGACCACGATGGTGTCGACGCCGAGGGCACGGCAGCGCCGGTCGATCTCCTTGTGGCCGTTGATCGCAGCGTCGCGGCAGCCGAAGTTCGGACCGGGGAACTCCGACAGGTACATCGACGGCACGTGCGTGATCTTGGCTGCGAGTGCGAGCTTGCCCATCTCAGACTCCCCAGTGCGGAATGTGATGCGAACCCAAGGACACCGCCACGTTCTTCGGCTCGCAGAAGACTTCGTAGCTCCACGTGCCGCCTTCGCGCCCGGTGCCGGAAGCCTTGGTGCCGCCGAAGGGCTGGCGCAGGTCGCGCACGTTCTGGCTGTTGACGAAGCACATGCCCGCTTCGACGGCGGCGGCCACGCGATGCGCACGGCCGATGTTCTCGGTCCACACGTAGCTCGACAGGCCATATTGGATGTCGTTGGCAAGCCGGATCGCATCGGCCTCGTCCTTGAACGGAATCAGGCATGCGACCGGCCCGAAGATCTCGTCCTGCGCGATCTTCATGCGGTTGTCGACGTCGGCGAACACGGTGGGGAGTACGTAGTTGCCCTTCTTCACGCGGTCCGGCAGCTCGGGCGCGCCCAGGCCGCCGCACAGCAGCGTCGCGCCTTCCTTCGGGCCGAGCTCGATGTAGCTGCGCACCTTGGCAAGGTGCGCCTGCGAAATCATCGGACCGACGATGGTCTTTTCATCGAGCGGGTCGCCAACCGAGATGCGCTTGGCGCGCTCGACGAACTTCGCCACGAAGTCGGCATAGATCGACTGCTGCACCAGGATGCGCGAGCCCGCGGTGCAACGCTCGCCGTTGTTGCTGAAGATCATGAACACAGCCGCGTCGAGCGCGCGGTCGAGGTCGGCGTCGTCGAAGATCACGAAGGGGCTCTTGCCGCCGAGTTCCATGCTGAACTTCTTGAGGCCTGCACTCTTGACGATGCGGTTGCCGGTCGCCGTCGATCCTGTGAACGAAATCGCCCGTACGTTCGAGTGCGCCACCAGCGGCTCGCCGGCTTCCTTGCCGTAGCCGTGCACGAGGTTCAGCACGCCGGGCGGAATGCCCGCTTCGAGCGCAAGCTCGCCAAGACGCGCGGCCGTCATCGGCGAGAGCTCGCTCATCTTGAGCACTGCTGTGTTGCCGAAGGCGAGGCAGGGCGCGACCTTCCACGTTGCGGTCATGAAGGGCACGTTCCACGGCGAGATCAGCGCGCAGACGCCCACCGGGTGGAACAGCGTGTAGTTCAGGTGCGTCGGGGTCGGGTAGGTGTGGCCGTCGACGCGCGTGCACATCTCCGCGAAGTAGTAGAAGTTGTCGGCTGCGCGCGGCACCAGCTGCTTGCCGGTCTGCGCGATCACCTGGCCGCAATCGTTGGTCTCCGTCTGGGCGATCTCCGGCACGTTCTTCGCGATGAGGTCGCCCAGCTTGCGGATCAGCTTCGCGCGCTCAGGCGCGGGCATGCCGGCCCACTTGGGAAAGGCTTCCTTCGCGGCCGCGACAGCGGCGTTCACTTCGGCTTCGCCGCCCGAGGCGACTTCGGCCAGCACTTCCTGCGTGGCGGGATTGACGGTCTGGAAATAGTCGCGGCCCGCGACCGGCTTGCCGTTGATGAGGTGATCGATCTGCATTGAATATCTCGTTCGGTTTCGTTGGGCGTCGCCGCTCAGGCGGCTGCAATGGTGTTGACCAGCGCGCCGATGCGCTCGATCTCGGTCACGATGACGTCGCCGGGCCGGCAGTCGACCACGCCATCTGGCGTGCCCGTAAGGATCAGGTCGCCCGGCGCCAGCGTCATGAAGCTGCTGAAGTACTCGATGAGGAAAGGCGCATCGAAGATCATGTCCTTCGTGTTGCCCGACTGCGTCACCTTGCCGTTGACGGTCGTCTGCAGCGCCAGCGACATCGGATCGGGCACGTCCGCGGCATCGACCAGCCAGGGGCCGATCGGCGTACAGGTGTCGCGGTTCTTCACGCGCAGGTTGGGGCGATACCAGTTCTCGAGGTAGTCGCGGATCGCGTAGTCGTTGGCCACGGTGTAGCCGCCGATGAAGTCGTAGGCATCGTCGCGGCGCACCTTGCGCGCGGTCTTGCCGACGACGATCGCGAGTTCGCATTCGTAGTGCATGAACTGCACGTCCGACGGGCGATAGGTGAGCTGACGGTGCCCGGTGAGCGTGCTCTCGCCCTTGACGAAAACCAGCGGCTCTTCGGGCGCCTTGAACTCGAGTTCCTTGGCGTGGTCGGCGTAGTTGAGGCCCAGGGCGAGGATGGTGCGCGGGCGCGGCGTGGGCGCCAACGGCGGCAGCCACGAAACGGCGTCCAGCGCCACGAGGCGGCCATCGGCCAGCAGCAGTTGGCCTTCTTTCTCGACGGCGTCGTGCACCGCCCCTTCGAACAGGATGCGTGCGCGCTTCATGCTTCTTCCTTCACGAGCGTGTTGACGAGCGTCTCGAAGCCCGCGCCGCTGATCTCGATGCGGTCGCCGGGCCGCGCCAGCGGACGGCCGGCGTCGCAGCCCAGCATCAGCACGTCGCCGTGCTGCAGCGTCATGAAGGCGCCGACATCGGACAGCAACTGCTCGGCGTTGCGCACCGTCTGCGAGAAGTCCACCGACTGGCGCAGTTCGCCATTGATGCGCACTTCGAGCTTGAAGTCGGCGGGATCGGCGACGTCCTGCGCGTCACGCATCGCGGGGCCGATGCCGAGGAAGCCGTCCAGGCACTTGAACTTCACCGGAGGCCGGAAAAAGCTCGTGTGCGGAATCGAGAGATCGTTCATCAGCACGAAGCCTTCGACGTCGTTGTCCGGGCCGATCACCATCGCGACGGTCGCGCCGACCTCGACCTCCGGCACGCGCACCGGCACCGCGATGGCGCTGCTGTTCGGGCTCCAGGTGTTGGCTGTCTTCACGTAGAGGATCGGCGCCTTCGGCGGAGCCTTGTAGGGGGGCTGGTCCATCTGCGGCGCGAGTGCTTCGACTTCCTTGCGAAAGTTCAGCAGCACGCCGTAGACGGTGCCCGTTGGGAGAAAGCTCATGGTTGTTCCAATGCGATCAGTTCGTCGAGCAGCGCGTAGATCTGCTCGAGCTTGTCCTTGCCCAGCGTCTCTTCCATCCACTTGTAGTGCGCTTCGATGCTGGTGGAAAGGCGCTTGACCAGTTTGCGGCCATGGGCCGTGGCCTCGATGACGGTGCAGCGCTGGTCCTCGGGATCGCGGCTCCGCGTGATGAGCCCGTCGCGCTCCATGCGCGCCAGCACGCCGGTCAGGCTGGGTCCGAGGATGAAAGCCTCGCGCGCCACACGGCCTGTTTCAACCGCGCCGTGTTCGCCCAGCACGCGCAGCACGCGCCATTGCTGGTCGGACAATTCATGCTCGCGCAGGCTGGGGCGCGTATGGGCCATCACGGCCTCTCGCGCTTGCAAGAGCAGGCGCGGAAGATTGCGGTGCGCGAAAGTGGTCGTCATGAAGCCCTCATTTACTTAACATGTTAAATGATCGGCTTGTGACCCCTCCTCGGGTTAACCCTCGTGGCCCCTCGGAACGATCAGTCGATCGTCGTGCCCGAGAGGCGCACCACCTCACCCCAGCGCTTGGCTTCGGTCTTCATGTAGGCGGCCAACTCGGCGGGCGTGCTCGATCGCGATTCGAGCCCTTCGCGCTCCAGCTTCTGGCGCAGATCGGGCTGAGCGAGGATCTTCGCGATTTCGCGGCTGTAGCGTTCGGTGATTTCGGCTGGCGTGCCTGCGGGCGCGACGATGCTCTGCCATGCCACGGCCTCGAATCCGGCCGTGCCGGGGATTCCGGATTCGGCCACCGTCGGCACTTCGGGCACGGCGCTCTGGCGCTTCAGCGAAGTGACGGCGAGCGCGCGCAGCTTGCCGGTGCGCACATGCTGCAGGGCCGGCGCGATGTCCGTGAACATCAGCTGGATCTGGCCGCCCAGCAGATCGGTCAGCGCCAGGGCGCTGCCCTTGTAGGGCACGTGGCTGAGATTGATGGAAGTCGCTGCCTTGAACATCTCGGGCCCCAGGTGCTGCGGACTCCCGTTGCCGGCCGATCCGTAACTCAATGCATCGGGCTTGGCTTTCGCGAGCGCCACCAGTTCGGCCAGCGAGTTCGCCTTCACCGAAGGATGCACCACCACCATGAGCGGCACCGCGCCGATCAGCCCCACAGGCGCGAAGTCCTTCGCCGGGTCGTAGGGCAGCTTCTTGTAGAGCCATGGGTTGATGGCGAGCGTCGTGCTGGTCGCCACGAGCAGCGTATTGCCGTCCGGTGCAGCGCGGGCGACCTGGCTGGCGCCGATCGCGGTGCCGGCGCCCGGCTTGTTGTCGACGATGACGGTGCGGCCGAGGGCAGTGCCGAGCTGCTGCGCGATCAGCCGGCCCAGCATGTCGGTGGTGCCGCCCGGCGCGTAGGGCACGACGATGGTGATCGGCCGGTCGCCCTGCGCGAGGACCCACGATGGCCCGGCTGCGCAGACAGCGGTGGACAGGGTGCCGATGCGGCGGATGACTTGACGGCGGTTCACTGGACGGTCTCCTTGTCTTTCTCTTCGAGTTGCAGCGCGGCGGGCGTTCCGGCGCCGCGCACGAGGTCGATCAATGCGAACGGATCGGCAGGCACCGCATCGCTGCGCCACGCCACGTGCTGGTCGGGCCGCGACAGCACCAGCTTGCGGTCGTAGAGTGTCTCGGCGTCGGCGGCGCGAAGGTCGAGCACCGTCAACGGCACGCCGCGCGAAGCTGCAGCGGCTTCGATCGAACGGACATCGACATTCGGATCGCGCCGCAACAGCGTGTAGCCTGTGCCCATCGCATCGTAGAGCGATCGGCCATCGTCGAGCCAAAGATGTGGCGTGCGGCAGCCGGGCACGGTCGATGGCGTGAAGGTGGCCATGGTGTAGGCCGGCGCCGGTTCGCCGTCGTAAGCGATCAGCGGCGAACGATCATAGAAGTAGCCGAAATTGAGCCCGCCGCAGCAATACTGCTGCACGTTCAGGTCATAGAGCGCACGCCCGGTGGCTTCGCGCAGCGCGTCGCCTTCCGCGCCCGGCGCTTCGATGCCCGCAGGCACGCCCTCGCGCTGACGTTGCAACGCAATCGCGTGGTTCATCGCAAAGTTCGACACCTGCTCGGTGATCGGCTGGCGCTCCGCTTCGTACGCATTCAGCGCGGCCTCCGTTGCCCAGCCTTGCAAACGGCCCGCGAGCACCCACGACAGATTCATCGCATCCGCGATCCCTGCGTTCATGCCGTAGCCGGCCATCGGAATCCACAGGTGTGAGGCATCGCCGCAGATGAACACGCGCCGGTCGCGGAACCGGTCGGCCACCAGTCGGCGTCCGATCCAGTCCTCCTTCGAGATGATCTCGTACTCGAACTCCGGGCCGACCCCCAGGATCTCGCGAATGGCCCAGTCGCGGTCGACCGCCTCGAAGTCCGTCTCGTCCGCCAGCAGATAGTTGTGCAGCAGCCAGGTCTCGCGCCCGTCGATGGCGTAGACGTTGCCACAGCGCCGTGGATTGAGCGAAAAGGTGGCCCAGGCAGGCGCGTGCTTCAGCAGCCCAAGCAGCGCCGGCGCGCGGAAGTAGGTCGATTGCACGCGGCCGACGACATCGGTGCCGTGCAACTGCGCGCCGATCTTCTTGCGCACCATCGAGCGCCCGCCGTCGCAGCCGATCATGTAGCGGCAGCGGATGCGCACCGGCCGCCCGTCGTCGAGATCGACGCCGTTCGCCCACACGCCCTCATCGTCCTGCGTGAAGTCGTCGATGCGCGTCCGGTTGCGGATGCGCAGGCCCGGCACCGCTTCGGCATGCGCGAAGAGCACCGGCTCCAGATAGATCTGGTTGATGCGGTGCGGCGGCTCCGGCGTCGGCCACCACGTGTCGGGGCCGCCCGTTGCGGTGTAGCGGTCGCGGCGCGCGGGAATCGGGATGCGCGACAACTCGTCGCCCGTCATCGTCGTGCGGTAGGCCACGTCGTTCGGGTAGTCGGCTGGCAGGCCGCTGTCGCGCAGCTTGGCGGCAACGCCCAGCCGGCGAAAGATCTCCATCGAGCGCGCCGACACGTGGTTGCACTTCACGTTCGGCGGCTCACCGCGATGGCGGGTCTCGGCCACCAGCACGTCGATGCCGCGCTGCGCCAGATCCATCGCCAGCGTCAGGCCGACGGGGCCGGCGCCGACAATCAGCACCTGCGTTTCGAGTTCTTCACTCATTGCTCGTTGTCTCCAGGAATCTCAGCCGGCGATTAGATGCCGATGTGCGCCGGCTCAAAAATGAAGCTTTCATGGCGATTCATAAAAAACCGTTATCTATGCGAGGTGTGCCCTCCGTGCGGCAGTTGCGCGCCTTCGTCGCCGTGTATCACAGCGGCCAGTTGTCGAGCGCGGCGGACCAGCTTGCGCTGACGCAGCCGGCGGTCAGCGTGCTGCTGCGCGAATTCGAGCAGCGCATGGGCCTGCGCATGTTCGATCGCACCACGCGCTCCTTGCGCAGCACCGAGGCCGCCGACCAGGCCATCGTCTTCGCTGAGCGTGTGCTGGCCGACCTCGACGCGCTCGGTTCTGCCATGACCGACCTCGCCAGCGGCCGGCATGGCCGCGTGCGCGTGGCCGCCACGTCGACCATCGCGCAGACCCTGATGCCGAAGGCCATGCAGCGCTACTTCGGCACCCATCCTGATGTGCAGGTCAATATCGACGACTGCGCGCCCGGTCAGTTCGTCGAACGCATCCAGAGGGAGCAGGTTGATTTCGGCGTCGGCACGCTCGACGGCAAGGTCGCGGGGCTGGAAGAGCGCGTCTTCGTGCGCGACCATCTGAGCGTCATCGTCGACCGCGAGATGCGACTTTCATCGTCTCCGCAGATCTCGTGGAAGCAATTGGCCGCGCATCCGCTGATCACCGTGAAGCCGGGCTACGGCGTGCGCGGCAGCATCGACCGCGCCGCCGCCCAGGCGGGCGTGGAACTGAAGATTGCGCACGAGGTGACCTTGCTTGGCACTGCGCTCGCGATGGCAGCGAGCGGACTCGGCGCTTCGGTGCTGCCCGCATCGATACTCGCGCACGCGAGTTACCCGAATCTGGTGGCCAGGCGACTTGTGCGACCTACGGTGGCGCGCAACATCGCGGTCGTGGTCAAGCGCGGCCGGTCACTGTCGCCAGCCGCCGAGGCCTTCGCGGAACTTCTCGTGCGCGAATTCGGCGCGAGCCACTGAGTGCGCCTCCCGGCACTCGACGTCTGCACCGAGTGCGATTGGCTGAATCGTTTCTCATTGTTGGCAAAGCTACCAATTTGCCAACAATGAGAAACACTTCATCTTGACAAACGCGCGCTGTCGCACGGCGGGATGCCCGCACCGGCCGGCGCCGCACACAGCTCGCGCAGTCGCTTCACCAACTGCTCGGGCTGCACCGGCTTGAACATCACCACCAGACCGCTGTCGTAGGCTTCACGCACCAGCACCGGGTCAGTGTCGCCGGTGATCAGGATGACAGGTAGCATGCGCCCGGCCTGGGCGCGCAGGCGGTGCGTGGCGCCGATCCCGTTGAGTTCGCCGTGCAGCCGGAAGTCCACCAGCAACGCGTCGAGCCTCGCGCCTTCGCGCGCCACCACGACGCCCGCCTCGTCCACCGTCTGCGCGGTGTGGATGGCAGCGCAGTAGGGCGCGAGCCATAGGCGCATCGCCTCACAGACTGCTGCCTCGTCGTCCAGCAGCAACACGCGCAGCGGCCGCTCGGGCGTCGCTGCACCGGCGCTCGCCACCCAGGGCACCGGCGCACCGGCGACGTTGGCGACCGCACTGGCCCGGGCAGCAGCGCTGGGGTGCAGCGGCAGCTCGATCCAGAACACGCTGCCCCGCCCCGGCGCCGAACGCAAGCCCACCTCACCTTCCAGCAGCACCGCGAGCCGCCTGACGATCGCCAGCCCGATTCCGAGCCCGCGCGCGCTGTCGCGATGGAGGTTGTCCACCTGGTAGAACTCATCGAACACCCGCGACAGGTGCTCGGCGCCGATGCCGCGCCCGGTGTCCCACACGGCCAGCCTGATGCGCCCGCCGCGCGGCCGCGCGCTCACCAGCACGCCGCCGCGCTCGCAGTACTTGAAGGCGTTGTCGACGAAGTTGAACAGCACGCGCAGCAGCAGATCGGCGTCGCTCACGATCTCGCACGGGATCGGGTGAAAGCGTAGCTGCAGGCCGGCCGCGGCGGCGCGGTCTTCATACAGTTGGGACAGGCGCAGGAAGATCTGATCGATCGCCACTGGCGCGAACACCGGCTGCACCGCGCCAGCGTCGATCTTGGAAATGTCGAGCAATCCGTTGAGCAGACCGCTCACCGACTGCGTGGCCTCCACCACGCGGTCGGCCAGCCGTTGCGCCGGGGTGCCCTGCACTTCGCGCCGCAGCGCCTCGGAGAACAATGCCAATGCGTGCACCGGTTGGCGCAGGTCGTGGCTGGCCGACGCGAAGAAGCGGCTGCGCTCGGTGTTCAGCCGCTCCAGGTCGTGCGACTGGGCCATCAGCTGTCGGGACAGCTCTTCCTTCTCGATCTGCGAACGCAGGCCGGCGCGCAGCAGTTCGCTCTGCTGGCGCGCAAAGCGCAACGCCACGATCGCGTACAGCAGGATGTAGGTGCACAGGGTCCAGCCGACCGCTCCGCCCTGGACCCCGGCGCGTGTCGCCATGCCCAGCGCCAGCGGCACGAGCCATACGTAGGGGGCCGTGCGCGACGGCGCCACCACCGGAACGACGCCTGTCATCAGTCCCGATACGAACACCGCCTGCACCGCCAGCCACTCGGTCGGGATCGGACCCAGCGGCATCAGGAACCACGGCCCCAGGCCCCAGGCCACGCTGGTCGCGGTGTAGGGCGCGAAGTAGCGCCAGTTGCCGGCCGGTTGGCGTTCGGCGTATTGGGGCGCCGGGTACACCCGCAGGTTCTGTTCGAGGAAGTACAGGCGCACCATCAGCACAGCACACACGAGCGCCACCCACAGGAAAATGGCAAGCCGCGGGCCGGTGAGCGCCGAGAAGACCGCTGCGAACACAGCCACCGCCATCAGGCCCTGGCGCACGGCCGAATGACCCAGCACGAACAGCCGCCGACGCAGCCGGTCTTCCAGTTCGCGGTCCAGCAGCGCGCCCTCGGCAAGAGCTGCCAAAGGCGGTAAGCGATCCGCCTCGCCGGCCGACGCCTGCGGTGTGAACACCTGCCGGGAAGGCTGATCGAGGCTTGCCGTCATGGTCCAGCGAGTCTAGCGCCGGGATGCCGCGGCGGCGACCTGTGCAGCGCTTGCATCTCCCGCGCGCCTCGCAATGTCGCTGAACGAGAGATGGTCGCGGAAGTGCTCAGCTGGCGTGAGTTGCCCCTACAAGAGCCTACAAGATGGCAAGCACCATCATCACCAGACCCACGATGCTCACCCCCCAGATCGCCGTGCGCAGATAGACGATCCCGGCGTAGTAGACCGGGATGTACAGCACGCGCGCCCAAAAGAATATTTCCGCCCCCGTGGCGATCTTCGGACTGGTGGCGCCCGCTGCATGCGCAACCAGCGCGATCGCGACAAAGAGCACGAAGTTCTCGAACGTGTTTCGGGCGGTGCGCTCGGCCCGTCCCGCGAATCGCGTGGCTTCGGGCAAGTTGTCGCGGTTCCCGAGCGCAAGCCTGGTGCCGGGGAAGGTCCATCCTTTGACCCGGATGAGGCTCGCGACAAGCGTTGTGAGAAACGTAAGGATGGCCATGTAGATCACGAGCGTCAGGGTGGTGGTCATATCAAGGTCCTGGTTGATCGATGTGCGGCGTCTCAGCCTCGGGCGCGCCATTGTGCGCCGGAGTGTTACATCTGCGCCTCCCTACACTCGACGCCATGGCCAAAGAAAAAACGATTTACGTCTGCAGCGAATGCGGCGGCACGAGCGCCAAGTGGCTCGGCAAATGCCCCAGCTGCGGCGCCTGGAACACATTGATCGAGCAGGTCGCCGCGCCCGCGGGCGGCACCGCCAACAACCGCTTCGGCACCCAGTTCGCGGCGCTCGCGGGCTCCGCCGAGCTTGCGACCCTGTCTGAAATCGAAGCCTCCGAGGTCGCCCGCACGCCCACCGGCCTGGACGAACTCGACCGCGTGCTGGGCGGCGGCATCGTCGACGGCGGCGTCACGCTCATCGGCGGCGATCCGGGCATCGGCAAGTCCACGCTGCTGCTGCAGGCCGTCGATGCGCTGCAACGCGCCGGCCGCAACGCGCTCTACGTCACCGGCGAAGAAAGCGGCGCGCAGGTCGCGATGCGCTCGCGCCGGCTCGGCCTCGACCATTCGCAGGTGCAGGTGCTGGCCGAGATCCAACTGGAAAAGATCATCGCCACGCTCGACGCCACGCGACCCGCGATCGCGGTGATCGATTCGATCCAGACTGTCTATTCAGACCAGCTCACCTCCGCGCCGGGCTCCGTGGCGCAGGTGCGCGAATGCGCGGCGCACCTCACGCGCTTCGCCAAGGCCAGCGGCACGGCGGTGGTGCTGGTCGGTCACGTCACGAAAGAAGGCGCGCTCGCCGGGCCGCGTGTGCTGGAGCACATGGTGGACACGGTGCTGTACTTCGAAGGCGACACGCATTCGAGCTTCCGGCTGGTGCGGGCGATCAAGAACCGCTTTGGGGCGGTCAATGAGATCGGCGTGTTTGCGATGACGGAGCGCGGGCTCAAGGGTGTTGCGAATCCGAGCGCGATCTTCCTGAGCCAGCACGCGGAGCCGGTCCCTGGGAGCGTGGTGCTGGTGACGCTGGAAGGCACGCGGCCGATGCTGGTGGAGATTCAGGCTCTGGTCGACAACGGTGGGCCGAGCCCGAGGCGGCTGTCGGTGGGGCTGGATCGGGATCGGCTGGCGATGCTGCTGGCGGTGCTGCATCGGCATGCGGGGGTGGCTTGCATGGATCAGGATGTGTTCGTCAACGCCGTGGGTGGGGTGCGGATCAGTGAGCCGGCGGCGGACTTGGCAGTGATGCTGGCGATCACGTCGAGCTTGCGGGGGAAGCCGCTGCCCAAGGGGTTCATTGCGTTTGGGGAAGTGGGGCTGGCCGGTGAAGTGCGGCCGGCGCCGCGTGGGCAGGAGCGGTTGCGTGAGGCGGCGAAGCTGGGGTTCAGTGTGGCGATCGTGCCGAAGGCGAATGCGCCGAGGAAGGGGGCGAAGGAAATTGAAGGGCTGACGATTCATGCGGTGGATCGTATTGAGGAGGCTCTGGATATCGTGAGGCAGATGCAGTAGCGCTGGCATACTGCGCGAGTCGCGTCGAAAAAGGACGCGATCGGGTTTGGAAGCCCGCAATGGAGTTTTTTACGGCGAAAGCCGCAGCTGCCTTTGGCCTGCGGCTTCGTCGCTTGTGCCCCTGTTTTTGGCGGCTCGAGCGGGAGGACGCAAGTCCTGCCGGTTCTTTCGTAAGAAACTCCCCCGGTCTTCCAACCCGTTCGGGCCGCCGCCTCCGTTTGGAAGCGGATGCGGCGGTTGAAGCGAGACCGTTTCAATAGGGAGTTAAAAAAATGGCTAAGTCTGATCGCTCAACCGCGAGTTCTTCCGGCAACCCTAATTCCAAAAGGCGAAAAGCCACTGGACGCCGCCCGGCAACAAGTCCCGCGCTTCGGAAGTCAGCCAAGAACAGGGCGGCACGCAACGCCGCGCTACTCGTCGAGGACGAGTTCAACAGCCTGCGCGCGGCGCACCGTGCGTACGCCTGTGTGCAAAGCTTTCTGACGCCGAGTTACTTGCAGGAAATCGAGGAGTTCCGCATTCAGCCGATCGAGTTGAGCGCTTTGATGGAGGTGGTCAACGCGGAGATGGTGCGGCGCATGCAGACGGTGACCGATGCGATTCGGTCGGTGCGTGAGGCGTTGCACTGAAGACCAATGAAAGCTCGGTCGCACCTTGCGGCTGAGTTGGCCGCTCGACGTCGCCTGGGGTGTCTGCCTAAGCCTCACTCCAGCCATTCGCTGGAGGCGCACAAACGAACGCAGCAACGTGCGCGAAGCTGCCCTGGGGCAACGTCGCTCTTTGCTCTTTGCTCTTCGCCGCGTTCGTCGCACCGGATGATAGGCAAATTCAAACAAAAGCCGCTTTCAATTGACCCTCAAGCGGACATCCAAAAGCTCGGCATCGACGACACAATAGGTCACGCTGAGACGCCAAAGGTAGGCGGTAGCGATCAAGTGTTGGTCGCTCGGGGACTCATTCCAGGCGAGACGCCAACGAGCCGAGCTTTGACTTTAACGCCGATCGGAGATCTTCATCCGCGCCGATGCGAGTTAGTGCGGCTCTTTCAAAGTCCTGTCGATTCGAAAATCGCAGACCTTTTGCTAGGTTGCCCAATAGACCTGATTCTCTAACCGGATACCTGGATACGACGCCATCAACGTCTCCGATCTTCACTAATTTGATAATTCGTGCTAGTTCGTTCGGATAAGGGGACGGCAGTGATAAACTGATCGATCCATCTCTACCTTCGATCATTGAATGACGGTCAGGTAAGGAAAGCATTAGCTTGTCTCTTAATTGTCTCTCTGCGATCCTGCTTGCCAAATGCTCGACTACGTTGCTCGCATTGAGAGCCGTCAACCCAAGGCGTTTCGCCTCACTCAATAACTCCTCCGCCGCAATTCCAAACGTGGCGGCTTGTTGTGCTGCAACTGCCGAAAGCACTTCTGCGGAGTAGTAAAGACTTTCTACCGCAAAGACTGGTAGTGGATATATGCCTTCGCGTTCTAGTTCAGCGGATCGCTCGTCTCCCATTCCGTCGTGATCGACAAGTCCAAATGCTTCTACTCGATGCAATGCAGGGACAGAACGAAGGCCAGCGACAGCACGCATAACCTCGCGGCAATTTTCGCGTGAGCGAATGGAGATCCGAGGAAATAGCAAGGAATACAAAGGCTGGTCAAGACTGTTCGGGATTCCTTCAATAAAAAGAATCTTTCGACGCGACCCGATTAAGTCGGTGCGAAGCGAATCTGGAATTTCGTTTGAATCACTTAGCACATCGATGTCCCATGCGCTGTCTTTCCAGGAGTAGCCGCGTACCAATACAACCTGAGCAGAAGGCGCACTACCGGCCAGCTCAAGCTCGTGTGTACTAACTACGAAACCGCAGTCAGGTCTTTCAGCAATAAGGCCGTTTAGCAAAGGTACAACTATTGATGGATGCAGGTGAAGTTCGGGTTCGTCCACTAAGAAGATCGAGCCCTTCGGCGCCGCGACCACTTCTGCCGAGAGAACTAGCGCAGATCGCTCGCCGTCTGACATTCTCGCGAAACTGTAGACATCGCCTGACTGCGTAGCCTTTAACTCTCCTCCATCAATCAACATGCAAATCGGTAAATTCGCCTGTGCAATCAAGGCGTTTATGCGATCAAGAGGGGAGTTATTTGATTGAAGACGCGAAATTGCAGGTGATGTATTGCCATCTCGCTTAACTTCGTTGGCAGCGTCAATCTTGTACTGCGTTTCCTTCGCCTGAAGATCGTGGATAGCCTTTTCATTGCGCGATGTGCCGGAAATGGCCCGCCATCTGGTATCAGGAGACAAATCCCAAGAGCGCAAATTCTGCGTGAGATTGCGTCGCAATGCAGGCGTGAGCGAAAGGCTTTCGTTGTCGAAGTAATTTGGGCGGGAACCCGGTAGATATACAACCCTCTCCCCAATTTGACCGTGTAATCCATGTATCAGCGCAGACTTTCCTGTGCCGTTTCGACCCAATATGAATACCGGCTTGCCCGCATACACCTCAATGGCGGTCGCCGTCGCGCCAGTTGAAATATTTAGCTTTATCAGAGCGATTTCTGTCATATCAAAATTAATTAGACTACTCGATTGGCTTCGTAGCTGCTTTTGCTGAAGTTAAATTTTTTGCTTTTTGACGCATCAGCCGATGCCGCGGTCGCTATGACGGCCGGTGCTGGCCCGACTGCGGAAGTTCGGGATCTTGCCGGCAACGACCGCTTCCGCACTGCGAACCGGCAATTCGCGCCTGCATGCAGCCCGAGCATTGTCCATCGGCCCCGGCACGACCATGCCCCACCCCCACCATCAATCGCACTCCATGAACGACGACTTGGACGCACGAATCCGTTCAGGCGAGGCACTGAGCGAATCAATGGGCAGTTTCCACGTGACCGAGTGGGATCCTGAACGAAAGGCCCTGAAGGCGGCATTCACGGTTCGGCCCGAGTATTGCCACACCAACGGCACGATCGCCCAAGGCGGATTTATCACGACCTGGCTCGATGCGGCGATGGCGCATGCGGTGATGCACGACACCGCGCATGCGCAAACCGTCTTCAGCCTCGAGATCAAGGCAGCTTCTACGAAAAGATCGGCCCCGGTGAGGGTTGGGTCGAGGGACGCGTGATCGGGCGCGGCAAGCGGGTGACCTTTCTTGAGGCTTCGCTCTACAACCCCGCAGGCAAGTTGGCGGCCGAAGCCACGTCGACCGGGTTACTGGCCGATCTCTAGGCCACGATGTTCGTCGTCGCCAAAAGTGACCGTCGGCCATGCAGTCGGTGAGTTCGCTACAGTCTTGGTCGCCGGGGCCGGACGGTTTGTCGCCACGAAGGCAGCATCCTCATCGCGGTACGGTTGACTTCATAGGCAATCCGCCCAGCGATGAATAGCGAAAGGGGGAAAAGTGGCAGTGAGATTCCGCAAGTCGATCAAGCTTGCGCCAGGCGTGCGCTGGAACATCTCCGGTAGCGGCTCAAGCTGGACGTTCGGTCCGCGTGGCGCTTCTATCGGCGTTGGGAAGAGGGGAACGTTCCTCAACACCGGGATTCCTGGCACTGGCCTTTCCTCTCGAACTCGCCTCTCGTCCGGGAATTCGAGGTCGACACCACGCACCGTACAGAGGGCGCTAGCGGCGCGGCCAGAGCCTGTGCAGGAGAAGATTGCGCTGCTATGTTCCGTTCAGGATGACGGCCAGATCGTATTCACGGACACCGATGGACGGCAGGCGAGCGAACAGCACATCGCGCTCGCGAAAGGCCAGGGCAAGGATCAACTTCGCGCGCTGATTGCGGACTCCTGTGAGCGGATCAATTCGCAGATCAACTCCCTTGACCACATTCACGATGAGACGCCGGATCCGAAGGTGAAGCCGCGCTTCCAAGCGCCAGAGTTCATGGAGCCACCTCCGGTCGCACCGATCAAGCGGCGCGCCAAATGGTGGGAGCGCTTCGTTCCCGGAAGAACCGAATTGATCGCAAGGGAGAACGAAGCGGCGGCCGAGGCCCACAAAGAGGATGGTCGTGAATGGGCGGTGGCCAAGCAAGAGTACGACCAGGACATCGCTCAGCGCAAGGCGCTGGTCGAAGTCGACATCTATCGCGATCTGAGTGCCATGGAGTCCTTTCTCGAGATGGCACTGCAAGACGTGACTTGGCCCCGGGAGACCGAAGTCGTCTTTGAGATCAAAGAAGGCGGAGCCTTGGTGATGCTCGACGTGGACTTGCCCGAGATAGAGGACATGCCGACGCGCTTGGCTGCAGTGCCAGCACGCGGCCTTCGGCTTTCAATCAAGGATCTGTCCGCGACCAGGGTGCAGAAGATGTATATGGCGCACATCCATGGGATCGCCTTTCGGCTCATTGGGGAAACCTTCGCTGCGCTTCCCGTCGCCAAGGACGTTGTCCTCTCGGCCTACTCCCAGCGGCGGAGCACAACCACCGCGCAGCTCAGCGATGAATATCTGCTGTCGGTCCGAGTCAATCGCCTCGATTGGGAGACGATCGATTTCGCGCACTTGGAAGCGCTCGACGTGGTCGAGGCGCTCACGCGGTTCGAACTGCGCCGCACGATGAGCAAGACCGGCGTATTTAAGCCGATTCAGCCGTTCGAGGCTTGAGCGGCATCGTCGCGTCAGCAGACTGGTGGCGATTCGCGAAGGCGGCCTCGAATTGCCTCTTCCGCTGCATTTCGGAGACCCAAAGGCAAACCGAACACTACGTCCTAAGGCTAGGGCATATTCCACAGTTCGTGCCTCGCTTCGTGCCGAAGGGTGCTCTCCAATGGGCACCACAGCCATGATGCCAAGCTGACCAACCTAGGGAATCTCTCCAATGGCCGTCCTGATCCCCGCCCTCGGCACATGCGTCGCCCGCATGACCTCCGGCGAGCGCCGCTTGGCGGAACGGCTTCAGCAGAAGCTCGACGACGACTACCTGCTGTGGTTCGACGTCCCCATCGGCCCCAAGCAATGCCATCCGGACTTCGTGGTCCTGCATCCGCGCCGCGGCCTCCTGATCCTGGAGACCAAGGACTGGCGCCTCGACACCATCCGCGAGGCCAGCCGCGGCGACTGGCAGATCGTGCCCGACGGTGTGCCAAAGAGCGTCCCCAACCCCATCGAGCAGGCCCGCCACCAGACCCTGCAGGTGGTCGATGCCCTCAAGCGCGACGCGCAGTTGGTGCAGCACGAGGGCAAATACAAAGGCATGCTCACCTTTCCGTGGAGCTACGGCGTCGTCTTCACGCGCATCACGCGAAAGCAGTTCGAAGCGGCCGGCCTTTCCCGCGCGATCGAGCCGCACCGGGTGATCTGCTCCGACGAAATGCTCGAAGACGCCGAGCCTGAAGCCTTTCAATCTCGGCTGTGGGACATGTTCCCGCAGCTCATGCGCGGCACGCTGTCGCTACCCCAGATCGATCGCGTGCGGTGGAACCTGTTTCCCGAAGTGCGTGTGCCCGATCAAGGCTCGCTCTTCGACGATGCGAATGAAGAGGCAGCCATCCCGGATTTCCTTCGCGTGATGGACCTGCAGCAGGAGCAACTCGCGCGCAGCCTCGGCGACGGCCACCGCGTGATCCACGGCGTGGCCGGATCGGGCAAGACGATGATCCTGGGCTACCGCGCGGAGTACCTGGCCAAGGCCGCGACCGCCGGTGCGAAGCCGGTGCTCATCCTTTGCTACAACGAACCGCTGGCGGTCAAGCTGCACGCAACGATGCGGGCCAAGGGACTGTCGGACCGTGTGCATGTCCGGCATTTCCACAAGTGGTGCCGCGATCAGCTGGTGGCCTTCGGCCAGCCGCTGCCGCCCAACGAGCTGCCGGTGGGCGCCAAGATGGATCGGATGGTGCTCAACGTCATCGAAGGGGTCGACCGTCGCATGATCCCCTCGGGCCAGTATCTGGCGGTGCTGGTCGACGAAGGTCATGACTTCGCGCCGGAGTGGCTCAAGCTGGTCACGCAGATGGTCGACCCGAGCACCAACAGCCTGCTGCTGCTTTATGACGATGCGCAAAGCATCTACGACAAGCGGCGGGGCAAGCCCTTCAGCTTCAAGAGCGTCGGCGTGCAGGCACAGGGGCGCACAACGATCCTCAAGATCAACTACCGCAACACCCGGCAGATCCTTCAGACCGCCAGCGCGATGGCGTCGGAGTTGTTGCGCCCGCAGGAAAAGGACGATGACGGCATCCCGATCCTGCAACCCGTGAGCTGTGGCCGCGATGGCCCGGAGCCGATCGTCATCGACTTGCCGAGCCCGCGCGAGCAGGCCGACCGCATCGCGGAGCTGATGGCCAGCGCCCACAACGAAGGCCATGCTTGGGGCGACATGGCGGTGCTGTGCCGCAGCTGGGCGCTGATGGACGAGTGCTCACGGGCGTTGAGTCGTCGTCGCCTGCCGCACAAGGTGCGCAAGGGCACGAACGATTTCGATCCGCTGGCCGACGACATCAAGGTGATGACGCTGCATGCGAGCAAGGGTCTGGAGTTTCCGGTCGTCGCGGTGATGGGGGCGCGCCAGCCTGCGGTGGGTAGCGACGCGAGCGCTGCGGATGGCGATGCGCTGGAGGAAATGCGGCTGTTCTATGTCGGGGCGACACGCGCGACTTCACGGCTTATCGTTGCCAACGCGGTGCCGCATTGACCAAGACCTACTTGCTGATCGATCTGCAGAATCGACGGCCAGCGCCGGAATGCGTGGCGCGATGGATGGGCGTAGACGGCGAAGCCTGGATCTTTTTCGGCGAGCAAGAGATCGGCGCACTTCCGCAGTACCTGGAACTGGGCGAGCGAGTCTCCATCGTCGACATCTCCAGGCCCGGCAAGAACTCGCTTGATTTTCACCTTGTGCTCTATCTGGGCTACCTCGTTGGCAGGCACGAACCGAATGCGAGATTCGTGATCGTCGCGGCCGACGGCGACTACGACCCGGTGATCGCTCACGCCCTGTCGAAGGGGCGGAAAGTCGAGCGCGTGGAAGATCTGGCCGTCATGCCCGCGGTCGCCGAACTCCCTTCGAAGTCGGTTGTCGCGACATCGAATGCTCCGCCCAAGTCTGCCGCCAGCGAGTCGCCAGCGCGCGTTCAATCCGTACCAAAGGCCGGGAAGCCGAAGTCCGTGAGCTTGGTATACGGCGGTATCCTGAACGACGTTCGCGGGTTCAGCAGGCCACGAAACCTCGAAGCGTTGAAGACCCGCATCCAGTCACGTATCGGTCAGGAACCAGCACCTGACAAGGTGGCTGCCGTGATTGCCAGGCTCGAGACCATGGATGTGATCAAGGTCATCGAGGGGGTATTGATCTATGCGCCGCTGAGTCCGGCCGCTCGGTCGACCAAGAATTGATCCAAGGCGTGCAATACGTCGCCCGCGATGGCCGTTCCGATACCCGCCTGACATGACCGGGTTAGATACGGGTCGCACTGCTCAAGCTCTTCGCCCTGGGCCCAATCACAAAGGTATCCACGATGCGCAGGAGCATTCTGCTATTGACTTGCCGTTCTTGTAGAGCGTCGCCGCGCAAAGCTTGCTCTTGCTAAGCCTAAACTCAGGTCGAACCGGCTAGTACGTCGAGCATCAGACAGATGTGATGCCCGATCTGTAATTCCTTGTTCTTGCCGAGCCCCGGATACTCCGAAGATTTCACATGGGCAGCGTAGGCATCTAGTACAAAGTTTGTCCCGAACTCAGCGGGGCGCTTCTTCGCCGCGTTAACCAGCTTCTTGACAGCCTGCAGGTACTTGCTTGCTACGTCGCCAACGTCTTTGTCAATGTCATCCGAGACGAAGTGCTCGATCCAGAAGTCGGAAGTGGACTTATTGCGGTAGATCGCGTGGACTGCGACTGCGTGCGGAGTTGTGCCGCCATCCCGAAAGAGGGAGCCAACGGACGTGTAGTCGCCAAATCCTACCCCCTGAGAGGGAAAGGTCTTATGGCGATCTGTGAAGAGTTCGGGCGCGCCGTAGTCAGCGTTCCTGTCAAGTTTGTTGAAGTCGTCCCGTATGTCTACAAACTTGGTCTTAGGCAGCATCGAGCGTTGTGCTGCGGTCATCTTGCCGTTCAGGACAATGTGAAAGCGCACGCGGGGACTGGCTGCAAGCGCATTGATTTCCGCGTCGCTCAGTCCTGGACTCGCGTAGACGATGGCAGTGTCGCCAGTCGGATAAAGTTTAAAAAACGCGTCGATGTTGGACTGGGTGGACGCAGCATGGCAGCGGTACGCGGGAATTAGACTTGGATGAGCCTTTAGAACGGGATCGACCGCCTTTCTCCACGTCTGCGTCGCAGCTCGCGTATCGAGTTGATGCTTGTCTGGGTTGATGATGACCGCTGCTGCACGCCCCGCCTTGCCGAACGCCTCCAAGCATCTCAGCAAGTCATCTGGCTTCGCGTTCACCGGCTCAATGACCGGAACGAGTGAATCGAGTGATCGATAGTCAGCGAGCATCGCTCGCAATGCCAAAAACTCGGATCTTCTTCCATACAAGAATGGAAAGTACATCGTGTAGCCGCCTCCCAGCCGGCAATCGCGTTTATCGCGATGAATACACTTTATGCTAACCGTAACAATGAAGGTGACGCAAGAGTTGAAAGTACTCGATTTCTTTGAGTATTCGACATCGGTGTCGCATATCCCAGGGCTCGCAAGCTCTGTGGCAACGCCGATATGAACTCAACATACGAAGGTTCGGTCGTCCGGGCATGCATCGCTCTGACGAGCGCCTCATGCGCGTGTTCTGCCGACATATCGGTGAAGAGCTTCTCGTAATGAGCAAACAACAACCCGCTGGGCAACTTGGGCTGGGGACCGTAAATCTGCTGTGCCGCTGCCATGTACTCACTACGGCGGAGCATGCGAAGCACCGTCTGTTGACTGATGCTGTGGGCATTGCTAGACGCTGGACGTACGACGCTCAAGTTTTCATCTCGCGTCAGAGCAAGGATGCCCACACGTGCGTCGACGGCCTTCTCAAATCTTTGAACAAACTGAGGATGGGTAACGAGATAGACGCGGTCGAATGCTCTCAGGTAGTCAGCGGACTGTGAGTTCACCCGCTTGGTGGTGTCCAGTTCCGTCTTGATTTCATATGCGGTCGAAGTGCCGTTAAAGACGGCCACATCGACTATTGAGTGGCCGACTTGAAGCTCGACTTGCATGGCGGCCGTCCGAGGACTATGACGCCCAAAGACGATGCGATTGGCGATTGCAGTCTTGTAGACGTACTCGTTGCGGTAGTGCTTCCTGATATCCTCGAATGCCCGCTCAAACAACTGCATGACGGCCGGCCCCTTCGCGCGAGCGGCCACACCCGTGGACGCCAAGAAGGAGAGCGCGGGCACGGTACTTCCCGTACGGGCTAGTGCAGTCAACACCGGGCGTGTAAACATCCTTGCAAGGATTCGGTTGCGTTCGATCGGTGTCATCGTCTGTGTCTGCCAGACTTGCGTATGGCAACGCTTTTGTATTCAGTGCAGCCGCCGGAAGTGATAGGCCTCTAGGGGCGGTTTAGCGCGCACTATAGCGAACCCATCCTGGCCATCGAATCGATCTGGTCAGGCAACGACAGCCGTTGGGGCTTGAAAGCTCGAGCATTGCCCATCAACCCCCGGCGCGACAATCCCACCTCCAACAGCAGGCGCGAGCAATGAACGACGACTTGGACGCACGAATCCGCTCAGGCAAGGCACTGAGCGAATCGATGGGCAACTTCCACGTGACCGAATGGGACCCCGAACGAAAGGCCCTGAAGGCGGCATTCACGGTTCGCCCCGAGTATTGCCACACGAACGGCACGATCGCTCAGGGCGGATTCATCACGGCCTGGCTCGATGCGGCGATGGCGCATGCGGTGATCAACGACACCGGGCACGCGCAAACCGTCTTCAGCCTGGAGATCAAGGTCAGCTTCTACGAAAAGGTCGGTCCCGGTGAGGGTTGGGTCGAGGGGCGCGTGATCAGGCGCGGCAAGCGGGTGACCTTTCTGGAGGCTTCGCTTTACAACCCCGCAGGCAAGTTGGCCGCCGAAGCCACCTCGACCGGCTTGTTGGCAGATCTCTAGTGAGCGGCAGGCAGTGATGGTGCGACGCCCGCAATGCGGCCTTCCGTGTCGTACTGCACATGCAGGCAGCGCGCGCCGCGCCACACCGGCAGTTGCGATACAGGCACACCTGCGGTCGCGAAGTGCGGCTCGGGAGGCAACGCTGGCACCTCGTGCTCAGCGTGCGCCGAGGCCGACAGGGATCGTCGACGGAGCACGCCGAACAAGACGATCCAAGCCACGAGGACCGCGGCAGCCCAGACATAGGGCCGCAGGTACACCGTGAACTCGACATCGATCCTCTTCCTGAGAAACGCCTCAAGTTCAGGACTGAACCGGCCAACGAGGATCACGATGCGCTCGCGAAGGATCCACAGGTAGGCCATCCACACGGCGACGGTCAACACTCGATCCCGAGTCCGCATCCAAAACGGCGCGTGCGTCGGCGGGATTCGAGGCGGCCATTGTTGCGGCGGCGCCGGCCTGACCGGGGGCTCGCCGTCTCGCTGAGGGGTGTCGGCAGACGTCTCTCGATGCATTGCATGCTCCTGAAGGTCAGCGCAGGCCTCGGTCCGGACTCACCCAGGTGCCGCGCGTCCGACCCAGATGCCATATGGCACGCGGTGCCCCGACGATCGACGTCAGGGCCTGGACGACCCAGAAAACCAGCGGATACCAAACGATCCAGAACAATGAGCGATGGATCCCCCGCTCGAAACGCTCGTCGATCGCCGCACTGGTCAGGGCCTGCACAAGGAAGGTCATCGCGAGAACCTGGCCCCAGTCGCGGGGATACGGGCCGAAGGACGGCCAGATTCCAGGGAAGCTGAACCCCCAGTGCTCGAGCAATGGAACGACGGCCCAGACCAGAAAGCCGATCCCGACTGCGTAGGCCCAGGCGATCGCCGCCACGAAATTGATCCATATCGGCAGCAGGCCCGGCCGGCGAAGCAGTGACGGCAAGACCTTGATCATGACCGTCGTCCCCCCCTCGCTCCATCGCAGGCGCTGGCGCCACAGCCCCCGCAGGGTCTCCGGCATCAGGATCCAGCAGAGGGCCTTGGGCTCGAAGACCACGCGCCAGCCCGCAAGCTGGATGCGCCAGCTCACATCGACATCGTCGGTCAGGGCCTCGCGCGACCACCAGCCGGCGTCCTGCAACGCGCGCTTGCGGAAAGCACAGATGACCCCGGAGACGGTGAAGAGTGCCCCGTAGACGGTTTGCGCTCGCTTGATGAGTCCGACGATGGAAGAAAACTCGCCGACCTGCAGGCGCCCCAGCAGCGTGGCATGGTTGCGCACGCGCGGATTGCCCGTGAGGGCACCGATGCGGGGGTCCGTCTGGAATCGGCGCACCAGCCAGGTCAGCGCGTGAGGTTCGAGCAGCGCATCGCCGTCGATGCAGACGAGCAACTCGTGACGAGCGGCCAACGCGCCGGCGTTCAGCGCGGTGGATTTGCCCTGGTTGCTGTCCAGATGCACCACGCGAAGCGTCGGCATCTGCAGGGCGAGTGCTTCGAGCCAGGCTCCGGTCCGATCGCTGGAGCCGTCGTTGATCGCGATGATCTCGAAGTTCGGATATTCGATGAGCGTCAGCGCACCGAAGGTTTCGGCCAGCTGTCGCTCCTCGTTGTGGCACGGCACCAGCACCGATACGCCCGGATAGTCCCAGAGAGGCGGGGGTTCCTCCGGCCGCGGCTCATGGCGGCCGCGCAGAAAGACGTAGAGGGCGCCACCACACATCCAGTAGATCGCCATCACGAAGGGATAGCCGAAGCAGAAGGTGGCGATGAGGTCCTGGAAGGTCATTGGGTTCAGCCTCGGTGCGATCCTGCGTCTCAATGTCGCAGAGGAAACACGGACGCAGACACCGCGGGCGCCACGACAGCCGCCCCAGGCAGGTCTGCAACAGGGTCGTCAGGGCACCAGCCCAGCGAGACGCCGCCGTGGCGCTCGAAGTCCATGGCCCTGCGGGCAAGCAGTCGCGCGTCGGGTGGCTGGGCACCGGTGAACCAGCGGGTCAGCGTGGGATCGACCGGCGCGAGGCGACTGTCGGCGATCGGTTCGCCGAAGCCGGCGGGCCCCAGGCTGATGTCGGCGAGTGGGTGCGCGGCGGTCGTCGCACGCGTCGGCGCGAGCCACACCAACTCCAACCCGGGTCGCGCGGCGTCCAGCGCGGCAAAAGACCGCCAGCCCAGCGCGTCGATACCGTCACCTTGGCCGAGTGCAGGAAGCATCGATTGCCGCCGATCGCGCACCACCCAGGCGGACCAACTCGGAGGAATGCCAGGACGATGCACGAAGAGCGGCGGCGGACCATCGAAGCGGGGCAGCGCCGGCACTTCGCTGTTCTCGAGCAGCCAACCGTCCAACGGCACGAGTGCGCCCAGATCTTCGTAGAGGCGCCGCACCCGAGCCTCATCGCCCAGGACCTCGAGCGATGCGCGGTGCGGCAAGCGGGCATAGACCTTCACGCCGGCGCGTGTGTGCATCTGCCAGGCAATGCGCGAGAGCCAGTCGCCCGCCAGCGGCAGTTCGTGCGTCGGAAACCAGGCGGCGGTGATTTGCCCCTGCGCGTCGTGGCGAACCGCATCGACGACGAGGCCGGTCACGCCCAGCGCGCGCACGCGCTCTATCGCATGGCCCAGCCGTTCGTTGCTCGTGGCCTCGTCTCCGGTCCACAAGGCTTCCGGGTCCAGACACACCAGGCGATCCACCCTCCTTTCATTCGGATCGGGTCGCAGGTTCCGCACCAGATCCAGCAGAGGAGGGTTGTAGGTGGGCAAGTAGCGAGCAATCCTGAGAGGTTCTCGCAGGCTGGAGGGCCCTTCGTCCAGCACGAGCGCAAACTCGAATCCCAGACCGCGAGCCACCCGCGTGCCAGTGGCGTTGTAGCGGCCGTAGGGCCACACGAGCGCACGCGGCGCGCGGCCCAACTCGCGCATCAGCGTGGCGCGCCCGTTTGCGAGGTCGACGCGGACGGTGTCAACGAAGTCGGCCTCGCTCTGGTATCCGACGCCGGCCGCGTAGCTGCGCGTCACCGCGGCGGGCATGGTGTTTCCCTGCGGGTTTCCGACGACCTCATCATGCAGCGATTGGGTATGTAGCGCGAATTCGACCAGGCCCGAACGCTGCATCTCGCGTGCCTGATCCCAGGAGATGAAGCGCTCCCGCGGCACCATGCGGCTGCCGTACTTCACCAACGAGCCCGCAGGCGGCTCCATCCAGTCGCTGACCAGCGCTGCGACGATCGGGATTCCGTAGGCAAGGGCCAACGGATAGACACGGGTGTACAAGCTTCGGTAGCCGTCATCGAACGTGATCAGCACGGCCTTGGCCGGCAGCGCCTTCTCACCCCGGCCCGCGCGCGCGATGTCATCCAGCGAGACCGCCGTCCATCCGTTGCCGCGCAGCCAGTCGAAGAAGCTCACCAGGCGGTCGGCAGTGACCGCGTCATCGTCCAGTTCGCTCTTGGCATCGACCACATCATGGAAGCCGATGGTTGCGAAGGCGGGTGGCGACAAGGACATCGAAGACGGTTCTTGCGCGGACGCGGGTTGCGCGGCAATGCACATCCCCAGCAGCACCGACGCGAGGGCGCAGATCGCTGTGCTCAAGGGATGGTTCGTGCTCATCGTCCAAACTTGTGTTCGAGCTTCAGGTAGCCGTTGAGGGTGCGTTCGCGTTGGCCGTTGTACACCGCGCTCGCCCATTCGATGCCCCAGGTCACCTCGGTCCATGGATCGTGGCGCCAGGTCTGTTCATACGCGGCGCCGCCAACCGCGTGTTCGCCGAAGAAGCGTTGATCGAACATGCCCACGGTCAGTCGCAGCCGCTGCAAGAGTGTGCGCTCGTAGACGCGCGACATGACGTGTTCGACCTGAGCCTCGATGGACGGCAGCCACGATTCGCTCGGATTGAAATACGGCGTGACCAACAGGCTGTTGCTCTGCCACTCGATGCGCGGCTTGAGCGTGACGCGCAGGTGGGGCTGCTCGAGCACCTTGAGGACGCCGTCGATCGTCACCAGGTCCCGCCTGTTGCCGTCGCTGAAGTCCATGTACTGCGCTTTCAGGCCCGCCTCCGCCGATTCGCTCCACGCATAGCGCAGACCGCCGCGCACGGCGTCCGCGGTGATGCCGTGGAAGTCGGCGCGCAACGGGGCGTCGGGCGAATGCTTGGCGGCGTCCGCCAGAAAGGTCCAGTGATCGGTAGGCTCCCACTGAGCGGCGAGCGAACCGCCGGAAGTGTTCAGGGAGCCCGTCTGGGACCATGCCAACGCATTGAGCTTCCAATCGGGCCAGCGGGCCTGCACGCCGCCGCCGAAGCGATGGCGCTCGGCGCGGCCTTCCTCCAGCGAGTCGGAGCTGCTGTCGGCCATGCCGATGAGCCGCCATGTTCCGGCGAAGGTCGAGGACTCGACCTGAAGACTGGCCTCACCGCCATTCCCCGGCCCTTGAAGTGCCTGGCTGTTGGTGTGCCTTCCTCCGAGCTCGAAGCTCAGGCTGGGGCCCATTGCGGCGTCGAGTTCCCGACGAACCTGCTGCACGCGCGGGATGTCCGCGCCCTCTTCCAGCAACGGCGCCAGGCGCTCATCGGCCCGCAGCAGGCGATGTCGGCGCGTGTCCGAATCCACCTGCTGCACGCGGACGCCGAAGTCTTCCGGCGCGAGGGCCGCGGCGGTGTCCACGTCGTCTTCGGCCAAGCGAGGCCAGCCCTGCTGCGCAGCGACATCGGCCTCTTGCGCCCGCAGCCAAGGCAGCGCCGGCGCGCCTTGCTCCAGCGGTGCGATCCGTGCCCACGCCTCGGCCGGCATGTCCGCGTAGCTGCGTATGGCGGCGTCGAGCGCTTTTGCCTCGAGCCAGGCGTCGTTCTCGCGCGGCGTCTGGAACTCGCCGGCGCTGCGAAAAGGAGGGCCAGCGGCGGCCAGCAGGGCGTCAACAGTGGCGAAGGCGGCATCGAAGTCTTCGCTCTCTTCCTCGGCGTACGCGCGCCCCACCATGATCGAGCGCCACGGCCCGTCGTCATCCGCGCGCTCGGCCGGTGACAGGCGCTGCAGGGCTTCTTCGTAGACGCGGCGAGCATCCATCGGGCGGCGCAGAGCGAGCAGTGCGTCCGCTTCTGCTCGCAGGACATAGGCGGGGAGCGTGTCCCCCGCTTCGCGCAGCGCGCCCACTTGGTCGACCGCCTCCTGCCAGCGCTCGCGATGGCGCAGGGCCACCGCACGGTCGCGCTCCAGGCGGATGATGAGCCCGGTATCCGGCGGGACGGCGGCGCGCGCCTCGGCGAGCAGCTGGTTCAGGCGCGCCAGTGCCGGATCCACATCGTCGAATCGATGCCGCGGATCGGGCGAGCGCGGGGGGATGTCGATGGCCCAGCGCAGGCGTTGGCCGGCGACGCGGCTGCGCACGCCTGGGTCAGCGCGCGCGCCCAGCACCTGGGCTGCGGCACTCGGGGCGCCCAGTTCCATCAGCACATCGGCCAGGGCCTGGGCAATCTCGGCGTTGTCGGGTTGCAGGCGTCGGGCCTGCGCGATGGCGGCGAGGGCCGCGTACCGATCGCCGGCACGCAGGGAGGCGCGGCCGCGCTCGAGCAACGCCGACGCCGACGCCTCCGTCCCGGCATCGGAATGTTTGTCGGGACCGGCTTGCGCGCGGGCGGTTTCAGCTGCGCCGGGCACCGGCATGGCCGGGTCATGCGGTGGCGCGGTCTGTCCCCCCGCACTGCCGCATGCAACCGTCACAGCGATTCCGATGCACCTCCAGCGGGTCCGGGCCGTGAATCGCAGTCGGAGCGTCATCCGCCGGGAGCATACGATCAATCCTCTCTGGCGTCGTCCGGCCTCCGCACGCATCGCTGGACAGGCACCCACCCGACGAGATCTACTTCGGGCAGGCGAAAGGCACCGCTTTCTACTGAACATGCGCGGCCCACCCCGTTGCACGGGGGCTGCGGCGGGGGATCAAGATGATGTCGCGAAAGGTCCAGGCCGTCGGCGAGGCCGCGGCGACGGCGCCACTGCCGAACTGTTCGATCCGAAGACCGGCGCCTGGTCGCTCGCCGGCAGCATGAAGCACGTGCATGCCTCTGCCGCTGCCGTTCTGCTGCCCGACGGCCAGATGCTGGTTGCGGGGGGCACGGCCTGGTTCTGGCCGTGGGGGGGAGAAGCGACAGAAGCTACCTCTCGTCGGCCGAGTGGTTCCGGTAGCGTTGTGAGCCCCGCATGAAACTCAGGCCGGTCAATCCCAAACTGGTGATCGCGGTCGTGGGCCCGGTCGCAAGCTTGCTGCTGGGGGCCGCCAAGCTGAGTGACGATTTCCGGAAGACGCTGGTCGACTTCTTCCTGGTGCCGGCCGACACCGTCGTGCATGTCGACGGCTCGGTGCTCTTGCTTTCGTGGCCGTTGTTGATCTTCTCGATGATGCTTGCGGCGAGCGCTGCGTGGTTTCTGGTCGACAGGCTCTGGTTCGCGGAAGAGGTGGCGAGCAAGCGCAAGGACGATGAAATCGAGAATCTCAAGCGGATGTTGGCATCGGTCAATCGCAGCTTCACGCTCGACGTCGTCACCGGCATACCTCGGCAGGACCGTCTTGAAGAAGACTTTGCCATGTTCGCGCTGGCGCAGGGTTTGCAGCGCGAAGGTCACCTGATCCTCCTCGACATCCATGACTTCAGCAGCGTCAACCAGAAGTTCGGATTCGAGCGCGGCGACCGGTTGCTCAGGGGCATCGTGCAGAAGATCCACGCCACCATGCGCAGGGACGAGGAGATGTACAAGAAGAAATTTGGCGGCTCTCCAGTCGGAAGCGAGTCGCTCGCCAAGGTCCCGTTGACCCAACGCCGCTTCTACAGAAAGTACGCGGCGGGTGATGAGTTCTTGTTCCTGGTGCGCGGCGATCTGATCGCCGCGCTGGGTTTCTGCAATCGCTTGCGCGACCTCTTCCGCGACTTCAACACCGAGCCCATCCTCGGAGAGCGGATCGCGTTGAGCTTTCGTTGCGCGCTGGCGCAAGTCCATTGGCCCGATCCGGCGAACGCGAAGCGATATGCCCAGGATGCGCTCGAGCGGGTCAGCGAGTGCTACACGAGCTTCTACGCCGGCCGGGCGGCAAAGCCTGTCGACAACTTCGAGATTTGCTGGAGCGTCAACTCCGAACCGGACAATCGACCCGATTTCGAGCGATCGTTCGTGTTCACGAAAGCGCATGAGAAATTCGGCGTCACCCGCATTGGCCTGCAACCGATGGCTTGACGCTGGACGACTATCGCTGCCCAAGCGCCTGGGATAGCTTCTTTGCTTCAGCCTTCAGAAGCTCCGCGAAGAACGACACGCGCTCATGATCCACGCGCACGCCAGGACCAAAGACCGCCAGTGACCCGATGACCTTGCCGTCTCCGAGAAAAAAGGGGACCGCGACCGCCACAGCGCCCTTGATGAGTTCGTCGCGGCTGACTTCATAGCCCTGGTCCTGGATCTTTTTCAGGCGCCTGCGAAACGCGGCCAGGTCGATGGGCTCGTCGTGGCCCCCTTGCAGGTACGTTTCGGGGGATGGCAGATGGGCGAGGATGACGCGCCCGCTGGCTCCACGGGTCACGTCTTCCCGGTGCCCCACGCCGCGCTTGAAGCTCAACGGTTGGGCGCTGGGAAGTTCCGCCATGCACACGCGGTCGTTGCCCTCGTGGACGAGCAGCGCGACAGTCTCTCCTGTCTGATCCCACAGTCGTTTGAGCATGGGTTGGGCGACCGCGGCAACATCCATGCTGTTGCTCCACACATGGGCCAGCTGCGCCACGGACGCACCCAGTGAAAAGCGCTGCGGATCCCCGGAGGAAACAACGAATCCCTTGTTTTCCAGCGTGCGCAGCAAACGGTAGAGGGTCGGACGGCTCAGGTCCACGCGCTTGAGCAGTTCGCCCGCAGTCAATTCGTGATCGCCGGACGTGAAGGCCATCAGGATGTCCAGTGCGCGCTCTACCGCCCGAACCCCTTCGCTCGACTTCTCCTCAGCATCCACAACGCACCTCTTTCGTTCGGTTGGTTCTCATTGTCGCGAAGCGTATTGTCCATCAGATGGACAGCTGATCTCACCTGTTGACTTGGATCAATGAAGTCCGTACTATGGATACATGTGTCCGCAGGTCGGACAGATCTGAACAAACTGGAGATGACGCGATGAACAAGGAAATGTCGGAAACATTGACCCGGGTCGGGCCAGGAACGCGCATGGGCGATCTGCTGCGGCGCTATTGGGTCCCGGCGCTGATGTCGAGTGAGATCGAAGAGGCCAATGGGCCGCAGGTGCGAGTGCAGTTGTTGGGCGAGAAGCTGCTGGCCTTCCGGAATACGGACGGCAAGGCTTGCCTGATCGGCGAGTTCTGCTCCCATCGGGGTGTGTCGCTTTTCTTCGGTCGCAACGAAGAGAACGGAATCCGCTGCGCCTACCACGGCGTGAAGTTCGATGGCGACGGCAAATGCGTGGACGTCCCGTCGTCCCCCCAGTCGTGCGCCCGGATGCACATCAAGGGATACCCTTGCATCGAGCGCGGTGGCATCGTCTGGGCCTACATGGGGCCGGAGGGTATGCAGCCGGAGCTGCCCGAGATCGAGTGGTGCACGTTGCCGGCAGACCGTGTCTTCGTCTCCAAGCGCCTGCAGCGCAGCAGCTATCTCCAGGCCATGGAGGGCGGCATCGACACGGCGCATGTGTCTTACGTGCACCGCTATGAGGTCGATACCGATCCCATGCACCAGGGGGTCAAGGCGCTGGACTACATCAAGGCGGACGGCAACGTGATCTTCGAGATCGAGAAGACGCCCTTCGGCCTGAGCTTGTTTGGCCGGCGCAACGGCGAGCCGGATTCCTACTACTGGCGAATCACCCAGTGGTTGTTCCCATGGTTCACGCTGATTGCCCCGTTCGGCGATCACGCGCTGGCTGGTCATATCTGGGTGCCGATCGATGATCACAACTGCTGGGCATGGAGCATCAACTGGCAGCCGGACCGCGCGTTGGGTGCGGAAGAGCGGGAGGCCATGGAGGCCGGCAAGGGCATCCACGTGGACTACGAGGCGCCGGGAAGCTTCGTGCCGCGCGCCAATCGAGACAACGACTACTTGATCGACCGCGTTGCCCAGCGTGAAGAGCGGTCCTACAGCGGCGTCTTCGGATTCTCCGCCCAGGACTATTCGCTGCAGGAAAGCATGGGGCCCATCCAGGATCACGAGGCCGAGCGCTTGCTGCCGACCGACAAGGCCATCGTCATGGCGCGCCGAATGCTCCAGGAAGCCGCGATCGGATTGGAAAAAGGGGACGTCCCTCCGGCACTCGATTCGAGCCAGCAGCGTGTTCGGCCCGCTGGCGTGCTACTGCCGAAGGATCAGAGCCCGCTCGAGTGGGCCAGTGAGCATCTTGCCGACAGCACGAAGAAGCCGGTCTTCAGCCTCTAGGCCTGAACGAGACAAGCCGATACCCAACGATCAAAGGAGACAAAGTGAAACTCACCACATTGCTGGCTGCCGTCGTGATGGCGTCAGCCGCCACGGGGCAGGCCTGGGCTGACCAGGCCGCGGCCGACTGGCGCCCCAACAAGCCGGTTCGCATCATCGTGCCCATCGTCGGAAGCACCAACGACGTACTGGCCCGTCTGGTGGCCCCCAAGCTGCAGGAAGCATTCGGCCAGCCTTTCGTGGTCGAGAACAAGGGCGGGGCTGGCGGCAACATCGGCGCCGCCGAGGTGGCCCGGTCCGCACCGGACGGTCAGACGCTCCTGGTGGGATACAACGGACCGCTGGCGATCAATGTCACCCTGTTCGAGAAGATGCCCTTTGACCCGCGCAAGGATCTCGCGCCGATCACCCTGGCGGTGAAATCGCCCCAGTATCTGGTCGTGAATCCATCGACCGGGATCACCAGCGTGCAGGACTTTCTCGCCAAGGTCAAAGCCAACCCGACGAAGTACTCCTATGGCTCTGTGTCCATCGGGAGTGCGTCCCATCTGACCATGGAGATGATGAAGTCGAGCGCCGGCTTCCAGATGACCCACGTTCCCTACCGTGGCGCAGCACCGGCTGTGGCCGACCTCCTGGCGGGCAATGTGCAGGCAGGGTTCTTCGTTCCAGGCAATGTGCAGGGCTTCGTCAAAGACGGGCGTCTCCGGCTGCTTGCAACAACGGGCGCCCGTCGTTTCCACAGCACGCCTGACATTCCCACGCTGGCTGAATCGGGTCTCAAGGGCTTCGAAGCCACCTCCTGGATCGGCTTTCTGGCGCCGGGTGGAACACCGCCCAACATCATCAAACGCTACAACGAGGAGTTCGTTCGCATCCTGAACACGCCGGAGATCAAGTCGAAGCTGGAGGACATGGAGTTCGAGGTCATCGCCAGTTCACCGCAGGAGTTCAGCCGATGGATCGACACGGAGATCAAGCGCTGGGGCGCGGTCATCAAGGAAACCGGCGCCAAGGTGGAATGACGGAAATGACCCATCAACGAATGGCCGGCAAGGTTGCGATCATCACGGGTTCGGCTTCCGGAATCGGCGCAGCGACTGCCGCCTTGTTCTGCGCGAACGGTGCCTCCGTTGCGATGGTGGACGCCAACGCCGAAGGACTTGAACGCACCCGTCAAGCCATTGAAGCGGAGATGCCGGGGGCCCAGGTCTTCACCATCGAGGCCGATGTGCGAGACGAGAACCGAGCGAAGGAGGTGATTCGCATGTGCCTGAGCCGGTGGCAGCGCCTCGACGCGCTCGTCAACAATGCGGCGATGCGCAACTACGCCGCCATAGAGGACGTCACCGCAGAGGAATGGCAGGCCATGGTTGCGGTCAACCTCGTGGGTATGTCGAACTACTGCAAGGCAGCGCTGCCCGCGTTGCGGGCGTCCGGAAAGGGCAGTGTGGTCAACGTGTCCTCCTGCTACGCCGTCACGGGCCGCAGGGGCATGGCTCTCTATGACGCCACCAAGGCAGCCCAACTGGCGTTCACTCGCAGTCTCGCTTTCGAGGAGGCCGCCCACGGCGTGCGTGCCAATGCGGTTTGTCCCGGTTCTACCCTGACCGAGTTCCACGCGGCGCGCGCCCAGGGGGCGGGCAAGAGCCTGGAACAGTTGCGTACCGAACGCAAGGACACCTCCTTGGTCGGCCGATGGGCAGACCCGATGGAAATCGCGTATCCCATTCTCTGGATGGCCTCGGATGAGGCGTCCTTCATCACGGGGACGACCCTGATGGTGGACGGAGGCTTGCACATCATGTGACAGACCGGAGCTGCCATCTGGCGGCACCGACACCCATCTCACGCCAATGCATTCCCCCACGCTCAAGGCTTTCGTGCACACCATGCGTCATGAGGCCGACGGTATCGTCAGCGTCGAGTTCCACCCCACCGGCGCGGGCGCGGAGTTCCCATTGTTCGGGGCTGGTTCGCACATCGACCTGCACCTGCCCAACGGCCTGGTGCGCAGCTATTCGCTGTGCAACCCGGCGAGCGACCGCGGCCGCTACGTGGTGGGTGTGCTCAGCGACAAGAAGAGCCGCGGCGGCTCGCGCTTCGTGCACCAGCACCTGCGCGTCGGGCAGGTCATCGACATCTCGGGCCCCCGCAACAACTTCGAGCTGCATGAGAACGCGCCCAAGAGCGTGCTGGTCTCCGGTGGCATCGGTGTGACGCCCATCTTCTGCATGCTGCAGCGCTTGACGACCCTGGGCGAACCGGTGGAGCTGCTGTACTGTGCGCGCAATCGCAAGGAAGCGGCCTTCGTCGAAGCCATCGAGGCTCTGAAGGACAAGGCCGCAGTCACCTGGCACTTCGACGACGAGGCCGGCGGACCGCCCGACCTGGCCAAGCTGCTGGCCGGTCGCGGCGTCGATAGCCACTACTACTGCTGCGGCCCCACACCGATGCTCGGCGCCTTCGAGAAGGCGTGCGAGCAACTGGGTTGCCTCAACACTCACATCGAGCGCTTCGCGGCGGTGGCCGTGGACTCGTCCGCCGGGATGCACGGCTTCGAGGTCGTGTGCGAACAGAGCGGGCAGTCGGTGCAAGTGCCTGCGGGCAAGTCGATCCTCGATGCGCTGATCGATGCCGGCCTGAACCCCGACTACAGCTGCAAGGAGGGCGTTTGCGGCGCCTGCGAGACAGCGGTGCTTGGCTTCGACGGCGAGTTGGACCACCAGGACGGAATTCTGACCAAGATGGAGCGCCAGTCGGGCAAGAGCATGATGATCTGCGTTTCGCGCTGCACGGGCAGGAAGCTGGTGCTCGACGTGTAGTCGTAGGGCGCGGCGTCCTCAGGCCGGCACGTTTGTTCAGCCGCCTGCCAGCTTGCGTCGGCCCGATTGTGGAAAGCCCGCCCTCGCGCCATCTCGGCGCGCCGTGTTCAGCGCACGTAGCGGCCGTCGCTTCGCACTTGCACCAGTTCGACGAATTCCGAGCCCGTGCTCTGCCCCGCGCTGAAATCGACGTCGAGCGTCGCCACGCGCGTCTTGAGCTTGCGCAGGCTCGCATGCAGGCTGGCGCGGCTCAGGTCGCGCCCTGCCAACCGGATCGCCTGGACCAGCACGCGGGCGGAGATGTAGCCCTCGTAGCTGTGGTAGCCCAGGGGCACCTTGGCTGCCTGGGCGGCTTGGCGGTAGCGGGTGGCATCCGCATCGGCAGCGTCCCAGGGAAAGGGCGTGACCTGCGAAATCGCGATGCCGCGCGATTGCGGGCCCAGGAGCTTTGCGGCAACGTCGCCGGCCAGGATCGACATGCCGTAGAAGGAGGGCGCGCCGCCGTCGGCCCACACAGCCTGGACGAGTCCGGCGGCCGGCGCCGCGGTGAGGTACAGAATGACCGCCTGCGCCCGCATCTGCGACAGTGCCTTGCCCGCCGCGGCGGCGTTGCCGCCGTCCCCGTCTACTGCAGCCGCGCCGAGCACCGACATGTCGGACTTCTCTGCCGCCTGTCTGATCTGGGCCAGCACTTCCTCGCCACCCTTCGAGTTGAAGTACCCAACCGCCAGACGCCGAATGCCCAGCGTGTGGAGATGCTGCACCAGGGCGATGGCTTCGCGCTGCTGGCTGGCCCGCGTGAAGTAGCCGATGCCTTCGGCCTTGTCGCGCACCGAGTCCACCACCGCCGTCGCGCCGACCAGGGGCGTGCCGCCACTGCGCAATTGCGGCAGGGCGGCCAGCGTGGTGGCGGCGCCCACGCCCCCGAAGCAGGCCAGGACGTTGTGTTTCTGGATCAGCGTCTGGTAGTTGGCCTGGGCCTTGGCCGGATCGAAGGCGTCGTCGAGCGCGATCAGCTTCAGCTTGCGGTCCCCGATGCCGCCCTGTGCGTTCACCTCGTCGAACGCCAGCCGGGCCCCTGCCTGCATGACCAGGGCAGTCTGCCCCAGCAGGCCGCTGAGCACGGCGCTCTGGCCGATGGCGATCACGTCGCCTGCGGCGACGGGCTCGAAGGCCGCACGCGCCAGCGAGGCACATCCCAGTGCAACGCCCGCGCCGGTGGCGCGGACAAAAGTACGACGATCCATATGAGTCGGGTCTCCTCGAATGATTTTTTTCAGCGCCGCGCCGTGGCTGCATGCCGGCGCGGCGATGCTAGCCCGGAAATTTCACCAGTAGAGGGTCGGCAGCCTCGTGCCGGAGCGCGTTGACATTGGTATCTGACGCCAATTTCAACCGAGGACTGCCGATGCCAAAGTGTACCGATGGGACGATGGATTTGGGGCGCCTGGGGCGCCGCGTC